>JAYVRW010000311.1:0-13846 GCA_043775925.1 Blastocatellia bacterium
ACTGCTTCGGTACGAAAAAAATTTTGATATTACGCTCCAAGAACCGCCGTTGCATTTATCGGATTAAGCACCCCTTTGTCTACGAGCTGAATAACCTCAAGTTACAAGCAATCATCAATCAACAAATCATCCATAAATTTACCGAGGACTTGGATGAGATAGAAACCTGTGGAAATTTAAGAGAAGATACATTCAAGGCAGATATTGATTACCGTATTACGCTGAATAAATTTGGGCTAATTAGTATTCATTTCGATGGGTATGGGATTTGGAAGCCTTTTTACTCGGCTCATGGTCAAAAAATTACTGGGGCAATCACAATTGATCTTTCAACGGGAAAAGAAATCATGTACCGTGATTTATTCAATCAGGAAAATAGTTTTAGTTTGGTGATGGGGCGAAAAATAGTCAAAGCTTTACGCAGTGAGATCGGAACTGAATCGAACTACGAATCCAAAGAATATTTCGACGATAAGACGCTGGAAGCCGATGCTATACGTGTAGTAAAAGATTGCGACTTTTATTTAACCAGACGATATTTAGTTCTTATAAATATCTATGATAATTATGCACTCGGATATACAAAAGCCCCTATCATAATCAAGGGTCTTTCGAAGATCGCAAACCGAGAAGGGGTTCTCATGAGACTTATTCATTAGGGTTTGCCAGCATCACTCAAGTAAGAAGCTCAAACTTAAAAAGCCACAGCGTAAACTGTGGCTTTTTAGTTTTGTACTGTTGCCCTTCCTGACGGGCAGGCTTCTGCCGTTTTTTAGAAATCGTCGTCATCGTCAGCGAAGGCTGGTTCTTCAACAAGGTCATCCGTAACTTCAGGAATGATCTCATCTTCGTAGGCTTCGTCAACAAAATCGGCCTCTTCCTCAACTTCTTCAATTGGAGCGGTCGGACGTAATCCAACCATCTGGGACATCGCTTCGAGGTAACTCTGCGTGTCTTCGATTTCCTCTTCTTTGTTGGAGCTTTCGGTTTCGTCAGCTTCGATTTTGACGTTACGGTAATAATCCATTCCGGTTCCTGCCGGAATCAATCGTCCCATAATGACGTTTTCTTTCAAGCCGCGCAGATAATCTACACGCCCTGAAATTGCGGCTTCGGTCAGCACGCGAGTCGTTTCCTGGAACGATGCCGCCGAGATAAATGAATCGGTTGAAAGTGAAGCTTTCGTGATGCCAAGCAGCAACGGTTCGGCAGTGGAAGATTGTCCGTCTTCGCCTTCAACGCGGGCGTTTTCATCAGCGAAGCGGAAGCGATCAACCTGTTCTTCCAGTAAGAACTCAGTGTCGCCCACGTCTTTGATGCGAACCCAGCGCAGCATTTGACGAACGATGACTTCGATGTGCTTATCGTTGATGTACACACCCTGCAACCGATAGACTTCCTGAATTGCATTGACCAGATAACGTTGTAAGGCTTCCATTCCCTGTACCGCTAAAATGTCGTGCGGATTCAACGGGCCATCCATCAACGGTTCACCAGCGCGAACCTTGTCGCCCTCCTGAACGTTGATGTGCGTACCACGCGGAATTGAATATTCACGCTCTTCGCCGCCTTCACCAACCGCGATAACTTTTTGTGAACCTTTGGTAATGGAGCCAAATTTGATGATGCCATCAATTTCGCTCATCACGGCAGTTTCACGCGGCTTGCGTGCTTCAAAAAGTTCAACGACGCGTGGCAAACCACCGACGATGTCTTTCTGACGCGCAGATTCACGCGGCGTTTTGGCAATGATGTCACCGGGTTTGACTTCGTCATCGCGTCCAACCATCAGATTCGCTCTGATAGGCATCGGATAAGCCTTCAGGACTTTACCGGCATCATTACGAATTTCAATCCGAGGTTGACGTTTTTCATTGGTCGAATCCATGACGATCATACGCGACATACCAGAATTTTCGTCGGTATCTTCGTGAACAGTTTCGCCTTCGATCAAATCTTTCCAATGAATATGACCAGCAAATTCGGTCAGGATTACGCGGGAATAAGGATCCCACTCAGCAATTTTGTCGCCTTCTTCGCAACGTGTTCCATCAACAAAATTAATCGTTGCACCGTAAGCAATCGGGTAACGATCAACTTCACGACCGCGATCATCAACAATGACCACCGAACCGTTACGATTGAGAGCTACGATTTTGCCTTCACGGTTGACGAGCGTATTCAGCTCATCATATTTAACCGTTCCGGCGATGCGTGATTCGTGCGCTGATTGCTCAGAAATTCTCGAAGCAGTACCACCGATGTGGAAGGTACGCATCGTCAACTGAGTACCAGGTTCGCCGATGGATTGAGCCGCGATCACGCCGACCGCTTCGCCCATATCAACCGTTTTACCTGTCGCCAGATTACGACCGTAGCACTTGACGCACACGCCACGACGCGATTCACACGTCAGCACCGAACGAATACGAACACGTTCGATTCCGGCATTTTGAATTTCAGTCGCTAAATCTTCGTCCATTTCCCGACCAGCGGCGGCCAGGATTTGTCCGGTGATGGGATCGTGAATATCTACCAGAGAAACACGTCCGATGATGCGTTCGCGCAAGCCTTCGATAATGTCTCCGGCTTCGATAATCGGTTCAGCTAAAATGCCGCGAATGGTTCCGCAATCATCTTCGGAGATAATTACGTCCTGCGCGACGTCAACCAAGCGACGAGTGAGATAACCTGAATCCGCTGTTTTCAAAGCAGTATCAGCCAATCCCTTACGCGCTCCGTGGGTTGAGATAAAGTACTGCAACACGGTCAGACCTTCGCGGAAGTTAGCACGAATTGGCGTTTCGATGATTTCACCGGAAGGCTTGGCCATCAATCCGCGCATTCCCGCCAACTGACGAATTTGCTGTTGGTTACCACGCGCTCCAGAATCTGCCATCACAAGAATTGGATTGAGTTCTTTCGATTCAATTTCCCGTCTGGACATTTCCTTGAACATTTCGTCGGCGACGCGCTCGGTCACTTCTGACCAGATCGCGACAACCTTGTTGTAACGTTCGCCGTTCGTGATGACACCATCGTTGTACTGCTGCTCAATCTTAATGACTTCGTCGTCAGCATCTCCGATTAATTTCTTCTTGTTCGGCGGCGTCACCATATCGTCAATGCCGATTGAGATACCCGCTTTCGTCGCGTAAGTGAAGCCCAGTGTTTTCAACTGGTCGAGCATCATGACAGTGTTCGCATGCCCATAACGCAGGAAGCAGAAGCTGACCAGACTGGCCAGTCCTTTTTTCTTCAGAAGACCGTTAATGTATGGCAGTTCCTTCGGCAAACTATCATTGAAAATCACCCGTCCAACAGTAGTTTGAATCGTCCGATTTAAAACATCCTGCGAACTGGCTTTGATGATGTCCTGATTATCGCGTTCGTTCTCAAGATTAATGAGCTTACCTGTGTAACGAAGGCGAATGCGTGTTTGGGTCGAAACTTCTTTCGCATCCAACGCGAGTAAGACTTCATCAATGTTGGCAAAAGCACGACCTTCGCCTTTGGCTCCATCCGCCGCGCGTGTCAGGTAATAACAACCTAAAACAATATCCTGTGAAGGAACTGCAATGGGCTGCCCTGATGCCGGAGAAAGAATGTTGTTATCGGCACGCATCAGCACCGTCGCTTCGATTTGCGCTTCAGGCGAAAGCGGAATATGTACCGCCATCTGATCACCGTCAAAATCCGCGTTGAAGGCGGTACAGACCAAAGGATGAATCTTGATGGCCTTACCTTCGACAAGAACCGGTTCAAATGCCTGAATACCTAAACGATGAAGCGTTGGAGCGCGATTGAGTAAAACAGGATGGTCTTTAATGACTTTTTCTAAAATGTCCCACACGACATCTTCCTGTCTTTCCACTAATTCTTTGGCTTGCTTGATCGTCGCGGCGTGACCTTCAGCTTCGAGCTTGTTGTAGATAAATGGCTTGAATAATTCGAGCGCCATTTTCTTCGGCAAACCGCACTGATGCAGCTTGAGTTCCGGCCCGACAACAATGACTGAACGTCCTGAATAATCTACGCGCTTGCCGAGCAGATTCTGACGGAAGCGACCTTGTTTGCCCTTCAACGTATCAGACAAAGATTTCAACGGACGATTGTTGACACCGCGCAGCACGCGACCACGACGACCGTTGTCAAACAAAGCGTCTACGGCTTCCTGCAACATGCGTTTTTCGTTACGCACAATAACTTCAGGAGCCTTCAATTCGATGAGCTTCGATAAACGATTATTACGATTGATGACGCGACGATAGAGATCGTTCAAATCCGAAGTTGCAAAACGTCCACCGTCTAAGGGGACTAACGGACGCAGTTCAGGTGGGATCACCGGGATCACATCCAGAATCATCCAATCGGGATGATTGCCGGATTTGCGGAACGATTCGACGACTTTCAGACGCTTCGAGTACTTCAGCTTTTTCTGCTGACTGGTCTCGGTTTTCATCTTCTCGCGCATCTCTTCGGAAAGCTCTTCAATGTCGGCTTTCGCCAACAGAATCTTAATAGCTTCCGCGCCCATGCGTGCGACTTCGTCGGTAAATTTGCCGGGAAATTCCTGACGCAACTGACGATAACGATCATCCAGCAACAGCTCTTTTTCTTTGAGCGGAATCCCTAATTCGTCCAGCTCTTTCTGATCGGCAATCGTGATGTAGCTTTCAAAGTACAAAACTTTTTCCAGCTCACGCAACGGAATATCCAACAAATGTCCGATACGCGAAGGCAGACCTTTGAAAAACCAAACGTGCGAACACGGGCTGGCTAATTCAATGTGTCCCATGCGTTCACGACGAACTTTTGCCTGTGTGACTTCAACGCCGCATTTATCGCAGACCACACCGCGATGCTTCATGCGTTTGTACTTACCACACAAACATTCCCAATCTGTAACCGGACCAAAAATACGCGCACAGAACAATCCATCGCGTTCCGGTTTGAACGTTCGATAATTGATTGTTTCTGGCTTCGTGACGTGTCCGTGTGACCAGGAGCGAATTTTTTCTGGTGAAGCAAGACTAATCCGAATAGATTCTAAATATGGTGCGGGCTTGTTGTCCCCGGTAATTCTGTACATTAGCTTTTCTCCATTATCAGTTGTCCGTTGTTCCTGCCTGTTGCCATTCGTAGCTGTTCGTGATGAGCGAACGGCTACGGACAACTGATTTTAATCATGCGCTGTTTCAGCCTGACGCAAGTCAACATCAAGACACAACGATTGCAATTCGCGGATCAGGACGTTGAAGGATTCCGGTAAGCCCGGCTCGAAATCAGTCTCACCTTTGACAATGGCTTCGTAAATTTTCGAACGCCCTGTCACGTCATCTGATTTCGCTGTCAGCAGTTCCTGCAACGTATGCGCAGCACCGTAAGCCTGTAACGCCCAGCATTCCATTTCTCCGAAACGCTGACCGCCGAATTGCGCTTTACCACCGAGCGGCTGTTGCGTAATTAAGCTGTATGGTCCAATTGAACGGGCGTGAATCTTGTCGTCCACCAAATGCGAAAGTTTGAGCATGTAAATGTAGCCGACGGTTACTTTCTGCTCGAACACTTCCCCCGTCATCCCGTCATACAAGGCAGTTTTTCCTGAATCATTAACCATTTCAGGGAAGCCGTTTGCTTGTAATTTTTCATCAGCTTCGTGCAGGAATTTCTTAATTTCTACCTCGGATGCTCCATCGAACACCGGCGTAGCGAATTTCAATCCCAGCACGTTGGCTGCCCAACCCAAATGAGTTTCCAGAATCTGCCCGACGTTCATACGCGAAGGCACACCCAACGGATTCAGCACGATTTCAACCGGAGTTCCGTCCGGTAGATACGGCATATCCTCTTCCGGCAGGATGCGAGCGATGACACCTTTGTTACCGTGACGACCGGCCATCTTGTCTCCGACGGAAAGCTTACGCTTCATCGCGACAAAGATTTTGACCATCTTGATGACACCAGGCATTAACTCATCGCCTTTTTTCAGCTTGTCAACTTTGTCCTTGAACAAATGCTCCAGGATGGCGATTTGACGGTCTGTCCGCTGTTCGAGGTCTTTGATTTCGGCGCTGACATCGGTACGAGTACCCGCGACAGTCGCTTTCTTCAAGGCTGCGAATTCGAGTTCCTGCAAATTTTCGCGGGTCAGCTTCGTACCTTTTTCAAAGTAAACCTTGCGATTATGGACAAGGTCTTCTTCCAGCTTACGACCTTCGAGTAATTCGTACGCGCGCTTGTTACGCTCTTCGTGCAGGATACGAATTTCGTCGTTGAGATTCTTCAGCAGTTTCTCTTCTTCCGCCGCTTCGATGGCCAAGCTACGAGCGTCTTTGTCTGCGCCCTTGCGGGTAAAGACTTTGACATCAACAACTGTTCCTTCAATGCCCGGAGGGCAGTTGAGTGAAGCATCGCGCACATCGCCAGCTTTTTCGCCGAAGATGGCACGAAGCAATTTTTCTTCGGCGGTCAGTTGGGTTTCACCTTTGGGTGTCACCTTTCCAACCAGAATCGAACCCGGCTTAACGTAAGCACCAATCCGAATAATTCCACTATCGTCGAGGTCGCGCAAAGCGGCTTCGCCAACGTTCGGAATATCACGGGTAATTTCTTCCGGTCCAAGCTTCGTGTCACGCGCTTCAATTTCTAATTCTTCAACGTGAATTGAAGTGTAGTAATCGTTCTTGACCATCTTTTCAGAGATCAAAATCGCGTCTTCGAAGTTGTATCCACGCCACGGCATAAACGCGACCATCACGTTACGTCCCAGCGCTAATTCGCCGCCTTCAGTACAAGGCCCGTCAGCTACGACTTGTCCTTTCACAACCCGATCACCTTTGCGCACGATGGGCTTCTGGTTGATGCAGGTATTCTGGTTCGAGCGTTTGAATTTGATCAGTGGGTAAATATCCGCCGTCACTTCGCGTGAAAGCGTACCGTCTACGTTGTGATCGGCTTTGATGATGATGCGCTCGGAGTCAACTACGTCAACCACACCGTCTCGTCGAGCAATAACGACCGCGCCGGAATCCTGCGCCGTAACCTTTTCCATGCCGGTCCCGATGAATGGGGCTTGCGCACGCAATAACGGGACGGCTTGGCGTTGCATGTTTGAACCCATCAACGCACGATTCGCGTCATCGTTTTCGAGGAACGGAATCAACGAAGCGGCGACCGATACAAGCTGTTTCGGAGAAACGTCCATGTATTGGAGTTCTCCGCGCAAGGTCAAAATGAATTCGCCAGCCTGACGAGCATTGACGCGCTCACCGACAATATGACCGTCTTTATCCAGTTCAATATTTGCCTGGCCGATGATGTATTTATCTTCTTCCCAAGCCGAAAGATAAAACGGGTACGGCTCATAAGTTGCCAATTTTCCGTCACCCACTTTTTTGTTCGCTTTTTCAACGACTTCTTCAGGAACATGGTCTCCGGCTTTGAGAGGCGTATCTCCCGGATTATGAATCAGCAAGTAATCAATCACTCGCCCATTATCAACCCGACGATACGGCGATTCGATAAAGCCAAATTCATTGATCCGCGCAAAACATGAGAGAGACGAAATCAATCCGATGTTCGGCCCTTCTGGGGTTTCAATCGGGCAGATACGACCATAGTGAGTCGTATGCACGTCGCGGACTTCAAAGCCGGCGCGCTCACGTGACAAACCGCCTGGTCCAAGCGCTGAAAGACGACGCTTGTGCGTAATCTCAGACAATGGATTCGTTTGATCCATAAACTGAGAAAGCTGCGATGACCCAAAGAATTCGCGGACTGCCGCCATCACCGGCTTGGCGTTAATCAAATCGCGCGGCATCGCGGTTTGCATTTCCTGATGGATGGACATCTTCTCTTTGATGGCGCGTTCCATTCGGACTAATCCCAGTCGGAATTGATTTTCAAGCAATTCACCGACCGCGCGAACACGACGATTACCCAAATGATCAATATCATCATCACTGTAGAAAATGCTGCGACCATCAGGTAATTTGACTTCGCCGCTGACTTTTTTCAGCTTTAAAACATAGTCAATGACGTTGTAGAAATCTCCTGGCGAGAACAGTAAATCATCCAGACGATCCCGTTCTGGGTAGCCTAATTTAATATTGGATTTCAAACGACCAACACGCGAAAAGTCAAATTTGCGCGGATCGAAGAACATGCCTTCAAATAACGCTTTTGAAGTATCCAACGTCGGCGGGTCGCCAGGACGCATCTTGCGATAGATTTCAATCAATGCCTCGTGATGCGATTTGATAGAATCCTTGCGAACTGTATTGCTCATCACCGGACCGGCATCATCTTTTTCAGGAAAGAATATTTCCAGCGTTTCGACGCCGGCTTCAGCCAGTTTCGCAATCGTTTCCGGCGTCAAAGTCGTATTGCTTTCCGCCAGAACTTCGCCTGTCGTGTTGTCTACCAAATCACTCAACACGAACGCGCCTTCAAGGTCGTGAACCTGTACCTCGATTTCAGTCACGCCTGCTGCGACAATGCCCTCGTAGGATGCGCTGGTAACTTTCTTGCCGCTCTTAACCAGCACCTCGCCCTTTTTATCTTTGATTTCGTGCGAAACACGCAAACCAATAATATTCTTGCTCACCTGCCAATAAAGCTGCCCGTTTCTCGCGTTAATCGTATCAACCTGATAGAAGGCTTTGAGAATTTCTTCGTCGCTCTTGAGTCCAAGGGCGCGTAAGAAAATGGTTGCCAGGAATTTTCGCTTGCGATCAATGCGAACGTACAGAAGATTCTTGGCGTCATATTCAAATTCGACCCACGAACCACGATACGGAATTACTTTGCCAAGGAAGTAGGTGTTATTTTCCGCGCGCTCAAAAAACACGCCCGGCGAACGATGGAGTTGCGAGACAATAACGCGCTCGGTTCCATTAATGATGAAAGTTCCATTCGCTGTCATCAACGGTAAGTCGCCGAAATAAACTTCCTCTTCCTTAATGTCGCGGATTGATTTGTGATGCGTCTCCTCATCTTTATCCCAGACCGTCAGACGAATCTTGACGTGCAGCGGAACCGAATAGGTCATTCCGCGTTCCTGACATTCATTCACGTCATATTTATGTTTGAGACCAACGGGTTCACCGCAGTTGTCGCAAACGATCACAACGTTTTTATTATAAGTTCCGCAATCTCCGCACATCACATCTTCGGATGAAAACGGATTCACTCTGATCACAGCGGCGCAGGTTTTACAATTTGAGCGCAAGTGATGCAGCCCCTGCAACTGTCCACATTTACAAGTCCAGTTACCGATGCGGTACTCAACGAATTCCAGCGAAGAGACATCACGAAAATCGGCAATCGGAAAAGTAGATTTGAAAACGGCTTGCAACCCCGTGCTATCGCGCTCGGGCGGTAACAAATCCATTTGAAGAAAGCGGTCATAGCTTTCCCGCTGCACTTCAATTAAATTTGGAATTCGTACTGCGGTACGAATCTTGGAGAAATCGTAGCGCGGCCCTTTAGCTATGCTTAAAGCAATTAATTCGTTATTTGCCATTGCGGTCATTCCCGTTGGTAAGGCACGCTGGTTAGCGTGCGCCCTCTTAGCATTTCTGCCTAACAATTGCGAATGTAAACGCCAAAAGCGGCTGGGCGATAATAGTACGCCTTAGCCGCGATCATGCAGTTTAGTTATAAAATACAATTGTATGAATCGTTCTGATTCCCTAACCCCCGGAGCTTATTGAGGGGCTGAAAAAACTAAAATACTGACAGCACATATCAAGATAATTTTCGTGTTACGTGAACTAATGAGTGCTGAGAGAAGTTAAGCCCTTCACCCAGCACTCAATAGATTATCTTAATACACCAACAATCTCAAATGAACTACTTGAGTTCAACAGATGCACCAGCTTCAGTGAGCTTCGTTTTCAATTGTTCGGCTTCATCCTTAGAGGCGCCTTCTTTGACAGCCTTCGGAGCAGCATCAACCAGGTCCTTGGCTTCTTTCAAGCCGAGACCGGTGATTTCACGGACAACTTTAATGACATTGATTTTGTTCGCACCAGCGGCAGTGAGAATGACATCAAATTCATCTTTTTCTTCTGCTGCCGGAGCTGCTGCTGCCGCTGCCGGAGCTGCTGCCACTGAAGCGGCAGCGGCGGAGACGCCGAAAGTTTCTTCCAACATCTTCACGAGATTTGAAGCGTCGAGAAGGGTTAATTCTTTAATTTGGTCAACAATACCTTGTAATTTGTCTGACATAGTCTTTATTTCCAGATTGTTCAGGCGTCAGGCCTGAAAAAAGTTAATGGTCTTGCGTCGGAATTCAACGACGCACTGAAGATCGGTTCGGGCATCACTCCAAAACTGATCCCTGGCGTGTGGGTCGCGCACTGACACGCGTTAGCGACCACTATCAAAAATCATTTCTTCCAATCGAATCACTTCAGATCGAAAGATTTATCTTCAAATATCTAATATCCAAACTAGGCGCTTTTTTGCCTGGCGATTTCACTGGCCACAACTGCCAGGTTACGAGAAACACCATTGAGCGCAACAGCCATTCTTTGTGCTCCTGAATTTAACAGGTACATAATACGGCTGATCAATTCTTCCTTCGATGGTAACGCCGCGACATCAGCAATTTCATTGACTGTAATGGCACGGCCTTCAACGACTCCACCCTTAAAGGAAAACTTCGGATTTTCTTTAGCGAATTTACTTAGAACCTTGGCAATACTAACAGGATCGCTGTCACTGTAAGCAATCGCGGTCGGCCCCACAAATTGGTCTTTCAAACTTTCGAGCGGGGTTCCAACTACGGCTCGCTGTGCCAGCTTATTCTTAATGACACGATAGCCGAAGTTAGCAGCACGCGCTTCATCACGTAGCGCCCAATCCTTCTCCACGCTAATGCCCTGATAATGAACCACAATAGCGTGATTCGATTTCGCAAATTCCGTATTCAGAATCTCAATTTCACTTTGCTTTTGAATTTTGGTTTTCATGATAGCACTCTATAAATCTTGATTTGCGTTAAGCTCCAACTGACCCGCCATCAACCAGAACACCAGGTCCCATGGTCGAAGCAAGATTGATCTTCTTAACGTATTTGCCTTTCGCAGTGGAAGGCTTGGCTTTCACCACGGCGTCAATTAATGATTTCGTGTTCTCAATTAATTTATCAGACGGGAAGGAAACCTTGCCGACACCAACGTGAATAACACCTGTCTTATCTACACGGTATTCGACTTTACCGGCTTTCGTTTCCTTAATCGCAGTCGCCACATCAGCCGTTACTGTTCCGGTTTTCGGATTCGGCATCAAGCCGCGAGGCCCCAGCACTTTACCTAAAGCTCCCACCAGACGCATCATGTCGGGAGTCGCAATCAGTGCGTCGAAATCGGTGTAGCCACCTTTGATCTTTTCGACCAAATCTTCGGCGCCGACTTCATCAGCGCCTGCCTCAAGCGCCTCTTTCATTTTGTCACCACTAGCGATGACCGCAACTTTTTTGTTTTTCCCCAAGCCGTGCGGCAAGACAAGCGTGCCGCGCACTAACTGATCTGCCTTGCGTGGATCAACCCCTAAAACCATTGTTAATTCAACGGTCTCATCGAAATTGGCAAAGGCGACTTTCTTGACCAGCTCAAGCGCATCGCTGAGCGAATATAATTTAGCAAGGTCAACCTGCGCTACCGCTGCTTTGAATTTTTTTCCAGCCATGATTTTCCTTTCAGGTGCTAACGTGACTTGGCGGCTTCAAGTGAATGAAGAGCGTTGCCACTCCCTCGTAAGAACAGTGATTGATGAAGACTAATCCTTACACTAATCTTTGAGTTGCAAGCCCATGCTCTTGGCAGTGCCTTCGATAGTTCGAATTGCCGAGTCCAGACTGGTAGTATTCAAATCTGGCAATTTGGTTTTTGCAATTTCTTCGATTTGTGCCCGCGTGACCGTACCGATCTTTTCACGGTTCGGCTTACCAGAACCTTTGGTGATTCCTAAAACTTTCTTTAATAAGTCAGCCGCAGGAGGAGTCTTCGTGATGAAGGTGAATGAGCGATCCGCGTAAACCGTAATAACAACCGGGATTTTAATGTCTCCCATGTTGGCGGTCTTCGCATTGAACTGCTTACAAAACTCCATGATATTGACGCCTTGCGGGCCGAGAGCCGTACCAATTGGCGGCGCTGGATTTGCCTTACCCGCAGACACCTGGAGCTTGATGTAACTTGTAATCTTCTTAGCCATAATAATAAAACCGGATAATTTGAGAGGAGCAATCAGTCAGCCCGAAGCCTCTCATTTATCACCATTATCAATTTTCTTCAGTAAAGGTCAGTTTTTCAACTTCAAGGAACCCCAGCTCAACCGGAGTTGCACGACCAAAAATTGTAACCATTACCTTTAACATACTCTTATCAATATTTACTTCTTCAACAGTTCCCGTAAAGCTAGTAAAAGGCCCGTTCGTAATGCGAACAGTTTCTCCACGAGAGAACGTAAATTTCGGTTTCGGCTTCTCTGCCGCGACCGCTACGTGATGAACAATCTGATCAACTTCTTCAGGAGTCAGTGGCGTCGGCTTTTGACCGCCCACAAAACTCGTAACCTTGGGCGTACTCTTGATCAAGTGCCAGGATTTATCTGAAATATCTCCGCGCTCATTGGTAGCCAGCTTGACTAGCACGTAACCTGGAAAGAACATTCGCGTACTTTCCACCCGCTTAGAGCCGCGCATTTCAACGACCGTTTCTGTGGGAATTAACACCTCAAGCACTTCGTCAGCCATTTTAAAGGCTTCAATGCGAGAGTTCAGACTATCGCGCACTTTACGCTCATAGCCTGAATAGGTGTGAATTATAAACCATTCCGTTCGTTGTTCTACTTGAGCTTCTGCCGGAACTTCATCAACTACCTCAGTCACTACTTCATCAACTTCAGAAGTCTCAACAGATTCAGTAGTGTCAACAGCTTCAACAGCTTCAGGAATTTCAGCAACTTCTGAAATTTCTTCAGTTTCTAATTCTTCTTCCTGAGTTTCGAGTTCGGTCATATCTCAAGCTGCCTTAGAGTCCAAGGCAAGCCTCCGTAGTTTCAGCTTAATAAAATACCTTTTTAGCAGCCCATTCGATGCCATCAATCACGTACTTCAGAACGATGTCCGTTCCAAATAGGAAAAAGCCAAAAAAGAAAACTGCCACAATCACAACCATCGTCGTATCAATGACTTCCTTGCGCGTAGGCCAGGCAACCTTAGTCATTTCAATGCGGGTTTCGTGATAGAAATTCTTGAGACGAGCTATCGGGCCTTGTGGGGCCTCGGGAAGTTCACTTTGTATTTCTTCTATTGACATTACCAGACATCCCTCCCGTTACGCATCCGTAAGTTTGGATTTTGCATTTCAAAAATATCCTGAATATGCGTTCAGGGGCGAAATAGTCGAATGGCAGGGGTACCAGGATTCGAACCCGGACCAACGGTTTTGGAGACCGCTGTGCTAGCCGTTGACACCATACCCCTATTTAAAAGCTCCAAAGAAGAAATCTGAAAAAGAACAAAACATTGTTCCGTCACAGCTTCAAAGGATGGTAGCTTTGTTACTTGGTTTCTTTATGGTTCACGTGCTTGCGGCACTTGTTGCAAAATTTCTTGAATTCCAGACGAGTTGGAGTTTTTTTCTTATTCTTTGTCGTCATGTAATTCTTATTTTTGCACTCTTCGCAAACTAATGTGATGTTATCTCTCGCCATTATAATTTAGTTCCGTATAAATTCTTTCAACTTAGGACTCAGGACTTAGGACTAATTCCTTATTCAACAATATCAGAGATAGTGCCAGCGCCGACGGTGCGACCGCCTTCACGGATCG
>JAYVRW010000312.1:0-13827 GCA_043775925.1 Blastocatellia bacterium
TCTTTGGTCACAAATAAATTCTCTGGCTTGAGATCACGATGGACAATGCCTTTCTCGTGCGCGGCAGCTAAACCATTGGCAATTTGTTGCGCGTATTCTGTGGCTTTGCGCACGGGCAAGGCGCCGTTGTTGAGGTGGGCGCGTAGCTCTTCGCCTTCCAGCAATTCCATTACCAAATAGGGATTGCCTTCGTGCATACCAAAATCATAGACCGTTAAAATGTTCGGATGATTCAGCGCGGAAGTCGCATGCGCTTCCTGTTCAAAGCGACGCAAACGATCTGCATCCTGCGCGAATTCGGCGGGCAGGATTTTGATGGCAACCTCACGGTTCAGGCGCGTATCACGGGCGCGGTACACTTCGCCCATGCCACCTGCGCCGAGCGGAGCGATGATTTCGTAATGATCGAAATGCGTGTTTGGGACAATGGGCATAGTGTTGGCTCAAATCGTAATTGTTCTATGTTTACTGCTGTGCGTGCGGTGTAGCGTAACATCGTGGGCGCGATTTTTCTATCTCACCATTTTTTTCTGAAATGTTTTTTTGCTTCTGCCATTAGGAAGGTGAAGAGCAATAATTTTGATAATTCGCCGTAAGGCATAACCGGGAGGAAAAACTCATGAAATCGCAAACCCAATTTGGAATGACTTTTATTTTAGCCTTGTTGTTATTCGTCGCCACCGTGCAGGCGCAGTCCCAAGACCCCAGAGCCTGGATTCAAAATGGCGATGTCGCCTGGCAACGAGGGGATAGGGCTACCGCTTTAGTGAATTACAATTACGCCTACAATAATCTTGGCTGGGACTGGTCGAGCGCGTTGACCTTGACGCAACGCTACCTGGCGCTGGGGCAAGAGACACAGGCATTGAATGTCTATCGCTTTGCCGTCCAATTAGCCTGGAACTGGGCGGTTGACCCGAACACCTTGCAACTGCGACCGAATGCGCAGTCGGTGGCTTCGGGTGAACAAGGATTAGCGACCGCCATCAATCAATGGAATCAATCACTCAAAAATATGCGAATGAGCGATGCGACACGACAGTGGCTCCAACAAGCCGCGAAGCAAGCTTACGATAGTTATCAACTACTACAGCAGCGGAAGACTGGAACGCAGCCGCAACAACCACCGACCAGGCCGTCACTGCCTCCTTCGGTAGGCGGCACGAGTGGAACGGGTTGGGGCACCAACGCCAAATCGGCGACGCTTCAGATGGGCGGGCGTTATTCGTGCAATTGCCCAGCCAATGGTGGCGCAGGAAGCGTCTGGGGGACAGACATCTACACCGACGATACCTCGATCTGTACCGCTGCCGTCCACGCCGGATTGATCAGCTTTCAGTCGGGAGGCAGAGTTATCATCGAGATTCGACCAGGGCAATCGTCCTATGCGACAACTGCTCGCTATGGCATTACCAGCACCGCCTACGGGCAGTGGGGCAGGAGCTTCGTGTTTGTGCGCTAATGCGGTGGGGGTAGGATTAGAGAAAGCGGGTGACGGGAAAAGGCTGGACGGATTACATGAGCGATCCCCAGCCGTTTCTCGTCGCCCCATTCTTTTTCCGGCTAACAGCCCGACGCTTTGAGCGGGGTGCTGATGTCATACAAATGTGTATTCATAACTATTTTTCCCGCCTGCAATTTTTTCTGAAATGTTTTTTGGCTTCTGCCATTAGAAAGTGCGACGTTATGCGTTTCACTTACAAATACCGTCGTATCCCATCATAAACCAAAGGTGGAAAAATGATTTCTCTCCGCAATAGCAAAGGATTACTCATCATGCTGCTTGGCGCAGCAACGACCTTTCATTACATCGCGCAAGCCCAGCAGCAAGCCGTGCCGCCAGTACCCAAAAATCTTCAGGTCTTATCAGGGCTTTCTGCTCCCCAGCTCTTACAGGTCATGCGCGATTGGTCAGCCGCTCTTGGCGTGGATTGTCGTTATTGTCATCAGGATTCATTCGAGACCGAGACGCCGCGTAAACAAATCGCTCGCCTGATGCAACAAGAGTATGTTGCTACGCTCAAACGACCAGATGGCAATGCGCTAAACTGTCAGGACTGTCATCAGGGTCAGGCGAATCTGCTCAGTGACCGGAGCGTTGCAAGCGCGACTGGCAAGCAATCGTCTGAGGTATTCCGTGCGATGCGCGTTAAGCTCAAGTCTATCGGGGTTGTGCTGTGGCGAGCTTCGACAAAAGTACGATTTCTACCGAAAGATCATTTTATGGAAAGGATGCAGGAATTCAATCAGGCGTTAGGCGTCAATTGCAGCTACTGCCATAAAAAAGGCGACTTTGAAGCGGAAACGCCTCGCAAGCAAATAGCCCGCTTGATGCTGAAAGATTTCAGCGCCAAATTAACGAAACAAGACGGTCAATTAGTCCGTTGCAGCGACTGTCATCAGGGACACGCACGCCCACTAAACAAAAATTATTCCAAATCTTTGACGCAACGAAAGCCGAGCACTTCAGTTTTTGCTTCCGGCTGATTATAGCCGCGATAGGTAGCCTTCGCACGATCATTCGGGAG
The DNA here is from genome assembly GCA_043775925.1 of Blastocatellia bacterium. GTDB lineage: Bacteria > Acidobacteriota > Blastocatellia > RBC074 > RBC074 > JAFDVL01. Next base: position 2,529 of record JAYVRW010000312.1, read on the forward strand.
TGAAAAGGCTCCGCCGCGAATCACTTTTCCAGAGCCAATAATAATGTTCGGGTCGCGGTAACTGGTCACGTCGCTTAACGTCCATTCCCAGACATTACCTGCCATATCAAGAACACCGAAAGGGCTGGCTCCGACGGCATAGCTGCCAACGTCGACAGCTTTATCTTTACTATTTTCCTTGGTATTTGAAGCATTTTCCAACCAATTCATTCCCCAGGGATAGCGGCGTCCATCATTGGAACGGGCGGCAAATTCCCATTCGGCTTCGGTTGGTAAACGCTTTCCCGCCCATTTCGCGTAGGCATTCGCATCATCCCAGCTCACATTGACGACGGGGAAATTATTGATGCCTTTCGGGAAAACTCCGCCTCTCCAGTCCGTCGGCGCTGCATATTTCGCTGCTTTGACGAACGCGGAATAGGCAGCATTAGTAACTTCGGTTCGATCCATAAAAAAAGGCTGCACGGCAACTTTATGCGCTGGTGAAGACAGTCCTGTAACCGAATTCTTGTCTTCATCTTCACCCATCATGAATTCTCCGCCGGGAACATAAACCATCCCTTCAATTTCAGGTGGGGGAGCATGTGACGGCTCCGAAAGTTGCCTGATCGGAGTCGCTGGCACGGCAGGAGTTTTCACCGCGATAGTGGCTGGAGTTCTGGAAAATAAATCTCGAATTTTATAACCTGAGACGATCAAGCCTGCAAAAAGCAAAATAGACCCAATCAAAAAAGCGATGAGCTTGACCAGAAATTTATCTATGGGTGGCGGAGTTCCCCCGCGAACCTTTTTCGAGACCCGCACTGATTGGACCGGTTTGTTTTCAACCTGAGGCTCGGAGGTCTTTCCGGCTTCCGGCTTAAGCGGTACGGCGGGTTCTATTTTTTGGACTTCTGGAGCAATCACTGCCGGAGCAACCACCACCAATCTCGGCTGAGCTTCCTGCTCGACAATTGTTTGTGGCACTGACGAAGCGGCTGTTTTTTCAGTCACGACTTCGTGCGTTTTCTCGGCTTGTACGTCGTAAACAACAATTGATGGTTCAGGGTTTTTTGGAGCTTCCTCAAAATCATGAGTGTAATGCTCTTCACCACCATCGTTGGCGAACATCCGCCCAACCACCTCATTTTCTGACATCATGCGTGTAGCAAAAACCGAATCCGCAGAACTATCTTCGAATTCATTACTCGAAAATGAAGTCTCCTGAAATTCTTCTTCTTGTTGTGGCTGAACGCGCATCACAGGCTGTGGGTCAAACTGATCCTGACGCGGCACAGAGAATGCGCTGATTGTGGTCACCGGATAATTTCTGAGCGCTTGAAAACTAACTGAAAGAGGAGCGACAACTTCGACTAATCCCTGTTTACGAATAATGCCGCAAGTACGACAATACATCCACGTATCACGCCAGGAACCACCGCAATTCGCACAATTCCCGACGGGAACTTCTCGGACCTTAAAACCTCGGTTCAGTCCACAATTGCTACAGCGGCTGAGATTGGACTCTTCACGGGTTCCGCAATAAGTACAATGCTCTAGAATACTATTTTGAGTAGCGATAGCTAAATAAGCTGGTGCGCCACAATGGGCACACGCATCACTATGCACAACAATCTCACTATTACACGCGGGGCACTTCATAACCTACATCTCCTAACCAACACACCAAACGAATCGGTAGTAATAAAATCATCAACGCTATATTTTTTTGTTATCGAACTAGATCACTCGCCTGCCGCTAAACAGGGGGAGAACGCACATGTCATCTTTGTATGTCAGTATAATAATCGTTGACAGGCTCTTCACGCAAGGAACCAGCCAATTCTCAAAAAACCGCTCAAAATAAAAACGCAAGAGTATGAATAAAATTCAGGCCTCTTGCGTTATCTTGCAGCGTATTTTGCGAAGCGGTTGCTATGTTATTCAGCGCACGGCTGAATTAATCATGCACCGTTCAACCTCGCCCTTCCCAGCCGATTTGTTTCAGCTTGCCATCCTCAACAATCACCGGAACGGTCGGATCACCATCCGAAAAAGTAAACATTTCTGCCCGAATATCACGACTATCCTGCGCATTTTTCTCAGTGAAGGAAATTCCATTCTCACTGTACCAGTTCTTCGCCTTCGCACAATAAGGACAGCCGGGTTTGGTATACATCACAACATTGCTCATGGTATTTACCTGTTTTCAATTGCCACGTACTCAACCGAAGGCATCGTTCCGGTATAATCCGCACGCGGACGAATCAGTCGGTTGTTTTGTAATTGCTCCATCACGTGCGCAGTCCAGCCGGAAATTCGACTAATCGCAAAGATCGGCGTAAACAAATCAACGGTGATTCCAAGCATGTAATATGTTGAAGCCGAGTAAAAATCCACATTTGCGCGAATCTGTTTCCCTTTGCGGTCCATTTCGGCAATGACCAGCTCTTCAATCCGCTTCGACATCGCATACCATCTGGTATTGCCCTGACGCTCTGCCGTCGCTTCTGACATGCTCCGCAAATGCGTCGCACGCGGGTCTTCGGTATGATAAACACGATGTCCGAAGCCCATAATTTTCTGACCTGTCGCAAACATATTCGCTACGTGGGCATCAACTTTTTCAGGATCGTTAATTTCCAGCAACATCTTCATGACGGCTTCATTCGCACCACCGTGCAGCGGCCCGGCTAAGGTTCCAATCGCAGAAGTGATCGCCGAATACATATCGGTCAAAGTCGCTACGGTCACACGCGCCGCAAAAGTCGAAGCATTGAACTCATGATCGGCGTGAAGAATCAGCGCAATATCCAAAGCTTTGGTTTCGATTTCACTTGGTTCTGAGCCGTTCAGAAGCCAGAGAAAATTTCCAGCCAAGCTCAAATTTGTTTTTGGTTCCAACGGTTCCAAGCCCTGACGAATGCGATGAAACGCCGCAATCACCGCACCAATTTGCGAAGTCACACGCACGGATTTTCGCCAGTTTGCTTCAATGGAATTATCGTTGCGGTCAGGATCGTACAAGCCCAGCGCCGACACCGCCGTGCGCAAAGCATCCATCGGCTTGGCATCTTTCGGAAATGATTTCAGCAGGCTGACAATTTCTGACGGGATGGCACGCGCAGCGATCAGCTTCGCATTTAATTCGTCCTGCCCTGCCTGGTTGGGCAGCCTGCCGTACCACAATAAATAAATGACTTCTTCAAAATTCGATTTTTGGGCTAAATCGTGAATGTTATATCCACCGTACGCCAGAATTCCCTGTTCACCGTCAATAAAACAAATACGGCTGGGAGCCGCGACGACATCTTGCAATCCGGCAGTAGAAGCTGTTGTTTGACTCATAAGTTTAATTTCCAAGCTTTCATGAAAAATTTTGCGCCGATTAGGGGGGAGCGCATTCACCCTGAAGGAACCAATCAAACCAGTTTCAAGAGAAGGCTAAAGAAGACGATCACGAGGTAAAGCCAAAGATAGCAAACGCAAATCCGCGCTGTCAATTTACAAGTTGCCACAACCTCAATTACTGCAAAAACTGATTGAATTTTCGCTCGCGCCCAATTGTTGTATTTCGACCGTGACCGGGAATGACAACCGTTGCATCCGGCAAAGTCACGACTTTGGTTTTCAGCGAGTCAATAATCTGATCGTAATCGCCGCCCCACAAATCGGTGCGTCCGATGCTTCCGAAAAATAAAGTGTCTCCCGCGAAAAGCCGCTCCGCTTCGGACGTATGAAAACACAAACTTCCCGGCGTATGTCCCGGTGTATGCAAGGCTTCCAGTTTTATTTCGCCCGTCCCGATTTCGTCACCGTGTTCAAAATACGCATCAATTTCCGTCGCATCAGGCGTCGTAATCCCCAGCATCCGCGCCTGCATCGGCATGGCTTCGTACAAAAACAAATCGCTGCGATGCAAATACACCGGCGCTGCCGTCGCTTCCTTTAAAAGCTTGAAGCCTCCGACGTGATCAATATGCGCGTGTGTCGCGATAATATATTTTGCCGTCAGATGATGCTTTTTCAGGTGTTCGAGAACGACCTCAATTTCATCGCCCGGATCAATCACAATCGCTTCGCGCGTCTGCTCAGAACCAAGAATTGTACAGTTACATTGTAATAATCCGACCGGGAAAGTTTCGATAATCATGTTTCACAAACTGAGGCAGAAGCCTGCGCGTGAGCAAGGGCGTCAGTGCTAAGCAGACAGTTCCTGGTGAACAGTTGCCCTCCTTAACAGTCGGGCTTCTGCACTTTTAACTTGGGAATCCTGCGGTATTTTTGATCTTTTCGATTTGCGAAAGATGACGCATTTCGTGTTTGCCGACAAATAAAATCCATTGATAAAAATTGATGTCGCCCAGCGCTGGATGCGGAAATTTTACGGCGCTGTAATCGTAGTCTCCGGCTTGTGAAACGGCTTCGATGAGAGCCTGCCGCGAGTGCTGCAAAGATTCAATCAGCTCATTTTTGGCAATGCCGGACTGCGGTAAAACACGCTCAGGAGCAGGCAGTTTCCGGTTGACGACATCCAACTGAAATTCATCCAGACTGTTCACCCACGAGCCTTCTGTTTCCGGCGTCAATCCAGCTTCGGCGGCTTTGCCAAGCAGCATTGAATACAGACGCGGCAAACCTTTCTCGACAACAGTTAAATGGCTCAGGATTTCGCCGATTGACCACGATTCAGGGTTCGGTTTGAAATCTAACTGCATCTGGGAAAGCTCATTTGCAACCGCATAAATATTGGCTCTGGCTGATTCGAGTTCATTAATAATTTCTTGTATTTTAGGGTTCATATAATGTTCGGTTTCCTGTCGGAGGCGCAACCATGGCTGGATACGCTACAATTTTTTCTTTACCGATAAAGCAAATACTTCTTCCGCATTTGATTGAATTTTCGTTCGCCGAAAATCCACGTATTGGTGATGTCTTTCAGGCTGGCTCCGGCTTCGATGTGCCGCCGGAGTTCCATCGTTCCCGCAATCACATCAAATGGCACACGATCTAATTCATATTCATACGGCGGAGCTTTCCACCGAAATTCTTGTGGGTATAAATCGTAAAACGCTTTAATGATCGCAATGCCGGAAATGACGGGTTTGAAGTTTTGCCGCGAAGTCACGTGAATCTGGACGCCGTGGCAAATCTCACCCATAAATTTCTGAAACGTCGGCTGAAAACTATGAGGGCGAAAATGGACGCCGGGTAAATTCAGTTCATTCAGATAATGTGCAATATCATAAGAATCAGCGTACGGCGCGCCCACCAATTCAAACGGGCGCGTCGTCCCCCGCCCTTCGCTAATCATTGTGCCTTCCAGAAAAACTGTACCGGGATACACAACGGCGGCGTCTACGGTCGGCATATTGGGCGAAGGAATAATCCACGGAGCGCCGGATTCCTCAAAATAATCATCGCGGCTGTAATTGCGCATCGGGACGACTTCCAGGTTACAACCAATCCCAAATTCTTCGTTGAAAAGCAGCGCCAATTCAGCGATGGTCATCCCGTGCCGCATCGGAATCGGGAATAATCCGACAAATGATTCATGACCATTTTCAAGAATATTGCCTTCGACTTCTTTGCCACTAATCGGATTCGGACGATCCAGCACAATAATTTTTTTTCCGGCATCGTGCGCTGCGACCATCGCCAGCGCCATCGTGTAAATAAACGTATAAACGCGCGTCCCGACATCCTGAACATCGAAAACCAGTACGTCCACATCACGGATCATTTCCGGCGTAGGGATTCTGGATTTGCCGTAGAGCGAATACGCCATGACGCCAGTTCGCCGATCCCGAAAGCCTTCCCATTCGATCATGTTGTCCTGCATCTCGCCGCGAATTCCGTGTTGTGGGCCGAACAAGGCTGTCAGTTCAAACGATGGATGATAGTGGAATAAATCAGCCGCATGCTGCCATTTGTGATTGACCGTCGTCGGATTACAAATCAGCCCTACCCGCAGATCTCGCAATAAATCTAATTTTTCTTCAAGCAGGACTTCCAACCCCAGCCTGATTTTATTCATCTTCATAAGTTACAAAATTGCGGCGGCGACGTTATCCACTAAGCGCCGACTAATGCTATGCTAATGAAACCCTTCTATTTTCCATGGAATGATATGAAAATTTTACAAACGTTAATTCTTTTATGCTTACTTGTCGGCTCTAGTGTCGCGCAAATAGAGATTCCGAATCAACCTCTCAGCGTACAAAATCTGAACTTACTGCTGCGCCGCAGTGTCGGACGCGACATGACCGAAGGAGATGTCATTGCGCGGATTCAGCGGTTTGGCATTGATTTTGAACCAACTCCCGAAATTATCGGACGGTTTCGCTTCAACGGAGCGCATCCGTCATTGCTCAATGCCATTCGACGCGCCGGAGCCAAAGCCTCCGCCAATTCGGATGAAAAAGTCACCACCATCGTCAAAGTCACCGACCCGATCATCGAAGAAGTTCGCAAAAAGGTCAAAGACTACGTTGATGAATTACCGGATTTTATTTGCTCGCAGGAAGTCGAACGCTTTGTGGATAGAGACGGATCGGGAGGGTGGGAACGCAGTGACAATATGGTGTATGAGCTGACGTACAATGGAAAACATGAAACCTACAAAATGGTTCGCGTGAATGGAATGCCAGGAGATAAACTTGAAAAATTTGTCGGCGGAGCTTCTTCCACTGGCGAGTTCGCTTCGATGCTTGCCAGTTTGTTTAATCCAACCACGCGAACAGAATTTATTCCGGCAGGCAAAGAAAAACTCGGTACACATCAGGCACTGATTTACGACTATCACGTCAAACAAAGTAACTCATCGTTACATGTTACACTCAATTCAGATCCTCCATTCGTCGCAGCCTACAGCGGCAGCATTTGGATTGATGCCGAATCAAAATATGTTTTGCGCATTGAACAAGCCGTCGAAGACCCACCCGCACAGTATCGAACCTTCAGCGGCGACTCAGTAATTGACTACGAGTTAGTAAAAATTAAGGGCTTGGAGAGTGAGGTTCTGTTACCGATCAAAGCCGAATTAACATTATTGACTCGCGCACAAAAAAGCTATTCGCGCAATGTGATTCGCTTTAAATTTTACCGGAAATTTGAGTCCGACGTAAAAGTTATTTTGGACGATGAAAAACCCGTCAAAGAAGTAAAACCTGAAGCTTCGCCGGAGAAGCCACCACCGAATAAATAAAATGTTTGGAATATCCGCTTAGGCGCGGAAGCTTTTATGAAACTAACGTTATTCGATAAATTTCTTTTGCGCATCTCCATCATTTGCGGAGTGATTTATTTAATCGCTCCGTTTTTATTTGGCGAACAACTTGCGACGTATTGGCTGCCTAACGCCATTATCAAAACGCTGTCCATTGCGTTGCTGGCACTCCTTGCTTTTCGCGCCAACGCATTACTGTTAGGCTTAGCTTTGTTATTCGGAAGCCTCGGCGATTTATTTTTGGCATTGCCTTTTGGACTATTCGTGTATGGCTTATCAGCCTTTCTCATCGGGCATCTGGTTTACAGTTTCTTATGGGTTCGTCACTGGAAAAGTCCACTAAAATTAACTTCTAATCAAAAGTTAGTTTCGGCAATTTTGTTTTTGTTTACCATGTTCATGCTGGGATTCTTACTGCCGCTCGAAGGCGGACTGACAATTCCAGTTGCAGTTTATATGATCGTCATTACGGCAATGGCGATCTCCGCTGTACTTGCCGGATTCAGTTGTAACTGGATTGTCCTCGGAGCGATTCTCTTCGTTATCTCTGATACGCTGATCGCATTAGGACGCTTCAAACATGTAGTCACCGGATTGACTTCAGGCTTCCTGATTTGGTCAACGTATTATTTGGCGCAGTATTTAATCACGATGGGATACTTTCGTTCCCAAACTCGTTACACTGTAGATTAAATTCTTTGTGACTCTCAACTCTGCACTCTCAATTTTCCACTCTTTGGCAAAGGAGTTTAGAGTATCGTTAGGAATAATTTTCTGAAAACTGACCAAACCAAATCCAGAAGAGTAAGTGCGAGTATTGCACTGCTGCTGGCTATCAGCAGTGTGCTGAGCCTTCGTATTTGGTCACAGGAAAAAATCTCACCCGTTGCACAAATCAAGCTTGGCGAAAAATTATTCAAAGATGTTCGCTTCTCTACGACCAAAGGCGATTTGCCTGCCAGTTGCAGCACCTGCCATTTTTTCAACGAAGACCCGCAGGGCTTACGCGCTTTTGCAGATTTTTTTAATCGAAGCTGGTTTTCCTACCGCACGGAATCTCCGCAGAGATTTATGTTGCGCAATGCGCCGGGACTTTTCGATTTGCAAAGTTTGAAGCAATTACACTACGACGGCGAATTCGGATCGCTCGAAGCGTTAGTCAAAGGCACGTTCAGCGGGCGTCCGATGGGATGGTTGGCGGGTGAACAGGAAGCAGCCTTCACACAAATTCACCAGGTTATCGTGAATGATCCAGATTACATTTTACAATTCAAGCAAACCTCTCAAATTGATTTGAAGTTACGTTCACGCGATGAAGTAGTTGATGATGTAGCCCGTGCGGTCGCCGATTTTTTACGCACCTTAAAAAGCAAAATGAATTCGCCGTATGATGAGTTCATCAAGTTAAATCAACTGGAATCGCAGCCATTGCCGAACGAATCCGCTACACAATTTTCGGCAAAGTTATTAGAGAAAATTTCGGTTTTAGAAAAATCAAAAACACTAAAGCTCTCAAAACAATTCAATCAAACCGTGCTTTCCGGCTTCAAAATTTTCTTCAATCCGAAGCAGGGAAATTGCGCTGAATGTCACGCGCCGCCACTTTTCACCGACCAGAAATTTCATAACCTCGGCATCAGTCAAATTGAATACGATCAGGTTCACGGCGAAGGCGCATTTGCTGCGCTGACAATTCCTGATGCCGCAAATGCACAACGCCCAACCGCAGCCTTCCGACAATATCCAACTCCGGCAAAACCGAACGAAGTTGATTTGGGCTATTGGAATTTTGCGAATTTGAAAACTTCGCCGATGCGACGCGCGGATGAATCTGACAATGAATTTTTACAGATAATGATTGGCGCGATGAAGACGCCACCGCTACGACATTTAGCATTCACTTCGCCGTACATGCACAACGGAGCCTACACGTCGCTCGAAGCTACAGTACAGGAATTATTAAAAGCAAGTGAGATGGCCAGAGCCGGAAAAATTCGCTCGGCGGATGAAAAATTGAAGACGATCAATCTAAACCCTGCTGACATTGCTCCGCTGGTAGCGTTTTTGAATATGCTGAATGAAGACTTGAAACAAACCTATCAGAAAGCAAACAGATAATTTAGACAGGATTCACAAGATTTTGCTCAAGATTGACAAGACTCTTTATTCGCTAATTTCTATTCCTGTAAATCTTGTCTTAAAATCATGTCAATCCTGTCTAATTATCTTTTCATCCCCATTCCAAACTGATCGCCCACGCGAATTGGCTTCCCATTCGCAAAATCTATTTCCAATAATTTTTCGCTATGTACTTCGCGGCCTTCTTCATCTTTAAGCGCGACTACCATTTTCTTCGTCTTCGTCTCGTAGATTTCCCCCGTCGAAGGATACGCATATTTTCCATCAATGCTGAACGTAATCCAGCCCGGTTGATCGCGCATTTTCAGGCTCTTGATTTGCTTCGGAGGCATCACCGTATTATCAAAAATATGCACGGTTTCATTGTGTCCGTCGGCAATCCAGATTTCAGATTCGTCAGGCGTCAGAGCGATGCCGTGACTGGGACAGCCATGCCGCTTAACCGCGCCTTTTTCAAAGCCTTTGACTTCGACGCGCTGCAACATTTTTCCAGTTTTCAAATCGCCAATTTCAAAGCCAAGCAAATCATTCACATTCACATACACCAATGATTGCTTGCCGTTGACCGTGAACGGACGAATAAAATTACTGAACGGTCCAATGTTTCTGACGACTTCGTGTGTCTTCGGATCAGCCACCGCAAGCAGCGGCGATTTCAATCCTGCCAGATAAACTTCTTTGCCATTGGCGCCATAAATCGTATTGTGTGCGCCGGAATTCAAAATAAGTTTTTTGATGACTTCGCCCGTCAATGCATCAACCGCCAGCCAATGTTCTTTCTCGAACGAAGGCACATACAAAATCTTTCCATCGGGCGACAGCGACATCCGATCTGAGCCGCCTTCATATAATTTTTCCCACACTTTCTTTTCCGTGATGAGATCAAAACAGGCAACACGTTGTGGTGTGCTGACATAAATCTTCGCTGTCTTTTCAGAGGCTTCGATGCCTTTGACATTTTCGGCTACATCGCCCGTTTTCCAATCCCACGTCGGAATACGTTTGACGAATTTGTGGTGGTTGTTGATGTCAAAAACGAGAATGCCAACACCGCCCATTTCGGTGTAATTACGAATACCGGGTTCGGCAACGTATAAATATTTTTGTTCAGATTTCGCTTCATTCAGCGTGGGATAGGCAAGGAAAGCAACAAGGACTAATAACAATAGGGCAAGTAAAAATCGCATTTTTTGTGAACCTCAAATGATTGGATAATATTGACAGGGAGACATTCTTCACCATCCTGTTCATCCTGTAAATCCTATCCTCTTTATTTGCTACTTTTCGATTCGTGACAACCAGCGGCATCTGCCGATCACAATCCCCTCAAGTCTTATTTTCAAACCGATGATCTTCAAAATAAAAAGCCGGGCCGCAGACCAGTAAAATTTTCATGTCACTCTCGCCCGTATTTGTCAGCGTATGAACATGATTGACTGGAATATAAATCGCATCGCCAGCGCAGACTTCCCGCGATTCTTCGCCGACAGTCATCCGTCCTGAGCCGCTGATAATATAGTAAATTTCTTCGAGAACTTCGTGATGGTGTGGAGCTACAGTTTTCCCTGGAGGCAAAATCTCTTCGGCTAAGCTGCATTGTGTGACCGAAGAAATAGTACGATCCATCAACGGTCGAATTTCCGATCCGTGCGGTGTGTTGAGAATTGTAGAATCTTTGCGATGGTGAACAAGCATGATTTCCATGTATCACAATTCATCTGTGATGAACAAAAAAAGTCGCCTGCGAAATAAGCTTTCGCAAGGGCTTTTTAGTATTTTATAGATGACACGACAATCTATTTCCCCACTGCCCACATCATTTCCGGGCTGGATTTTTCATTGCCGCGCTGACCGAACAATGTCAGTTCGTATTTATTTTTCACGACCTCATCCAAAATCGCTTTAAAAGTTTTTTCGGATGCGCTCATCGAAACAATTCTGCGTCCTTCCGCA
>JAYVRW010000313.1:0-3881 GCA_043775925.1 Blastocatellia bacterium
CGAAAGACGCCCTTACTGCGTGCGGGCTTCTGCATCTTCAATCTGTGGCTGACTCATTTATGAACCTAAATCAATTACTCAATACCTTGAAGCGACCGAAATCTTTGTTGAGCCGTAAGGAATTGCGCCTAACTGAGATGGCCTCGTGCGCTGGCTGAGCGGCAAAGCTCGCGCCTGGCGTGCTCGCTCAAGTTTTGAGTGAATTACCAAAACAACCCGCGAATACAAATGTTCTGATTGGCTTCGATCACGCCGATGATGCGGGAGTGTATCGTTTGCGCGACGATTTAGCCTTAGTCCAGACGCTCGATTTTTTTACGCCGATTGTGGATGATCCGTTTGATTATGGACGCATCGCCGCGCTGAATTCAATCAATGATGTCTGGGCAATGGGTGGGACTCCGATCACGGCGATGGCGATTACGTGCTTTCCCAAACAAGGCGTAGATTTTGGAATTCTTGCCGAAATCATGCGTGGCGGATTATCAGTTCTAACGGAAAATAATGTTGCCTTGATTGGTGGTCACAGCGTAGACAATACCGAAATCATGTTCGGATACTCCATCACTGGAGTAATTGATCCTAATAAAGTAGCGAGCAATAACGGCGCACGTCCAGGCGATGTTTTGATTCTAACGAAGCCGCTGGGAACAGGCATTATTTCGACGGCGATAAAATTTGCCAAAGCCAAACCGGAAGTGGCGCAGGCGTCCTTGGATACGATGCTGACTTCGGCGCGTGAAGCCGCCTTGTTGATGCAGGAATTTAATATCGCTGCCGCGACCGACATCACCGGATTTGGATTAGTAGGACATGCGTGGGAAGTCGCACGCGCCAGCAATGTTACCTTTGAATTGATTGCCGAAAGTCTGCCGCTTTTGCCCGAAGCTCTGAATTTAGCGAAGCAGGGAATGTTGACGCGCGGCGATAAAGTGAATCGTGATTATGTTGGCGCAGACGTGAAAATTGCCGCCGGAGTCAGCCGTCAATTACAGAGTGTAATTTTCGATCCGCAGACCGCCGGAGGATTATTGATTTGTGTGGAAGCAGGTAAGTCGGCGTCAATGTTAGCAAGGCTCCAGGCGCATTATCCGCAAGCCGCAATCGTTGGCATTGCGCGCCAGAAAGAAGAACATTCGATCAGAATACTATGATCAAATGTTGAAGCATAAGCGTTTCAGAAAAGACCTCGCTGCTTTCCTTCTTGAATAGAATTGTTAGAGATGGTATCTCCATATTTCTCCTGTACTGCCTTTTGGAAAACCTCAATCGCGTTATCATGATTTCTTAAAAACCAGTCCATGTGATTTTTAAGATACTCCCTTCTTTTACCTTCTTTCCGTAGATCATTTGGCACACGTTCCATTCGGGGGTCAACGCTATCAAATCCTGCGAACGGTTCAGCCAGCCTTAGCTCTGTCATTGCAACATATTCTGGATTTAATTCAAATCCCAGAGCCTTTCTGTCAAGCTGCTGACAAACTCTGAGAGTCGTTCCGCTCCCAGAAAACGGGTCTAATACAAGATCGCCTTTATTGCTGGAAGCTAACACCATACGCTCAATGATGCCTTCTGGTTTTTGGGTAGGATGATCTTGACGATTAGGGTTTGAGTAATGGACATGCGAAAACTGCCACACGTCACCAGGATTGGCTCCTCGCATATTATTTCTCTCACGGTAAAATTTTTGCGGGACACGAACATCATCCAGATTAAAAATAAAGTCTTTTCCTTTATTAAAAACAAGAATGTCATCGTGCCTCGGAGAGAAGCCTTTTGTTTTCCCTAAGCCTTGCGTGTAATGCCAAACGATCCAGCTATTGAAATATAATTGAAGCTCTCTATCCATCACATCATAGAGATATGAAATGAAGCGGACTCCCATAAATACATAAATAGTCCCGTTGGGCTTTAAAACTCGCCTGGCTTCTGTGAGCCACTCTTTCGTAAAAAGAATATATTCCTCAAAGCCTTTTAAATCATGATTATTCCCGTAGTCTTTTCCTAAGTTATAAGGCGGGTCAGCTACGATTAAGTCTATAGACTCATTAGCTAAATTTTTAAAAAGCTCTATCGCATTACCACATTGTAAATCTATTTGATTCATTATTTAATCCAACCATTTTCTTGAGCATATTTAAGCCATTGCTCAAAACCCTTTTTTGAGGCGATACACTTCTTATCCAATATTTGACAGAATTCCCAAGTCGTTCTCTTTTGAAAAGTGACGTAATGAATATCTTTTATTTGTAACTGACCTGTACCGAGTGCGGGATTATAGCTAATATCGTTTGCCGCAATAAATTTCAAATCGTAGGCATTAAAGTCAACTACTTCCATGACACCCATCATCATTTTTGTGGCGTCATCTTTAGAACTATAAACACTATGTTTAATCGAGAGGATGATAAAAATGAAATCAGGGTCTTTGATGTAGGCAGTTCGGATTCTGGCAAATGATGTGATATTCGGGGATTTTCCACTTCCTATAATATTCTGAGAAGTAGCTTTAACATCACATTTCCAGTGACCTGCGAGCTTCTCTTTCTGGTTCTTTTGAATTGGAGAATCACGTCTGCCATGTTAAGACGCCTACCAGCCTCAACGTTGATTAATTCATATTTATTATTACCATCCTCTAAAGACTCGGTGAAAACTTCAAATGCCCATGCTTCGACAAATGGTCCAGCAATTTTATTAACATTCTCCCTCGGGATGCCAAGCTTAAGGTTTGTGTTAATAATAATTTTATTTCGACCGCTTTCCATCGCCTCTTTCATTATAGACTCGATTGAGTCAACAATGAATTTTGAGCAATCAGCGTAATCCTCAGGCTCAATTGGTTGCTTTAAATCAAGGTCAGCGTAATTCATTATTTCTCATTAATTGGTTGCCAGTGCCGAGTCTTTACTTGAAACCTGTATTTTAACTTTCTCTTCCGCCAACAAAGTCACCGCAAATAAAATCAATGTCACCCAGACTAAATCTGCCATCAACAAATGCACAAGCTGCATCCAGACGGGCGCATGCAGCAGCAGGTTTACTCCGCCCAAAATCATTTGTCCGACCACTAATCCGATTTGTATTTTGGTTAATTTCAGGACTCGCTCAGATTTCTGCGCGTAGCCGAGGAGGACTACGACGAAGGTGATTGATAAGCCAATAATGATTGCTGCGACTGGATGAATCCAGATTAGGCTTTGCAGAATATGCGTTGGTGACAAATCTCTGGCCAGACCTTCAGAGATTGAATTAACAGGGAATAGTGTTGCACCGAGAGCCGTAATAGCTCCACTTGCGCTCAAGGCGAGGACGGCGAAAATACAAAGAGCTAAGGTCGTCGCCGTCTTGAAATTCTGACGAATGAAAATCGGAACCCCGACGACCGTCGTTTGATTCGTCGCCCACCACGCAGTAATCGCAAGAACAGCCAATAATAACAGGGTATTGACCAGATGGATGGAGATGACTACAGCACGGGCGATTGAATCATTATCCGCGACTAAGCCTTTCTTGACGAGCACGGCTCCGATCAAACCTTCAATGATGATGAAGATAAAAGAAATCACCGAGGAGGTTCTGACGGAATGTTTTTTGGGAAAAGCAAAAAAAGCCCAGATCATCAGCACGAGGACTGCCAGCCCCGCTAAACCGGAAGTAGCGCGATGCGTAAATTCAATCAACGTCTTGGCATTGCCTGCCAGTGGGATGACCTGCCCGTTACAATCAGGCCAATGTTCGCCGCAGCCCGCACCCGCTTTGCTGGCGCGAACGTAGGCTCCCCAGACGACGACGGCAATGTTATAGGCAAGAACTCCCCAGGCAAATTTGGCAAAACGATTCATAAGTTAAGTGTTGCAGAAGCCCGCACGAAGTAAGGG
>JAYVRW010000314.1:0-3868 GCA_043775925.1 Blastocatellia bacterium
ACCATCTGCGATTTCCAGCTCAGCAAAGCACTGGCGGCATACCCCAGCTCCAAAGCCCTCCCCAGCGAGAAAACCATCATCGAATGTTGCCAGGGCGGAGTCCGAAAAATCGCCTGATCGGGATCAATATCTGTACTCCACGAAGGAACCGTCCCACCTTCCTCCCAAAACCTGAGTGAAGGAGCGACTGTTTGTCCGTGGGCGCCATATTTCTGCGCACCAATCGTATTTCCCCAAACCCAGTTTGCACTCCCATAATTCGGAGTCCCTGTAATTCCAATAATTCCTTCCCAGATAGCAATGGCGTCGTTGGTAAGTCTGGCAAAATAGCTTTTTTCAGGGCTCCCATCAGGCGCCAGTAACGCAGCGTGCATACGATTTCTGAGAATCCAAGCCTCAGCGCGAATTTCTCCGCTAATTCCTCCCGAACTTGAGGTCGGGCCACGACCATAAAATAAATCTGTCCCTGGATTTGTATGAACGGCTCCCCACGAAGCCCAGAATAACAGCTCTTCGAGGTAGAAATAATCGCCCGTGAGCATGTACAAAGGCGAGTAAAAATCCGGCTGATGCGCTCCGTCGGGAACCCATCCCTGATCCGTCATCGCGCCTACAGGGGTGAGCTTGTCACCCGGAGCCGTGTAGGTAAAATTTATGTAATAGTTCGCCGAATGTAAAAATACCGTGGGACGTGCATATACCGAAAGAACTTTGCCAAGCGCATTAGTTCCAATTGCGTCAAATGAACGACCTGTTCCGCCTTCTCTGAAATGAATGGGGAAGGCTGCTGCTAAATCTGCATTGCCAAAGGTCTGTTCCGCGACGCGGCTATCTCCGGTATACAACCATCGAACTGTCCAGGTTGGGTAGGGACCGATTTCATCTCTTCCTCCGGTGGACCCCATGTACTTTTGAATGCTGCCGGCATCATAGATGTCTTTCTGTGCGCTGGCCCATCCAGTGGCTGGATCAGAATAAGCTGCGGCCAGGGAAGCTTCGGGAACGACACGACTCGGATCGTAATTCGGAATAGCTTTCGATGCCGCTAAATACGCCACATTACGCTTAATTTCGATGGCAGTCGGCGCGCCGCCAATCCAGAATTCTTTCGTCCAGCGACTAGCGACCGTCTGGGTGACTGATGGTTTCGAGTACACCGTCTGCGGCGCAGCGTTCCCCAATTTTAAAGCCAGCGCATAGAGCTGATCCTGCAAAGCTTCGGTATTGCTGTTTTCTCCGATATAACGAACTTTTACTTTATTAATTCCAGGCCAGAACGTAGCGTGAAAAATTGGACGAATGGAACGATTTGCATCAAAGCCAAGGTCAAAACTTCGGGCGGCACTGTGATCGGAAATAATCACCGAAGTCATGACAGAGCCTTTTAACCAATACTCGAATTTATCAGCATTCAGCATTGTCCTGGCTGAGGCGCTGACGGTGGTGCCGGTGTTCGATAATTCAATGGCAGCATCAAAATCGTAAGCATTACTCAACAAATCAGTCTTCGCCAAAAATCCCGTGTTGTTGCCCGATGTCTGATTAATGAAATTGACCGTCACTGAACTATTTGCCGCTAACGCCGGAATTAAAAAAGAAATGACCGCCTGCTTTACTGAATTATCAGGCCAGCGATTTTTGACATCGGCTTGCGTCGGAACACTCGTCCCATTGATCACGGCTTGAGGAAAATCTGGAATTTCCCCCTGCACGAAGGGGCTTCCAATTTGAATCGGATATTGCGTCGTGGACACACCGGCTTTTTCTTTGATCATGAGGGTATTTGTCTGAGCTTGCGCCGCCAACACCAAACCTCCAACAAAAAACAAAATTTGGAAAATCAAAAACTGAACCAGGTGTAACCTTTGCTTTTTCATAGACTCTCCAGCTCTCTAACTAAAAGTGATTCGTGAACAATATGAAGACGCTGGCAAAGAAATGCCGAGAGAGCACAACTGTTACCAATCCGTTATTAAGGAAATAAAAACTGAGGAGATGTTTTGGCTAAACTGAGGGGTCATCACTATTGCCGGTGAGTGATGCAGAAAGGGGAAACACTCTCGTACCTGTATTCTAAACGACTGAAAATTGACTTTAACTGAGAATCCACCTGACTGTCAATTCAAGCCTATTAAACTCCAAGCCCGACCTGCTGAACAAATATTTTGGCAATATTCTAGCATGTACCTGACAAATAAGTCAGGTACATGCTAGAATACTTCTGCGATTAAGAGAACTTGTAAAAATGAAAATTACTGCTCAGGAAGAATACGGATTGCGTTGCATTATGCAGCTTGCCAAACAAAAAGATGGTGAGCCGTTGTTAGTGCGTGATATTGCGGATCGTGAAGGACTTTCGGTTGCCTACGTTGAGAAAATTTTGTGGACGCTGAGCCGCAGTAAGATTATTGAGAGTGTACGTGGCCCGAAAGGCGGCTATCGTTTAACGCGGCCTTGTTCAGAAATTTTCATCGGCGAAGTGATGCGTGCGCTGGGCGGCATTCCATCGTCCGAAGAAATTTGCGGGCAGTTCACAGGCAATCACGATACCTGCGTGCATCACGGCGATTGTGATTTAGAACCCGTGTGGGCGAGCATTACAGATTTCGTCAACAGCGTCTTTGATCGCATTCCGTTGTCACAGCTTTTGCAAGGCAAACTCGAAGTGAAAATGGTGCAGATGTCACCAAAATCAACTGCTAAATTAGCAGGATAAGCAAAGCGTTTTTTTTGAAAATAAACCTGACTACTTTGTCAGCAACAACCTGGTCTTTGGACTTGGTGCTTTGGTCTTTGTTTCTCTTATTCAAAGCCTAAATTTTTGGAAAGTAATCCAAAGCCCTAAAACCAAAAATCAAAGCCCTAGTGTGAATTATGAGTGCAGCAATTGAAGCAATCGCCAATCAAACCTATAAGTACGGATTCGTCACGGACATCGAATCAGATGTCGCGCCGCGTGGCTTGACGGAAGACACTGTTCGCTTGATTTCTTTCAAGAAAAACGAGCCGGAATGGTTGTTGGAATGGCGACTGAAAGCCTTTCGTCATTGGTTGACGATGAAAGAACCCGAATGGCCCAACGTCAAATACCCCAAGATTGATTATCAGGACATCATCTATTATTCCGCGCCGAAGCCGAAAGAAATGAAAGCGAGCCTGGACGAAGTTGATCCTGAATTACTGGACACATTTAACAAGCTCGGCATTCCGTTGGGCGAGCAAAAAATGCTGGCGAATGTCGCCGTAGACGCGATCTTTGACAGCGTTTCTGTCGCCACCACCTTCAGAGCCAAGCTGGCCGAAGCAGGTGTAATTTTCTGTTCATTTTCAGAAGCGGTACATGAATATCCTGAACTCATCAAAAAATATCTCGGCTCGGTAGTTCCCTACACCGACAATTATTTTGCGGCATTGAATTCGGCAGTATTCTCGGACGGATCGTTTTGCTTTATTCCCAAAGGTGTGAAATCGCCGATGGACTTGTCTTCATATTTCCGCATCAATAATCCTGATTCAGGACAGTTTGAGCGCACCTTGATTGTGGCGGAAGAGGGTAGCTACGTTTCCTATCTCGAAGGCTGTACCGCTCCCAAATTCGACAAGAATCAGTTGCACGCGGCAGTGGTCGAATTGATTACGCTTGATGATGCGGAGATCAAATATTCGACGGTGCAAAACTGGTACGCGGGCGACGAAGAAGGCAAAGGCGGCATTTATAATTTCGTCACGAAACGCGGCGCATGTCGCGGCAAAAACTCCAAGATTTCGTGGACGCAGGTCGAAACGGGTTCCGCGATTACGTGGAAATATCCGAGCTGTATTTTGCAGGGCGATAATTCCATCGGCGAATTTTATTCCGTAGCCCTAA
>JAYVRW010000315.1:0-13684 GCA_043775925.1 Blastocatellia bacterium
CGCCCTTACGTGCAGGGTGTGCAGGTTTCAGCACCGTTTGGGAAGATTCAACATGCGCTGGAAGTGTTTGAGGTGTTGAAGTAGCCAGGCATTATAATCATGTTATACTAAAAAAATCTCAATAAGGAGAAGAGCTATGTCAGGAATATTTACAATCAATAAAACCGAACAAGGCTGGACGACGACAATGCCGCCAGAAATGGCGCAAGCCGCAGGCGTCGAAGCAGATTCGCTGGTCGTCTTACACTTGAAAGATGGTCATATTGAGGCGGAAATTCTTCCTCCTATCACCTCTGAAATGAAACAACATGCGCGACGAACGCTCTCTAAATTTCAGGAAGCGTTTGACGAAATGAAACGCCGTGGCGACTGAAGATAATGCATTATCTGACTTATGCAGAAGCAGTTGGCGAGCATTTTGCGTTGAGGTGGGTGCATGGTGAAGTTCGCTATGGAGTATTTGATCGCTCCCTGATTGAATCGGCATTGGCTCGCCCTCGACAAGCGGCTGCGTATGAAAATGCTGATCTTTACACACAAGCAGCAACTCTTTGTTTTGGCCTTATCAAAAACCATCCGTGGATCGGCGGGAATAAAAGGACTGCACCACATCTAACCGATTGTTTCCTGCAACTCAATGGATACGAAATTGTTTGCTCGAATAATGATTTGCTCGAACTGGTTTATGCTGTTGAAGCAGATAAATGGGACTTCACGCAGATCAAGATTTGGATGCAAAAGAATATCCGGTCTTTTGCAATTGCACACAATGAATATGAATAAATGGCACTCGGCGTACAGACTCCTTCTCTCAATTTTCTTCTTAGCAACAACAGTAATAACATTACCGGTCATTGCAAAAACTGGCTCAAACCCAACACTTTTTTTAATCGGAGATTCAACCGTCAATACTCCGACCAAAGATCAACAAGGATGGGGCGATCCGATTGCATCATTCTTCGACCAGACAAAAATCAAAGTCGAGAATAAAGCGCGGGGCGGACGCAGCAGCCGGACCTACATCACGGAAGGTTTATGGGATCAGGTACTGGAGAAAATGAAGCCCGGAGATTTTGTGCTGATGCAATTCGGACACAATGACGGCGGGGCAATCAATGACACTTCGCGGGCGCGGGCTTCGATCAAAGGGACAGGAGAAGAAACAGAAGAGATTGATAATTTGCTCACGAAAAAACATGAAATCGTTCACAGTTACGGTTGGTATCTGCGCAAATATATTTCCGATACCAAAGCCAAAGGCGCGACGATGATGGTGCTTTCCCCGATTCCTCGCAATAACTGGAAGGACGGCAAAGTCGCCCGCGCTTCCAAAGATTATGGCAAATGGGCACAGGAATCCGCGCAAACCGGAGGCGTACTGTTTATTGATTTGAATGAGATTATTGCTCGCCGCTACGAAGAAATCGGTGAAGAAAAAATCAAACCACAATTTTTTACACCTGCCGATAACACGCACACTTCGCCCGCCGGAGCCAGGCTCAACGCTGAATGTGTCGTCCTGGGGTTAATCAACTGTGACAACCAATTGAAATATTTTTTGAAGGATTAAATGCAGAAGCCCGACTGTTAAGGAGGGCAAGCTTACTCAGAAAATTGTTTTCTTACTACTGATGCCCTTGTTAACACGCGGGCTTCTGCCGTATTAACGCCCTTACTTCGTGCAGGCTTACGCATTTGTTTTTAATTTCTTCGATCCTAATTTGCTGATGATTGTTTTAGATAATTCTCTAGTGGCAATGGAAGCGGCGGCTCCTTTTTGTCGAACTAATCCAAGCTCTCGAAATAACACCTGATTTCCAGCTCTCATTAATTTTACTTTTTTATCCAGCGCCTCATTTCCAACCGAATGTTGCGGCAAAACGGAAGCCCCTAAGCCTGAGCCAACCAGACTTTTAATGGCTTCGATATTTTCCATCACCATCGCAATGCGCGGCTGTACTCCCAGCCTGGCAAAATGTTGATCTATGACTTTGCGCATCACCGTTTTTTGTTCATATAAAATAAACCGCAAAGAATTCAGGTCATTAATTGAAAGATTTTTCTTATTTGCAAAAGGGTGGTTGCTGGGAATTGCAATCATGACTTCTTCTTCACACAGCGGCGTATAGTCAAAATCACTCTCACCAAAGGGTTTCATTACCAAAGCCAAATCCAACCGCTCAGCTCTGATTTCATTGAGTAAAACATCCGTCGTGTCAGACATCACCACTAATTCAATGCTTGGGTATTCTTTCGTAAATGCTTCAAAAACGGCTGGTAGCTGATAAATTAGTGTCGTCGCGCCAGAGCCGAATCGAACGCGACCCCGTTGCAATCCATTCAGTTCTTTCAGGGCGCGTTCAGCATTCTGGACATCCTGAAAAATTCTTTCGCAGTGTTCGCTCAACAACTTTCCCGCTTCGGTTAATGCGACCCTGCGCCCTACACGAAGGAATAATTCACAACCTAATTCTTCTTCTAGTTGCTTGATATGCTGGCTGATCGTAGATTGCGAAAGCCGCAGTACCTGACTGGCAGCCGTAAAGCTTCCGGCTTTAACCGCAGCACTGAAAACTCTGAGTTGATGAAAGTCCATAATTACATCATAAACTCATCGGCAATACCGATCAAACCATTCGGAATAATGAATTTTACAGATTAGTAAAATGGTTGTAACCTAACTAGGTTTCACAATTATCAATTCATTTATCTATTGCTTTGTTGGGAAAATTTCACGTTTAATGTTAGACCTATGGTTAGAGGTGTAATTACTGCATTCTCTAGTAATTCGGGTTCCTCAATGAATGCTCCCTCAAGATATTCATTGTCCTTAACTTATTCACATAAAAGTACTCAACAGGAGGCAATTCAATGTTGTCAAGACTATTCAAAAATTCAACTAAGCTGTTATTCAGCATACTGTTTGTATGGCTGATTTCAATCGTCGGGTTTGCGCAAATCAAATCTGGCGTAATTTCAGGAACGATTACTGACTCAACCGGCGCAGTCGTTCCGGGCGCTATCGTCACCGTTGTCAATCAGGAAACCAACGTCACAGCGACAGCTATTGCAGATGGATCAGGAGGGTTCGCCGTTCCGTACCTTGCGCCTGGAACTTATAATGTCAACGTCGAGAAAACCGGATCAGGATTCTCTAAGTACAGTCGCACTGGCGTAACGGTTTCTACCGCGCAAACTGTTCAGGTTGAAATCAAATTACAAGCTGGGGGAACCACTGATACGGTAACTGTCACTTCTGACGCTGCCACGCTGCAAACGTCTACAGCAACGGTCGGAGGTGCGGTCAATGAGCGGATCGTACAGACGCTTCCAAATATCACACACAATCCTTTTCAATACGCTGCTCTCACGGCTGGCGTCATTCCACGTGGTGCATTCAATAATACACAGAGCACCTTTTCATTTGGGATCGGCATTGACGGACGGCGTCAAGCTTCAGCGATCAGCATTAACGGCGGTTCAGCTTTTTCCAATGATATTATTTTAGATGGTGTCAGCGTTCAGGGATCAGCCTGGAATGAAGCTACCGTACTTCCTAATCAAGATGCGTTGCAGGAAGTCAAAACCATCGTCAATAACTACACCGCTGAATATGGTCGTGCGCAGGGCGTGATTATTTTTCAAACCAAAGGCGGCAGCAACGAATATCATGGCTCCGGTTTCTGGCGAATTCGCAACGAAGCTCTCAACGCCAACTCGTTTCAAAATAATTCACAGAGTATCGCTCGCGGCCCATTCAAATCACATACCTACGGCGGCACGATGGGCGGACGGATTATTCGTGACAAGGCATTTTTCTTTGCCAGTTATGAAGGGCTGAAATTTGCCCGGAACTATGATTTTCTGAAAACAGTTCCAACGGCGGCTGAACGCGCAGGCGATTTCAGTAATACCTTTGTCAACGCCGGAGGAACAGCCCGCCCAGTCAAGATTTTTGATCCGTTCAACGCCACGCAGATTGGCACAAGTTCTGCTTATTTGCGCAATCAATTCCCGACCTATACAGATGCTAACGGAGTGGTGCGTACCAGCCCGCTGCCGACTTCTCGATTGAACACTCAGGGTTTGGCTTTTTTACAAGCGTATCCGTTGCCCAATCGGACACCCTCTGATATTTACAATGCAAATAACTTCTTCTATCGCGGATTACAACAATTCAAAAAGAATAATGTCAATTCGCGGGTAGATTATAATCGTGGCAATCATAATTTTTATGCCACCGGCGGCATTCAGCTCGGTCGTATTGTCACGCCGCGTTCGTGGGGTGAGACGAATCAGTTTTACGGTCGCAATGAAGCGGTCGGCAACCAACAGCCTGACAAAAATCCTTATATTTCTATTGGCGATACGTGGACAATCAGTTCTAATCTCGTGATTGACGCGCGCATCGGCATCAACCGAATTCAAAGCGACAATGAAGCTGATGTCTTTGAAAATTTCGATTATGCCAAATTCGGCATCCCTTCACAGATTTTAGCTTTGAGCGTAATACCAGGTGCGCCTCCTTCATTTGCTCCCGGCAATGGACTCAGTCCTCTGCACGATGGACAATTTATTCATAAACGCGAACGTCAAACTAACAGTGACACCAACGCGAGCCTGAGCTGGACGCGTGGACGTTGGACACATAAATTTGGTGGAACGTATCGCGTGCTGCTCTCAAACTACACTGATCCGCACGATCCATTCCAAGTGCAAACCGGCGCGGAATATACCCGCCAAAACATCAACGCCAGCGGCAGCACGACAGGGTTGACCACTGCTGATGCGACGTTCAATGGCTACGGCCCGGCTTCAATTGCATTGGGAGCAGGCTTTATGGAAGAGCGTTCGGGCTTTGCCGTAAAGTTAGCTTTGGCTCAAAAATACACGGCGCTTTATTCGCAAAATGATTGGCGCGTCAGTGACAAATTAACTGTCAATTTGGGCTTACGCTGGGACGTTCAGCCTGGGCCGACAGAACGATTTAATCACATCAGTGCACTTGATCTGGATGCGAAAAATCCATTTGGTACTACCGGACGAATTGTGTTTCCAGGTGTGACCTTCAAACGCCGCAACATGTGGCCGACGGAATGGAATAACTTCGGGCCGCGTCTGGGATACGCCTGGCAGCTTCGCAATAATTTCGTTGTTCGCGGCGGTTACGGTTTGACTTACATCCCGACGAACACTGGTTATAACGATGGTCCCGGATTTTATGGCGCAGGGCCATTTGCCCCAGCCACTGCCACCAGTTCACTGGCTCCTGGCAGTGCGACCACACCTTATGGAACCAATCCCGTCGGCATCCTGATTGGGGCATTCAATAATTTGAATGTCAGTCCAATCGTGCTTCCGGTCGGAGCCGATGAAAATAATCCGGGAATTTACGGTGGCTTAGTTCGTCGCTTCCCGCAAAATTACAAGAATGGTTTCGTGCAACAATGGAATACTTTTGTTGAGAAAAAACTCGGTAATGACTGGGTGGCTTCCGCCGGATACATCGGATCACATGGCAGCCGCTTACAGGTAGCTTTCGTTTCCGTCAACAATCCACAGTTCGTTGATCCGGCAGTGTTGGCTGATTGGCGCACTCAATACATTGCCAGCAACGGCACGATTAACCCCTCGACCCAACAAATTGCGAATCCATATCAGCCTGCAACCGGAACATTAATTCCGTTCGGCGCTGGTAACATCCGCAATCGGACGATTCCCCGCATCGAAACCTTCCTGCCGTATCCGCATCAGGGAAACAGCATTCACTACACGGTCGGCACATCGGATTATCACGGCTTACAATTGCAAATCACCAAGCAATTCTCGAAGGGTTTGCAATTCAATGCCCATTACACCTGGTCGAAATTGATTGAATTTAGTTCCTATAATGCTGCCAACAATCAGGGGTTTTCGGATGGTGGCAGCACTGGCTCCAGCTATTTCGCCAACATTCGTCCTGAAAGTTGGAAGACGAATCGTAAGCTTTCCACGAATGATGTTCCTCATCGTTTCGTCGCTTCGTGGGTTTACGAATTGCCGATTGGTACTGGTAAATTCCTGAATTCAGGCAACGAAGCCGTGAACAGAATCGTGGGCGGATGGCGCGTGGCGGGTTCCTTCAATACCAGCACTGGTTTCACGTATCCGCTTTCCAATGGTGGATCGAATTCCATCAATGGATTACCTGATCGTGTCACAGGTGTAGACATTGAATTACCGAAGTCCTTCCAAAAATGGTACGACGGTAAAACCACTGTCACCTTGCCAAGTGGTCGCGTTATTACTCCTTGTAATCGTTGCTTCCTGAAATACAACATTGATGCATTTGCTGGACGTACTGTCACCACGCCCAATGGATCAACCGTCGCAGATTTATTCTGGTACGGTACTTCAGCAGCGACTTTTAATGAATTACGCGCTCCCTCGAACTGGAACGTCAACATGTCAATTGAGAAAACTTTCAAGCTCAGTGAAAAATTTGGTCTTGAATTTTCAGCTCAATCAACCAATCTCTTCAATCACACGCAGTTCAGACCGGGTCTCAACACGACGTTCGGTGGAACAGTGCTGCCTGCAACCCTGACAGCGAATCCGACGCAGAATTTGAAGCTCGGTCAGTTGCAAGATTCAGCCAGCACCTTTGGCACATACTCACAAAATGCGTATGACCCGCGTCAGATTGAATTTATCTTAAAGCTTAGATTCTAAGCTCTTTTCAAAGGTGGAGTAGTTTGGAAACTACTCCACCTTTTTTCACTTTTCATGCAACTACAAAACTGGGAGTCAGTTCCCATTCAAAAACTTGATTCCGGCATTGAACGTCAAATGATTGTCGGAGAAAAGATGATGATTTGCCGCCTGCGATTTGCGCCGCAGACAGTCACGACTCCGCACGATCATCCGCATGAACAAATGACATTTGTTGAGCAGGGTCGTGTACGTTTCATGCTTGGCAAGGAAGAACATCTCGCCCAAACCGGAGACATCATTCACATCCCATCTGGATGCTGGCACGGCGCAACTATGCTTGATGAAGAAGTAATTTTGATTGACCTTTTTTCACCGATTCGTGAAGATTTTTTGTAAGAAAATGACTGCTCCTGCTGATAAATCCTACCTTCGACGCACTGCCGCCAATAATGTCTGGCTCGCCCCCGAATCCTCTTCCAGTGATCTTACGTCGTTGCCGACCTACGAATTAACCCCTGAAATTCTGGCTTCAGAAGAACTGGTTGGACAGGCGATGCTCGCCGAATTAGAAGCCATCGCTGCTGCCAAAGATGGCGATATTGTCATGCTCCTACTGGGAGGACGCGGCGCTCAGGCACTGCACCGATTATTGGGTGAACGTGCGCAACGTGGACGCGATGAATTAATTTCACGCCTCTGCGTTTTTACGCAGGATGCGCTCGCGCCAATGCGAATGGATAACGGATTAAGCTTCGTCCGTGATTTTGAGCGCCTGCTGGGTGACGCATTTTTTCGTCAAGTGAAAATTTTTACGCCGATGCAAACCGAGACTGACGATCTTGAAGCCGGACTGGTGAGTTATTTGCAACAGTTGGAAGCGCTCGGTGGCGTAGACATTTTCTTTCTTGGGCACGGCCCTGAACCGAACGATGCTTCTCATTTGGCCTACATCAGAGCCGGATCAGGCGCGAGTGTTGATGATGTTGCTGGGTTGATTCCGATTTCGGCCTCAATCCTTGAACATCATATTTCCAAATTCAAAGCCGGTGGCTCCATCATCAAACCTGAAGATGAAAGCGAATGTCGTCAGGCTTCGCACATTCTGACACTTGGCCCGGCGGCAATTCTGAAGGCCAGACGCGTCGTGCAATCCGTCGTGGATGCCGGCACCGCTCCGGCCAAACGTCGCACCTTTCGCCGTGTGATGGAAACAATTTTCTCAGATGATCGGCCCGAACGTGCACAGCAATTAGACGAAAATCCTGGTTTGTGGATCAGGCTTCATCCTAATTGCCGATCATTGATACTCCCCGATTTGCTGTAACGATAAAAATCTGACGTGAGGAATAAATCTTCCCACGTCAAAAACTGAAAGAAATTTATGAGTCGAACAACCAAGTTGATCCAGGCCGTAGCGACGGTCTTTTGTCTGGCTTTTCTGACGTGCTATCCCCTGCACGCCCAGGAAGCGCGCGGAACCATCACGGGAAAAGTGCTGGATACCAATCAAGCCGTCGTCCCCAATGCCAAAGTTAAAATTACTGATACTGCCAGAGGAACTACTGTCACACTGACCTCTAACGTGACCGGAGCTTATACGGCTCCCTATTTAATCCCGGGCGCTTACCGCATCAATGTTGAGGCGAGTGGATTTAAGAAGTGCGTGCGTGAAGGCCTTACGCTTAGCGTTAATGATTTTCTCGAAATTAATATCCAACTTGAGGTTGGAGCCGCTGAAGAAACAGTTACCATCACCGCTGAAGCCCCCTCGCTGGAAACAGCTTCAGCCTCGCTGGGACAAGTCGTAGACGCCAAACGCATTCAGGAATTACCCATCGGACACGGCGATCCTTACGCCTTAATCGGCTTAGCAAGTGGTGTTTCATTCACCCGCAGCTCACGCCTTGATCGCCCGTTTGAACCGACTCACATTGTTGGCTACACGATGGACGGAACCCGCGCCAATCGTAGTGATCTGACAATTGACGGCGCTTCCAGTACCGCGACCGCCAATGCGGGCGAAGTGATTTCCTCTTATGTCCCCCCCCAGGATTTAGTGCAGGAATTCAAAGTGCAAACCGCTACGTTTGATGCCAGCTTCGGAAATACTGAAGGCGGCGTCACCAATCTGAGCATCAAGTCAGGAACCAATAATTTTCATGGTTCGGCGTATTACACCAACTTCACGCCCGGCACTTCTGCCAACGATTTTTTTGCGAATCGGGCGGGACAGCCTTTAGCTGATTTTTACTATCATCGTTATGGCGGAACCGTTGGTGGTCCCGTTTGGATTCCTAAAGTCTATAACGGAAAAAATAAAACATTTTTCATGTATGGATACGAAGGCATCCGTGAAGCCCGTCCGCGTAATAACGGGACGCTGAATATTCCGACTGCCAAGATGCGTTCCGGTGATTTTTCGGACTTTCTGGCGATTGGTTCAACTTATCAAATTTACAATCCTTTTTCGGCTCGCACTGAGGGCAGCCGTATTCGTCGTGATCCTTTCATGTGCGATGCTGCCGGTAACGCCCTGGCACCCTTAGCCAATAAAACGCAACCTGCCGGAATCGCTTGCAACAAAATCCCAACCAGCTTAATTAATCCCATTGCCAAAACCTTTGTCGAGAAATATCTGCCGCTGCCCACTTCGACAGCAACTTCAGCCGATGGCACAGGAAACTTCCAGCAACCGGGATTGAAAGAGCGCGCCGTTTATGGCACCCACACCATCCGTATTGATCACACCTTCAACGAACGACACAAGGTTTACGGACGAACCAGTTGGTATGATCGCGTCAGTGATTACAACAACTACTACAACAACATCGCAACCGGAGAATATTTCAGCTTCATTTCGCGGCAAGGTGTTTTCGATGATGTGTACACGATTACGCCGACGACAGTTTTGAATTTACGCTATAGCTACAATCGCTTTATCCGCGTGACGAATTCAAACCCCGGCAATCGTGGATTTGATCTCGCGTCGCTGGGCTTTCCAACTAATTATTCGAGCTTGATTTCAAAAGATACAGTTCGTTTTCCACGTTTCGCCATTAGCGGTTATCAAGGAACTGCCATTGGTGGAGAGTTCCGTCCTAATGACACTCATAATTTTGTTGGCGCAGTCAATAAAGCGATGGGAGCACATTCACTGAAGGCGGGGTACGAATTACGTTCCTATCGTGAAACGGATTTCTTTTTCGGGAACGATCAAACTGGAACTTTCAATTTCGATAATAGTTATGTGAAGGGGCCATTAGATAATGCTGTTGCGCCAACGCAATTAGGATTTTCTTTCGCTTCATTTTTGCTGGGTGTGCCAAGCTCCGGCTCCATCAGTCAGCCCACCAATTATGCTGAGCAATCGCTCACCCACGGTGTTTACCTACACGATGACTGGCGCGTAAATTCACGGCTGACGTTGAATCTTGGCTTACGCTACGAACTCGAAGGTGCACTCACCGAACGTTATAATCGAAGCGTCAAAGGTTTTGATTATTTTGCGTCACAACCGTTTGAATCAGCCGCTCGCGCCGCTTTCACCGCTTCGCAGGCGACCGCTGCCAACCGAACGCCTGAAGTCACCAATTTCAATGTTAAAGGCGGATTACTATTCGCAGGCATTAATGGTGAATCGCGTGATCTGTATAAAGTTCCAACGGCGAATCTGATGCCGAGAATCGGATTAGCCTTCAAGTTGGGTAACAAAACGGTCATTCGTGCCGGATACGGAATCTTTTATGGCTTCCTCGGTCAACGTCGAGGCGATGTCAATCAAATTGGATTCGCCACTTCGACGCCGCTCAATGTCACCTTGAATAATGGCTTAACCTTTAACGAATTACTTTCCAATCCGTTCACGACTGGGTTGCAAACTGCGTTTGGAGCTGCTCAGGGAACGCAAACTTTTCTCGGTCAAAGCATTTCCTTTTTCAATCCACGCCCGCAATCGCCTTATATGCAACGCTGGCAGTTAAGCTTCCAACGTGAATTACCTGGCGGTTTCGTCACGGATATTGGCTACGTTGGTAATCGCGGAACGCACATTGAGCGCACCATCAATATCAATGCAACGCCGAATCAATATCTCAGTACCAGCACGACCCGTGATACGACCAAGATCAATTACTTATCCGCCCTGGTTCCTAATCCGTTTTTGGGATTAATGCCAACCAGTGCCAGTACAACTTTCCGTTCATCAACCATTGCACGTGAAAGATTGCTGCGGCCATTCCCGCAATACGATGCCGTGAACACCACCGTCAACGATGGTTATTCGTGGTATCACTCATTTCAGGCAAGCATCGAGAAAAGATTCTCGAAGGGCTATACTGTGAACGCGAGCTATACATTCTCGAAATTCATGGAAGCAACTGAAGTACTGAATGCGGCGGATTTGCGTCCGACTGAAATGATTTCGGATTCTGACCGTCCGCATCGTTTTGTGCTGTCAGGTATTTATGAATTGCCTTTCGGCAAAGGTCGTCCGTTTATGAACAGCGCACCCAAAGTCGTTGATTTCATTCTCGGAGGCTGGCAGATGTCTGGAATTTTAACCTTCCAGAGCGGCCCGGCACTCAACTTTGGTAACATCATTTTCAACGGTGATGTAAGAAGTATCGGCTTATCGGACAGTGAAAAATCGCTGGCTCGCTGGATCAATACTGAGGCCGGATTCAACAAGGTTGCGGCTGAACAATTAGGCAGTAATATCCGAACGTTCCCGACTCGCTTTGGGTTCCTGCGTGCGGACAAGGTCAAAAACCTGGACTTCGGAGTCATTAAGAAATTCCACTTCGGTGAAAAGAAAGAATTTCAATTCCGAGGCGAAATGATTAATGCCTTGAATCATCCGTTGTATTTCTCGACCACCATTAATCTGTCCCCCACACAAACTTCTTTTGGGCAGATTACTTCTGGAACACAGGAAAACTATCCTCGTCGTGTGCAGTTGACGGCGAAGTATGTTTTCTAAAAAATGACAGCTACTGAGCGGAAAAGAGGAGTTAGTCAAAAGCAAACTTCCCTTTTCCATTCCATCAAGAATCTATGAAACGAAGAGAATTTGTTGGCACAGCTCTCGGTCTGGCTCTCGTCAGCAGTAACAGCTTCGCCACTCGTCAAAGCAAAATGGCGGATGCGCGGATTGAAGTGCTGCTCAATGAACCCATCGGAAAAATTAATCCTGAAATTTATGGTCACTTCGCTGAGCATTTAGGCGGCGTCATTTACGATGGCATCTGGGTCGGAGAAAATTCCAAAATCCCTAATGTTGGCGGGATTCGCAAAGCGCTGATTGATGCGCTGAAACCAATCAAACCCGGTGTCATTCGCTGGCCCGGCGGATGTTTCGCCGATAGCTACAATTGGCGTGATGGCATTGGAGCAAAGAAAGATCGTCCGCGCCGCACAAACTTCTGGGCCGGAGCGCAGGAATGGCCTAAAGGTTCGTCTGATGGCCCCTGGAAATACGAACCCAATCAATTCGGAACCGATGATTTTTTGCGATTCGCGCAACTTAGCGGAGCACAGCCCTATCTCGCTGCAAATTTGCGGAGTCTGACGCCGCGCGATTTTTACGAATGGGTTGAATACTGCAACTCTCCCGCAGGTTCGACGACGCTCGCGGATACGCGAGCAGCAAGTGGCTCAAAAGAACCTTACAACGTCCGTTACTGGGGCGTAGGTAATGAATCGTGGGGCTGCGGCGGCAACTTTACGCCGGAAGAATACGCGCAGGAATATCGCCGCTTTTCGGAATGGGTTCCAGGCTATGGACAGAATCTTCGTTTCATCGGTTCCGGCCCGAACGGCGGAGACTTGAGTTGGTCACGCAGATTTTTTGCGCGAATGGCGGAACGTGGCGGCTTCAATAAAATGTATGGCTGGGGGCTGCATCACTATTCGTGGAATGTCAGTTCAGGGCGCACCACAAATTGGATTGAGGGAAAAGGCGATGGTCTAAATTATCCAACGGAAGAATATTACGAATTGCTCGCACACGGAGATCAAATCGAAAATCTGATCTCTGATCACTGGGCAATTATGGGCGAATTTGATAAACAGCATCGCGTCAAATTAATTGTGGACGAATGGGGATCGTGGTTCAAACCGGGATCAGAGCTACATCCATCACATTTGCTGGGACAGCAATCCACGATGCGTGAGGCGATCTTAGCCGGAATGACGCTCGACACGTTTCATCGTCACGCAGATAAAATAGTGATGGCAAACATCGCGCAGCTTATCAACTGCCTGCAAGCATTGTTCTTCGCGCACGAAGATAAATTCACGTTGACGCCGACCTATCACGTCTTTGATTTATTCACCGCACATCAGAACGGTGAATCTGTTCGCACGCTCGTCTCAGCGCCAAAAGCGAAATACACGCGTGATGGCAAACCTGCGACGCTGCGCGGACTCTCAAGTTCGGCTTCGCAACAAGGCAAACAATTGACGCTCACGATTACAAACCCTGATTTGACGCAAACACACGAAACAGAAATTGCATTGCGTGGAGCGACAGCTAAAGAAATCAAAGTCACCACGTTAAGCGGCGCGATGACGGCGCACAATGACTTTGAAAATCCACGCGCTATCGAACCAAAAGAAGGACGCGCTACGCTGCGAAGCGATGGCATTTTGACATATAATGCTGCTCCGGTTTCGGTGACGAAGTTACAAATTACACTGGCGTAACTTTATTATTAGGCAGAAACACGTACGCAGTAAGTGTGTATTTTCTTGCGCTACTAACGCCCTTACTCCGTGCGGGCTTCTGCAATTCATGAGGCTTCTGCAAAATATTATTAGGAGAATTTCAAAACCACCATGACTCTTTCACAATACATAAATTCCACTGATCTTGCGCCCGCCTTGTCCGAATCAATCGCGCAAGAACTGGCAACAGAATTAAGCCAGGTAAGCGGATTACAAGTGTATCCGCACTCACTGACTGCCACGCAAAATACGCTCTTTTTCTTAGGTC
>JAYVRW010000316.1:0-13569 GCA_043775925.1 Blastocatellia bacterium
TGCTTGCCGATGGCGGCGACTTTGCCAACTGACAATGCCATCATGACGCCGATGCGTCCTTCCGCAGCTTGTTTCGTATTGACGTTGACTGACCATCCTTCGGGTGCTTTGAAGTTGGAATAATTCACTAATTTCGGATCGAAATTCAATGTGAATGACAAAGCATTTTCGTCGCCCTGCGCTTCAAATTCGATGGGGAGCGCGTT
Source organism: Blastocatellia bacterium (assembly GCA_043775925.1). Taxonomy (GTDB): domain Bacteria; phylum Acidobacteriota; class Blastocatellia; order RBC074; family RBC074; genus JAFDVL01. Next base: position 207 of record JAYVRW010000316.1, read on the forward strand.
GACTTCGCCGCGTTTGAAAGTTGAGCTTTGGGCGCGAACGACGCGAGTCAGTTCAGGTTGTGCGGCTTCAAAACGTGCGGCTTCGGCACGAATTTCTGCGAGTGCAGCAGCCGTGACCGGACGGCTGGGGCCAGCGGCTTTGGCAATTGGATCAAGCAGGACAGCGTAGCGTCCGGCCTGCACCCAATCGCTAACAGTAAGTTTTCCGTCTCCAAAAGTTGAGATCGGCGCGCAATCGGCGCGTTGAAATTCGCTGCTGTTCATCGGCGAATCTATCCCCGCGACGAGGCGTCCAACTAAGACCCAATCGGTAATGGAAACGGTGCTGTCTCCGGCTGGGCGTGGGCCAATATCGGCTTCGAATCCGGTGAGCGGATTCACTTTGTAAATTAATGGGGAGCTTGTTCCGCCGCCAGGTTCTGGATTCGTCACCGTGACATTCACTGAACCATCCGCGACTAAATCGCTTTCAGGAATTTTGACAGTGAGTTGTGACGAAGAAAGATAGGTCGTCATTCGCGGTGAACCGTTCCAGCTCACGATTGATCCACTGACGAAACTTGAACCGGCGACGGTCATCGTAAATCCGGGATCGCCTTTGAACGCTGAGTTCGGCGTGATTGAAATCAAGCTGGGCGGAGGATTATTCACGGTCAACGTGACGCCGGGGGAAGTACCTCCGCCGGGGGCCGGGGTGAAGACGGTAATCATTAACGTTCCGGCGGTCGTCAGGTCGTTGGGCAAAAGCACAAATGACAGTTGCGTACCGGAAATAAAGGTCGTAACGCGATCCTGTCCGTTGACGCGAACGATGGAATTCGGTCTGAATCCAGTTCCATCAATGGTTAATGTTTTTTGTCCAGAACCTGCCGTGAGGGAAGTCTGGCTCAGGGTTCCAGCGGTTGGGGCCGGGTTATTGACTGCCAGCGAAAGCTCGTTGGAGGTGCCGCCCGCCGGAGCCGGATTGAAGACGATGAATTTTACCGAACCGGAATTGGCAATGTCAGCCGCAGTCACCTGCACGGAAACTTGCGAACCGGAAATCACGGTTGTTGGGCGATCTACGCCGTTGATGCGGACGATTGAGGCTGGCGTGAATCCAGTTCCATTCAAAGTCTGCGTGAAGGCTGCGCCGCCTGCTAAAGCCGTTGTCGAAGAAAGCGAGGTCAGGACTGGAACCGGATTTCCGACGGTGAAACTTAGTTCTCCCGAAGTTCCTCCGCCTGGAGTCGGCGTGAAAACGGACAGTTTTAAAACTCCGGCGGTTGCCAAATCTGCGACAGTTAAAGTGGCTCCCAATTGTGTCGCCGAAATGAAAGTGGTTGGACGTTCAACTCCATTCACACGCACGACAGAATTCGGGCGGAATTTATTTCCAGTCAATATTAATGGGGTCGCGGGACTGTTCAGCAACGCCGAGATTTTATCCAGCGCAATCAAAATCGGAGCCGGATTATTGATGGCGAGCGAGGCTTCATTCGATGCGCCGCCGCCGGGAGTCGGGTTTGTGACGATAATTTTGGCTGTTCCTGCGTTCGCAATATCTGCGGCAGTCAGTGCGATAGTGATTTGTGTCGCGTTGACGATGATCGCGGTGCGGCTCGCTCCATTTAAAGTTAGGGTTGAAGTGCTGACGAATCCGGTGCCATTGATGGTCAGCGTGAATCCGCCATCGCCTGCCAGGACGGAAGCAGGATTCAACGAAGTAATTGCCGGAGCTGGATTATTAATTGTGAAAGTGGTCGCGGGCGATAATCCTCCACCGGGCGGCGGAGTGTTCACCGCAAAGCTTAGCGTCCCCGCCGAAGCTAATTCTGCCGCTGTCAATTGCACGCTTAATTGCGAAGTGGAAATCACAGTTGTCGTCCGATCATTGCCGTTAATTTTGACTTTGGAATCGGGACGGAAATTGCTGCCGTTGACAAGGATAGATGTGTTGGCGGCTCCGGCAATGACTGCGGCTGGATTCAAAGTTATCGCTCCGGGAGCGGGATTATTAATCGCTAAATTTGCTGTGTTTGATGTGCCTCCGCCGGGAGCCGGATTAAAGATGCTCAGCGCGGCAGAGCCAGCATTCGCAATATCAGCCGCAGTAATTTGAATCGTTAATTGCGAAGTTGAAACAAACGTTGTCGTGCGGTCTGCACCATTCAATTTTACGACGGAGCCGCTGATAAAGTTGCTGCCGTTGAGCGCGAGCGTGAATGCTGCCCCGCCTGCGAGGGTGTTGTCAGGCGCAAGTGTCGTGATGGTCGGAACTGGATTGGGCGGCGTGATGGTGAAGACTGACGCGAGCGATGTAATGCCTCCTGCTGCCGGATCGAAGACCGTGATAGTAGCGGAGCCTTGTGCCGAAATATCCGCCGCATTAATTGCGGCAGTCAGCTTCGTCGCCGAAACAAAAGTCGTTGGGCGGTCAGTTCCATTCCATCGAACTTTGGAATTGGCGGTGAATCCGCTGCCGTTGACCATCAGCGAAAAATCTCCGCTCAAGGCTTGTTTAGTATTTGGATCCAGCGAAGTAATCACTACCGGAGGAACGACATTTAAAGTGAAATTTTTGGTAGAAACTGCGCCGCAATTATCAGTCGCCGTGACGGTCAACGTGAACAACCCAACGGATGAAATATTAGTCAGCGTCACGACTCCGGTGGCTGCATTGACGGCGGCAGTTCCGGCAAATCCGGCGGAAGCTGAAACCGTGACAATTGCTACAGAACCATTGTCAACAGGGGCTGCGGTTGGTGTTGCAGTTGTTGAATTATTTTGCACAATTTCAGCATTGCTATAATTCCCCAGTACCGGAGCGGTGTTCGCTGTGACTGTAACGGTTGCATTGGCTGAAGCTTTTAGGCCTTTAGGGTCGGTGACTTCGAGGACGATTAGTTTATTGCCTAACGTCGCGGAGCAATCAGCAGAAATTGTCGCTTCAATCACACCATTTGTGTTCGTCAGATTCGTCACTGTTAATCCGGCGGGAAGAGAAGTTGTGGCAATTGATAAACTGCCAGCAGCCGTTTCTGCATCGGAAATTATTGCTAAGGTTCCTGATGTGGCAGGGCTTCCCTGCACTCTGGTCAGTGTGGCTGAAGGGGCGATGGCTGGAGGCGTATTCGCACAGGTATTAAGCAGCAAAGACATGCTGTTAGAGCCGGAATTGATAACTGCTAAATCTGTCCGCTGATCGTTATTCAGGTCAGCAGCGGCAATATCAATTGGGGCGTAGCCAGTATCAAACACTCGCTGGGCTTCAAACGTTCCATCGGTTTTTCCCCTGAAAATTGACAGGCTTCGGTCGCCTCCGTTGGTGACTGCGAGGTCGAGAATGGTGTCGCCGTCGAGATCGGCTGCGACTAATCCGCGTGGTTGGCTGCCGGAGGTCAATAGCGTCGGAGCGACAGTAAATCCACCTGATCCGTTGCCAATCAGAATCGCAAGACTGGACGAAGCGTTGATTGAAATCGCCAGGTCTAATTTTCCATCTTTGTTGAAATCACCGGAAGTCAGATGGCGTCCGGTCAGACCTACCCCTAAGTCAACATTTGGAGCTGGCGTAAATTCGCCTGCTCCATTGCCGAGCAAAATTGAAATGAATGATGAAGCCCGATTAGCGACTGCGAGGTCAAGATTATTATCATTATTAAAGTCGCGGATGATGACACCGACGGGTTGCGTTCCAGCCGTCAGTGCCTGCGGTGCAGCGAAGGTTCCGTCGCCGTTGCCGAGCAGCAAACTTAAATTGCCGGAACCTTCATTGGCAGTAATAAGATCAAGATTTCCGTCTTTGTTGAGGTCTGCGACGGCGAGGCTGCGAGGCTGCGTTGCAGCGGCGAAATCTCCGGCAGAGGTGAAATTCCCATTGCCATCGCCGAGTAAAATTGTGACATCGGCAGAGCCGTTATTCGCTACGGCAAGATCGGGCTTACCGTCTTTGTTGAAGTCTCCCGCCATAATCGAAGATGGCTTGATATGCACTAAAAATTCGTTGGGGATCAGATAGCCGCCTGCGCCATCTGAGAGAAAAATCGTGACCTTATCGGCGCTGAAATTGGCAACGGCTAAATCAAGCCTGCCGTCGTGATTGAAATCCATCACGGCGACGGATTGCGGGTTGCTGAGCAAAAATGTCGTGCCTCCAAAAGTTCCATTGCCAATGCCAAGCAGGATTGAAATATTATTGGAGCCGTTATTGGCGACGGCGATGTCGCCTTTTGAATCTCCGTTGAAATCGCCGGAAACCACTGAGAGCGGTTCGGCGCCGACTGAAAGTACGGAGGGAGCGCCGAAACCGCCTGACCCATTATTCAGCAAAACTGATGTTTGGTTGGCATTGGCATTGGTGATGGCTAAATCCTGTTTGCCGTTTCCGTCGTAATCATTGACCGCGATGCCCACCGGGGCCGGGCCGGAATTAAAATTTGTCGGGGTATTGAAGCCTCCACTGTTATCGGCTAACAGAATTGAAACGGTTCCATCGGTTTGATTCGAGACTGCCAGATCAAGCTTCGTATCATTATTCAAAAATCCTTGTGCGATGCCACTGGGAGCAACTCCCGTAGCTATATTGACCGGAGCAGCAAAGCCTCCCAAACCGTTATTGACCAGAATTGAAACATTCGCCGAACCGCGATTCGCCACTGCTAAATCATTCTTACCATCGCCTGTATAATCACCACTCACCAACGCTGAAGGATTCGTTCCCACCGCGAAATTGACCGCCGCTGCGAATCCGCCGGAGCCGTTATTTAATAAAACGGAAATGTTGCCGGGTAAAGATATGCCATCGCCTTTGTTGGCGACTGCAATATCAGGTTTTCCGTCGCCGTTGAAATCGGCAATCGTGACGGCAGTCGAATTCTGACCTGTGGCATATTCATTGGCGAACGTGAAATTCCCTGTACCATCACCATTCATGACAATGACGCGACCTGGATCATAGAGGACGGGGATCGCTACATCAAGATTGCCATCGCCGTTGAAATCTCCCGCTGCGACCGCGCCGGGGACTCCGACGAAATTGGTGATGACGGGAATATTGTTCGGCATGCTGAAGCCGCCTGCGCCGTCTCCGATCAGAACGGAAATGCTGCCGGAAAATAAATTTGCGGCGATCAAATCCTGCTTGCCGTCTTTGTTGAAATCTCCGGTAATGACTGAAATCGGTCGTGCCTGCGTGGATGGTTCAGGGGCAAATCCGCGCCCATAACGAAAGCCGAAATCGGTACAACTGGGCGCTTGCATCATTGCTGCATTGGCAGCATTCGTCGCAGCAGAGCGGTTTATCAGGTTGGAATAAGCAGTCGGAGAAAACGCTTTGACGATCAATTGTGGCTGCATCGCCAGTGCGATCATCGCAGCCGAAATAATAATAATGAATGCGATTTGAAAAGAACGCAATTGAGATGAGGAGCGCGGGTTGTTCATAAATACACCTTAAAATAGCCAGTGCTGAAATTACTGTCTCAGGTTAGACAGTCTTTCAGCGAATCCACCAGAGCGGGAAGGGGCGCGGTTTGTCAAAGCTTCAGAAAATTCGGAAATGAGGCTTAGCCAGCGGTTGAGGCTCTCATTGTAGGAGAGATGCAATAAGCCCGAAGTTTGAGTCTAGTACCAGCCCTCTTTTTTGCTGATTGAGGCTAAGTTTTGAAATTTGCTACCGAAGTCAGGTGAAGTACTGGTGAGAACGGTAAAAATCTCTCAACTTAAATTTTGGATTACAGTTACCAGAAAATAATCCGCTATTACCGCCTTGCGCGTCAATATAAAAAATCAACAGGCGGGCATTATTTTTGTTTAAATACCGATAAACGTGGGAATTGTGGTCGAAGTGTAGTCGGTGCTTTTGGCTGACAGGCGGGTATAAAATCCTGCTGCCTGACCCGCCGTCAGGTAAACGCCGTAGTTGGGCTGCATTTCGTTGAGCGGCGCGATTTCAAAATATTTCTGCGCAATCCAATGTTTGGGAATCGCGGTAGTCAAGGTTAGTTGCCAATCATTTGGTTTGGTGAAGGGACCCACGACGACGGAATCGCCTTCGCAGCCGTACACAGATTTCAGCACCCATTCTTCACGCGACAAAGCTTCCAAATCAACTGAAACGAATCTGCGGGTTTCAGGAATGTAGCTCCTGATCCATTCCTGTGCCTGTGCGGAAAATAACTCCTGGCGTTCCCACATCAGCGCCATGGAAAATTTATTTTGTGTGACGACTGATCCGAATGGATTGATGACAGTGAGACGCCCTTCAGATTCAGATTGCAGAATTAACATCAATTCACGATGCAATGGTTCGGCATCTGCAAATTCCTGTTGATTCGTCCAGATCAGTTCACGTTCGCCCCACCAATCGGTTTTGTAATGTCGGATGATGAGATCAACTTTTTTGCCGAGAACTGTTAAGTTGCCGTCGGCGTCGTGATTTAAATTGTAAGGCGAACCAATGAAAACAGCGCAGCCGCGAGCTTCCAGCCACTGACGGTAAATCGCAATCATGCTCAAATCTTCCGGCAGATCGGTCGGATAAATGATGGCGACGGTTTTTATTCCATCTGTTTCGCCGCGTGTAGCTTGATCGCTTTGCTTGAGCATTTCCCAGAAACGATCATCAAATCCTTCATTCGGATTCATCGTGTTTGGGTGAAATGGATGTAACAATTGATTGAGGAGAACAGCTTCGGCTTCACCGGAAGGCGTATCGGAATTCATTTCACAACTGCGGATTTTCCCGTCGGTGCAAAGAAATAAATCCAGCCGTGCCAGGCCGTGCCAGTTGCCTTCGGATTGCAACCACATCGCCTTTTGGTACGGCGTTAATTGGAAAAAATCATCCAGCAATTCAGGGTGAGCGAGAACAATTTGCGCGACTTCGTGATAAATGAATCCGATGCGTTCAGCGGCTTCTGCAAGTTGGTTGGCTAAGTCATGGGAAAGAATTGCCCCGTGTAATCCAAAGCGTTCTTTGCCGTTGATCCACGGATCAGAAATGATGCACGTCGCGTAAAGCATCCGTGCAAATTCACTATAATCTGGAAGGGAAGTAGTCATCGCTGGGAGCGCAGGCGGCTCGCCTGCGAAAAGCATGTGAAACTGCGCTTTTATTCTCGCGTAAGAAATTTGTTACATCGAAGAGCTTTCCCTCTGAACGCACGCAGCGTCGCTTCGCTGGCTGCTACGCAGGCGAGCCGCCTGCGCTCCTAAGCTCTTGCTTCGTAGGCGGAAATTTTCTCTTCGTGCTGCAACGTCAATCCAATGTCATCTAATCCGTTTAGTAGACATTCTTTGCGGAACGGGTCTACATCAAAAGGAATAAGCAGTCCGAGGCTATCGCTGATGGTTTGCGAATTCAGATCAACCGTTACCTGATAGCCTTCGTTTGCTTTCGTGCGTTGAAATAATTCTTCAACTTGTTCTTCTGAAAGCTTGATTGGCAGCATCCCATTCTTGAAGCAGTTATTATAAAAAATATCGGCGTAGGATGGAGCGATGACGACGCGAAAACCGTAATTATCCAGCGCCCACGGCGCGTGTTCACGCGAAGAGCCGCAACCGAAATTCGCTCGCGTGACTAAAACTGAAGCGCCCTTGAAGCGTGGCTGATTCAATTCAAAATCAGCATTCTCAGAGCCATCGGCATTAAAACGCCAATCAAAGAATAACGCATCTTCAAAGCCTGAACGTTCGATACGCTTCAGAAATTGCTTGGGAATAATTTGATCGGTGTCTACATTAACGCGATCCAAAGTGCCGACGATGCCTGTGTGAACTGTATATGGTTTCATTTTGAATGCGGTGGTCGGTGGGCGGAAAATGTCTCGCTCCGACCACTGACCACCGACTGCCTCCTAAAAATTTCTTACATCAACAAAATGCCCGGCAATGGCGGCGGCGGCTGCCATTGCCGGACTGACTAAATGGGTGCGTCCGCCTGCGCCTTGCCGTCCTTCAAAATTACGATTGGAAGTTGAAGCGCAACGTTCCCCTGGCTTCAAAACATCAGGATTCATGGCCAGACACATGGAACATCCAGATTCACGCCAGTCAAATCCGGCCTCAGAGAAAATTTTGTCCAAACCTTCTGCTTCCGCTTGTTGCTTGATGGCTTGCGAACCGGGGACGACCATCGCGTAAACTGTCGAAGCGGCTTTGCGACCTTTGATAACTGCCGCCGCTGCGCGCAAATCTTCAATCCGTGAATTCGTGCAGGAGCCAATAAAAACGCGGTCAATCTGCACTTCTTCGAGCGGTTGTCCAGCTTTTAAATCCATGTATTCCAGTGCGCGTCGTGCCGCTTTTTTAGAATTCTCATCCGGCATCGCTTCGGGATCAGGCACCTGCCCCGAGATGTCCGCGACCATTCCCGGCGAAGTTCCCCACGAAACCTGCGGGACTAAACTGGCGGCGTCAATGTGCAGTTCACGATCAAAAACAGCTCCGTCTTCGGTTGGTAACGTGCGCCATTCAGCGACCGCTTTTTCCCAGGCTTCGCCCGTCGGAGCGAATTCACGACCTTTCAAATATTCAAAAGTTTTTTCATCAGGCGCGATCAACCCGGCACGCGCTCCGGCTTCGATGGTCATATTGCAAACGGTCATCCGCTCTTCCATCGAAAGTGCGCGAATCGCTTCTCCGGCAAATTCGACGACATAGCCCGTCGCGCCATCCGTGCCAATCGTGCGAATGATGAAAAGAATAATGTCTTTGGCGGTAACGCCAACCGGCAATTTGCCATCAACCGAGATACGGAAATTTTTTGGCTTCGATTGCTGCAAACATTGTGTGGCAAGGACGTGTTCGACTTCACTGGTTCCGATCCCGAAGGCGAGCGAACCATACGCGCCGTGCGTCGAAGTATGCGAATCGCCGCAAACAATCGTCATCCCCGGTTGCGTGTAGCCAAGTTCCGGCCCGATGACGTGGACGATACCTTGTTGCTGGCTGTTGAGTCCATAAATCTTCAGCCCGAAATCCACTGCATTCTTTTCCAGTGTATCAATCTGCGCCTTTGAAATCGGGTCAGTGACAGGAATCGAACGGCTCCAGGTTGGGATGTTGTGGTCTACGGTGAGAATCGTTCGCTCAGGACGGCGCACCGTTCTGCCATTCAAGCGTAGACCTTCAAAGGCCTGTGGGCTGGTGACTTCGTGAACGAGATGGAGATCAATGTAAATGATCGCGGGTTTCCCGTCTTCCTGATTGACGACGTGTTGGTTCCAGATTTTATCGAAAAGCGTTTGTGCCATAATGAATTCCTGCTGTAAAAAGTAGACAACCCGAAAGTGAAATATACTTATGATCTTTTCTGAATCATAAATCAAATTAATAATTTATATGAAGAGATAAATCAGAAATAGTGAATCAGCAGTATCACTAATGCCTTATATCAGGATGAGAGCGTTTTAAGTATTTTATCTTTTGGAGCAAGTTCAGAAACTGAACCAAGTAGTTACGGCTGAAAAAATAAACGAGTTGCCAAAATTATAATGAAAAGAGTGGCAGAGACGTTTGAAGCTAAAGGGTGAACGCGCCTTTTAACTTCCCACTAATTACAAAATATATGACAACTCGTCTTTGAGAAAATTCTACTCAAATTCTCATAAAATGCAAGAGTGAAAATGATTTTAAAAGAATCTCAACGTGTAGCTGAGCTGAATGCCGCGCCCAATTTCAGGCGCGAAATCTTTGATAAAAGAGAGGTGATTGTAGTAAACCTTGTTACTCAGATTGAACGCCTTGAAGGAAACGATTTGCGCCACGTGCTGGGTCGCAAATGTGTATGAAGCATTGAATCCGATGGTTGCGTAACCGTCGGTGCGGGTTTCAGTCGGGAAGATTTTATCCTGTGCACGAGACAGGATGAGTTCCGGGACCAGGCGGAAATTTCCGAATGTTCCTTCGATTCCTAATCGTCCTCTTAAAGGTGGAATTCTCGGCAATGGAGTTTTGTTCGTGGTCAGCTCAGCATTCACATAATCCAGGCTTGATTGAAACCAGATATTTTTATTGAGGTTCAGATCAGCGCGCGCTTCGACGCCGGTGTAGCGGCTCGTACCTTGCGCGTAATTCGCTACGATCAAGCCAGATTCAGCATCTCTGGTTCCGGTCGGAGCGAGGAAGACAAAATCGCGGATGTGATAGTAGTAATAATTCAACTCACCTCGAAAGCGGGAGTTCTGATGCCGCAACGAAAAATCTACGCCGTCGTTACTCTCGCGCTTGAGTTGATCGTTACCGATTTCAAAAGTCGAATTGCCTCCGTGCGGGCCGTTATTGTAAAGCTCTTCCAGGGCTGGAGCGCGATAAGAATGGCTGTAATTCGCTACGAATGCGCCGCCTTCCCACAACGGAACACGTAATCCAATGGCGGCAGAAACGCCATTAAATGATCGTGCAGGTTTGCCAATTGGCGTATATCCGTTGTGTTCGACGCGACCTCCGAACTGTAAAGCTGCCCGCGAGAAATTAATGGTTTCCAGCGCATATCCGGCAAACGCATTTTGAATGGTCGGAGGTGCGAGTGCTTCTGCGCCGACTGATTGGTAGTCACGGTGTAAGCCCCAAATGCCAAAGCTGCCACTTAATCTTCCAATCTTTTTCTGCTCTGCCAGAGCGCTGTAAACTAATGATTTATTGAGGAAAGTCGTATTGATGGCGTTCGTGATGGAATCAACTTCTTTGTGGTTGTAGTCGTTGTATTGAATCTTGAACTGAGCGCCGCTGAAGAAGGAATCAAGGTCATGCAACCCGACTTTGAATTGCACGCTCTGACGATGCATATCAAGGTGTACAATTTCGGGATCAGTCTCCGCCTTATTGTAAGGGATTCCATAGTAGCGATTATCGGCGGTGTAGTTGACATTGAAAAAACTTTTCGCGGCGTAATAGCCGAGACCACCGGAGCCATTGCTGGCGCGGGAATAAGAGTTCAGGATTTTCCCCAGTGGCGTTGTATATTCACCTGAACGCAAGCCTCCGCCATTGCCCCAGAACAGCCATTTATCCGTACCAAATTCAATGCCTCCGCTGCCACCTCCAGTGTAGTTGTTGGAGCTGCCGACGCCAGTCAAATATCCGTGTACCCCATTGTGAGCGGAGTCGTGTCCAGTGATGGCGTTGACTACGCCGCCCGTTGCACTACTGCCATAAAGCAAAGTGGCAGGACCTTTGACGACTTCGATTTTATCAAGCGACATGACATCAATTGGTTCCGCGTGATCACCTGATTGTGCGCCTAATCCCCCCACGCGCATGCCGTCTTGCAGAATGACTACACGGTCGCCATCAAAGCCACGAATGACCGGACGCGAAGAGCCGGGGCCTTCGCTACGTTTCGCTACGCCGAGCTGATTATCCAATGCTTCACCGAGAGAAGTTGGATTTTTTTCAGCCAATTCAATGGCGCCTAAAGTTGTGACAGACTGGATTGAATTAAAAGTTGTTTCTTCATTGCCAGAAGCAGTAATTGTGACCTGATCGCGGACGCCGGAAAGTTTGATTTGAAAATCTATTTTCGCTTCGCCTCCGGCAGTTATTTCAATGTTCTGAACTGAGTCGGGCGTGCGATCAAGATGCGCATGAACTTCGTATTTGCCCGCTGGAACGTTGAGAAATTCATACTTTCCATTGTCGTCAGTAACGGTTTTACGATTGAGGCGAATGATGGTGACCGTCACGCCGTGTAAGGCTCCGCCGGATGAATCTAAGCTGACCGAACCGCGTAAAGTCCCAGCAGATTGCGCAAAAATAGGGGTAATAAAAAAAGTCAGAAAAAATAAGGTACTAATAATATATCGCATACATAAATCCCTCTGGCAGCTCCAGTTTTCATCAGAAAATGAGCGCGATTGCCAGTTATAAATCTCAAAAAATATAATTGAAAACGAGATCAACTTCGACCAGCCATCATGAGTAAGGTCGCAAGTTTTTTAGAGAAGGATTTAGCTGCGAGGTGGAGCGCGGTCAGAGGTGAAGCGGAGATTTCCGGCTTGGTAATGAGAATCAACCGTCGGGGAGGTCAAGACTGGGGCAGCAGCAATTAAAACTACTTTGCTGACCGGCAGATCAAGTGAAAGTGCCTGATGATCCTGACAAACTGAGCATTGATGGGATTGATTCTGCGCGGCGGAGTCTTCGTGATGGGCTGAAATCTGATGCGTCGTTTCGTGATCGAATGGCGCATCGGCTAAATGCAAAAAGACGTGTCCGGTCAGGCTCATCAAAATAGCCAGCACCAAAACCGGAACAAATATTTTTGACTGAATTGTTTTTCTGAACTGTCTCATCACTGTATTTACTATGACGAAAAAGTGGATCACTTGTCAAGTCGCATATTTTTGTTGAGACGATGAAGAGGCTGGCGTAGACTGTTAAAGGTACGATAGGCGTCCCGCCTGTCGAATTTTTAGGCGCAGAAACACGCACGCAGTAAGTATGAATCTTCGCCCTTACTTCGCGCAGGCTTTTGCATAATTGAGAATCTGTATGTCCATGAATTTTGATCTAACGGAAGAACAACTCCAAATCAAACGCGCTGTCCGCGAATTTGCCGAAGCGGAAATTAGACCTAATGTGATGAAGTGGGATGAGGCGCAGTATTTTCCCAAAGAAATCTGGTCACAGCTTGGCGAGCTTGGTTTGACGGGCGTTATCTTTCCTGAAGAATACGGTGGCGCCGGGATGGGCTACGGCGAATACGTGACCGTCATCGAAGAAATTTCGCGTGTTTGTGGTTCGATTGGATTGTCGGTCGCGGCGCACAATTCGCTTTGCACCAATCACCTTTATCAGTATGGAACCGAGGCGCAGCGTAAAAAATATGTGACTCCATTAGCGCAGGGGAAACAACTTGGGGCGTGGGGATTGACGGAGCCGGGATCAGGTTCTGATGCCTCCGGCTTGAAAACTACGGCGGAGTTGAAAGACGGAAAATGGGTGATTAATGGCGCGAAGAATTTTATTACACACGGCGTCTCCGGTGATATATGCGTAGTGCTGGCTGTGACGGATCGTGAGATGCGTTCGCGTGGCGTTTCGGCTTTTATTGTCGAGCGCGGAACACCTGGTTTTATTGGCGGAAAGAAGGAAAATAAATTAGGCATGCGAGCGTCGGAAACGGCTTCGATTATTTTTGAAGACTGCAAAATTCCCGAAGAAAATTTACTCGGCGAACGCGGCAGAGGCTTTGTGAATTCGATGCAAATTTTGGATGGCGGCAGAATTTCTATCGCCGCACTCGCGCTCGGCATTGCGCAGGGAGCGTATGAATCAGCACTGAAATATTCACAGGAACGCGAACAATTCGGCAAAGCAATCTTTGAATTTCAGGCGATTCAATTCAAGCTGGCGGATATGGCGACACAGATTGATG
>JAYVRW010000317.1:0-13490 GCA_043775925.1 Blastocatellia bacterium
GCCATCCGCTGCCGCTTGTGCGTGGTAGCGATCAATCAGATTTTTGACCCAGACGGTTTCTCCGGTGATGTCAACGTAATGCGTTTTGAAGCGGACGCAGGCGTCTACAATTTTCGTCCCGTACAAGGCGAATGGCCCCGCTGTTGTCAGGAAAACACGAGTCCGCGAAACGATTTTGTCAATGGCTGACTGGTCTTCGCTGTCAGCAACGAGGACTTCAATATTTTTTACGGCTTCACCGATTTGGGATTTTACGGCTTCTAATTTCTCGCGGTTGCGACCGGCGATAGCCCAGCGAATTTTTCCGGCCTGCGCGGCGAAATATTCTACGGTTTGCTTGCCCGTAAAACCGCTGGCTCCGTACAATACAACATCGAAATCACGTGGTGGCATGAGTGATTCTCCTTGTCTGATTAGATTGTGACTTGAACTTTTAGAAACTTAGACAGGATTTACAAGATTGACCGGATGAACAAAAAAGACCAATAAAAATAGAGTCTTCGTCAATCCTGTTCATCTTGTAAATCCTGTCTAAACCGTCTTTGCTTTTCTACTTCGACAGAAACAAATTTTTATCGAAATCTTTCGCACGTCCAGCGACGGCGAAATGGAAGTTACGCAGGTATTTATTCGCGACGCGATTGAGGTCTTCGGGATTTACTTTCGCTACTTCGTCGAGCCACGTCAGGGCTTTGCGCCAGTTCCCGGCAATCAATTCATACTCACCTAACCGCGCTGCCTGTGAATCGTTCGTTTCCAGATTGCGGTAATACGTCGTTAGAAATCCGCTGATGAATTCCGGTAGGACTTCGGCGCGCAACAGATTTTTCTGGACGACATCAATCTGGTCGAACATCACCTTAATCGCTTCGTTCGGCTTGGGAGTGCTAACTGAGATAAATCCGGTATTCGTTGATTGCGTCAACAAATCAATGTTTGGCGCATACGACAAGTTACGCTTGACGCGGACTTCGTAATAAAATTGCTGATTGAGGATGCTTTGCGCCACCATCATCGCCGGATAATCGGGATGTCCAATCGAAGGTGCGGCAAACGTAGCGCGAATGTAATTAGTTGGAACGGTGCGATCAATTAATTGAAATTTTGCCTGATCCGCGCCTTCAAAAGTTGGCGGCGGCGATAGCTTATAATCACCTTTTGGTAATTTGCCAAAGCTTTCTTCGATGCGGCGCTTGACCTCTTCTTCTGAAATATTTCCAACAATAATCACCAGCATCCGCGAAGTCATTAATTGCGTCGCGTGGTACGCCTTCAAATCTGCTGAAGCCAGTTTTCCAATTGTTCCAAGCGTCCCGAACGGGCGATTATGGTACGGATGCGAAGCGTACAACATTTGATCGCTGACCGATGAAACATAATTTTCAGGATCATCGCCTTCCTGCTTCAAGCCATTCAAAATCTTTTCTTTTTCGAGTGTGACTTCTTTTTCATCAAAGGTTGGATTCAATGCGATGTCCGTCAAAAGTTTCCACGTGCGATCAAAATGCTGACGCACGCACAGGCTGGCAATCACGCTGAAATCGTAGCTCGCTCCGGTTGACAGGACGGTTCCCAAACGATCTTTTTCACGGTTGATCTGGCTCTTGGTATAATTTTTTGTGCCGAGCTGCGCGACTTCCCACATTAAGGTTTCGATCCCGGCGTTTTTCTCCGTCAGGTTACGCGAACCACCACGAAAATAAATACGCGCTGCGACGACATCATTGGCGGTGACGCGACGATGGATAACTTTTAACCCATTCGCCGTCGTAAATTCGTAAGTCGTATCCGCCGCCGTCGAAGGCGCAGCTATCGGCGCAGGCGCGGCGGTTTGCGCGAAACTTAATGAAGTAACGAGCAGACAAAAAATAATAGACCACAGATGTAACGGACGATGCTGGTTGACGCGGATTTTTAAGAGTTGATTCATGTACGTTTTTTGAGACATTGCTGGAAATTTTAAATTCATTTTTTACTTCGCCAGTAAATCTGCTTCGGTTAAGGAAATGCGCTTCTTTTCTTCTTCAGAAAGCATGACGCCAACAATGCGCTTTTGCCCTTTGATGTATTTGCGAACGTAGCGTTGGATGTCAGCCTTCGTCACTTTGCGGCAATTTTCGAGGTAATTCGCAAAGTAATCCAGCCCCGAACTCGCCCACCAGAAACTCAACGTATGCGCGTATTCCGAAGGTTTTTCGCGTCCGAAAGTTTCATTCGCTTCGAGCAATGTTTTTGCGCTCTCAAGCTGTTCATCGGTTAAATAATCCAACGTATCCAACCTGGCTAATTCTGTCTGAACAGCTTTGATGGAAGCCTTTAATTTGTCCGGTGAAGTCTGCCCGATAAACTGAATCGGTCCGACATTTCGCTGCGTCAAATATCCGAGCGAAACTCCGGTCATTAATCCACTATCCACCAGATTTTTATAAAATTTGGAATCCTGCTGGCGCAAAGCAAATGAAAGTACATCTGCGGCGTAGGTCGCTGCTGCATCCGTATCCGTTGAAGGCCCATGATACGAAATAATTAGCGATGCCGATTGAACTGGCTTAGTGACAATAATTCCTTCATCTTTTTGAATGGGCGGATGCGTCACGAGCGGGTTTTTAATAAATGGATTTTCAACCGCTGGCCAATCGCCGTAAAGCTCTTCCGCCATCTTGAAAATTTCTGCGGTGTTCACATCGCCAGTCAAAATCAAAGCCGTATTATTGGGGACGTAATACTTCTTCTGAATCGTGCGCATTTTTTCCGGCGTACAGGTAGAAATCACCTCACGCGCTCCCAATGGATTTTTCCGCGAAGGATATTTCCACCACATTTTTTCATCAATCGCATGATTCAAAAAATAAAATGGATTGGCTTCGTTGCGCGCAAATTCATCCAGGACAATTTGAATTTCCTGATCCAATTCCTGCTTATCAAATAGCGGGTAGCGCAACGCGTCCCGCATAATAATCATGCCCGGACGCAAACTGGTTTTCACTGCCGTCGCGTAATAGTTCACCACTTCTTCGCGCGTCGTAGCGTTACGAAAAAGCGCCAATTCTCCGGCTCCTTCAAAATATCCCTCGCTCTTCGATTTCTCGTTCGACTTAAAGAACATGTGCTCAAAGAGATGCGAAAGTCCATTGTATTCCGGCGGTTCCGTATACGACCCGTTTTTGACGGCAAGTTCAATCGTCACCAGCGGTACGGCGTGGTTTTCAATGACGATGACCTGTAATCCGTTTTTGAGCGTTTTTTGCTGCCATTGCGGTTTGGCAACGACGGGAATGGTGACGAGAAGAATTAGTACGGCGAGTAAAAGTTGCTGAAGTCTGATAAGCACTGGTCTCCTTTCTTGCTAAGCGCAAGACCAAGAAATAAAATCGTGTCATTATAACGATTCGTAAATCGCATTCAAGGCGCTTCTTGGATGCAGCAATTATTTATTTGATTGCCTGAGAAAAATGGTTTTACCGCAAAGAGACAAAGGGTCAAGGGATCAAGGGCTATAACAGATGAGTTCTCTTTGTCCCCTTGCCCCTTTGATCCTTTGCGGTAAGAATCTCCCTTTTTACTACTTGTCTCTTTTTGATACACCAATTCTGATTAGACACTACGATTGAAGTCACATTGCAACACATTTGCAAAGCATCTTCGCGTTTTGGAAGGCAATCATGAGGATCAGCGCCAACTAATCCATCTCAATTTATGGTTTAACTGACCTAACTTTACTATTTGCAATAATTGAGAAATATTAGCAAAACCGTTCACAGGGCTTGCCAACACTGGTACACTATTTGCTATAATACATATTTATAGGTCGTTCGCCACAGCTAAGCGGTAAAAAGCTGATGAAAAGTTATTATTTTGAGATTTAGTCCTGGCAGTGAATGTCTGAATGACACACTCGCCGGGAATCAGGTAAGAATACAATTTACGAGATGTTTGAGCAGATGCTGATAACCGGAACGAAACAAAAACATCCGAAGTTAACCAACCAATGAGGATTTAGTAATGGCACATAAACCCGTTAAGTACGTCGAAAAGGGATTATCCAAATTCGCCAATTTCGCTTTCAATGCGATTCAATCAGTCAACCAATACAAACCAGGTCCGTCTTTTATCCCCAAGTGGTCGGACAAGCCAATTTTGAAATCCTGGCAGAAATCCAAACCGACTCTCGGCTGGCCTCGTACGACTGATTCACTCTGCCCTGCCTGCGTCAAAGAAGCTCGCAAGCGCATCATTGAAGATGGCGAAGACCCATTCAAGGTTATCGAAGATCGTCCGGGCGAAATCAAAGCCACCATCATTGAACGTAACAACGAAATCTGGATGGTCAAAGATTGCCCAATTCATGGTCATTACGAAGACATGATGGCGATGGACGCTAAGTTCCTCAATCACATCGAAGACATGTATCCAGGCCGCGACATTGACGCGCACAACGACAAAGACCTGCATAAACACGGCTCTTCGACCATCAAGCACGGACGCGGCTCAGTTCTCACCGTAGACCTGACCAACCGTTGCAACATGATGTGTGACCCCTGCTTTATGGATGCGAACCAAGTCGGCTTCGTTCATGAGTTGAGTTGGGAAGACATTAAAGAAATTATGGACAATGCGGTTTCCATCAAGCCGCGCCGTCAAATGTCCATTCAGTTTTCCGGTGGCGAACCAACGCTTTCACCGTATTTCTTTGATGCTATCAAGTACTCAAGACAAGTCGGATACAATTCAGTGCAGGCCGCGACCAACGGCATCGAATTCGCCAAGTCGAAAGAATTCTGCCGCAAAGCCGCTGAAGCCGGATTGCGCTACGTTTACCTGCAATTCGATGGCATCGGCAATGCTGCCAACGGTCATCGTCAGGTTGGAAACCTCTTCGATGTCAAATTGAAGGCGATTGATAACCTGCACGAAGCCGGCGTTGAAATCGTCCTCGTGACAACGTTAATCAACGACGTAAACAACGAAGAAGTCGGGCCGGTAATCCGTTTTGCTTTGGATAATCCGAAGAAAATTTCTTTCATTTCGTTCCAGCCTGTTTCATTCACCGGACGCGATGAAGACATCACCGAAGAACGCCGCTTGCGTCAACGCTACACGCTGTCGCACATGGCGCACGACGTACAAAAACATCTCGGCGTGACTGATCCGCATCGTGATTGGTTCCCGATTTCAGTGATGAGTACCTTTGCGGATTTCGCTGATCTCATTCACGGGCCACAAGCCGAGTGGGGACAGATGAGCTGCGGTTGCCATCCGAATTGCGGAGTCGGCACGGCATTGATGATTAACAAGGAAACCAAAGAGATGGCTCCGGTTCCCGGCTTCATCAACATTCCACAATTGCTCAAGGACATCACAAAAATCACCGATGCCGGACGTGGCAAAACCATGTCGAATGTGATGATCGCATTGGCGTTGCTGAAAAACTACAATTCCTTTGGCGCTCCGGCTTCGTTTAATCTGATAGATTTGATGAAGAAATTCGATAAGACTTTCGGATTAAGCGGTAAGAAATACGGCAGCGTTTCAGCGGATCGAACCTTAGAGGATATTCAATTGCGTCGTCAAGACCAATGGAATTTCTTGTTCGTCGCCGGAATGTGGTTCCAGGATTTGTTCAATTACGATTTCCGTCGCACCGAAATGTGCATCATTCCTTATGGTACGCAGGAAGGCGAAATTTCATTCTGTGCTTATAATACGGGCATCGGATGGCGCAACATCATCGAAAACATGCACCAGAATGCGACCGTCGCAAAATGGTACAAAGATAATGGACGCCACGAGATTTTCGCCAATAACCACAGCGTCAGCCTGTCCGATGTAGATCACGGCTTGAAGGTCAATGCCGAAGATGCAGGACGTGGACGCGAAAAAGGTACGCTCCCACAGACCGCCAAAGACGAGCAACAGTTGATGCGCAAAATGTATATGCAATCAATTCTGAAAACAGAAGCTCCGAAACTGGTACAACTTGGCGGGATCAAAGATAAGAAAGATGAAGGCAACGGTGCGCTGGCAATCAGCGGCGACTAATTCTATCATTGAGTAATAAATGAGAAAGGCGCAGCATCCTGGCTGCGCCTTTCTTACTTAATGGCATAATCCGACGTAGCTTTACTGACGCCGGAAGTTGCTGCAATATTTCGCAGCCAGTCCATCTCAGATTTGAATTTTCGAGAAGAAATATCCGCCAATGGCGACGAATAAAACTGCGGCGATTCCCAATGCCGAAACATTGGTCACAAATCCGTAATGCGTGACTCCGATCAGTGCACCACGCAAGCCATCAACTCCGTATGACAACGGATCAAGCTTGGTAGCGATGTCGAGCATCTTTGGCAAATTCGTCAGCGGAAATAACGCACCCGACAAAAAGAATATTGGCATCACAATAAAATTCATGATGAGCTGGAAGCCTTGCATATCTTGTAGCAATGAACCAATCGCCGTTCCCAGTCCGCAAAACACAATCGCGGTCAACGCCATAAACACAAACGCCAGCGGAACCGTAGCCCAATTCACAGGTCGAAATCCGGCGATGACACACACGACAAAAATTAGCATTCCCTGGATCATTGAAACGGTTGCGCCGCCTAGCGTGCGCCCGATCATAACGATAATGCGCGGGACGGGAGCAACCAGCGTTTCTTTCAAAAATCCAAATTGCCGATCCCACAACAATCCAATACCGGAAAAAATCGCAGTGAACAAAATGCTCATGCCGACCACGCCGGGAGCTACAAATTGAATGTAACTACCGTTACCGGATTGTTGAAAAACGGGACCGAGTCCGAAGCCCAATACTAATAAATACAACATTGGCTGCGCTAGTGATGCGATGATCTGTGCGCGTGACCGTGTATATCGTTTCAGTTCACGCAGCCAGAGGATGTAAATTGCGCCCATAATTTTATTTTCTCCACATTTTGGCAAATTGCCGCATTTGATCGGCGGAGCCAGCTTTTTCGTCACGAATCGTCGAACCTGTTAAGGCGAGGAAAGCGTCTTCCAACGATTCGGTGTTGGTTTGTGTTTTAAGTTCGGTCGGTGTACCTTGCGCCACAATTTTGCCGTGATCTATGATCGCAATGCGATGCGCGACACGTTCAGCTTCGTCCATATAATGCGTCGTCAAAAATACTGTCACATCTTCCGTTTCATTTTGCTGTTTCACGAACGACCACAATTGATTGCGGCTTTGCGGGTCAAGTCCCAGCGTTGGCTCATCCAGAAATAAAATTTTTGGCGTATGCAAAAAGCCGCGCGCGATTTCCAGTCGCCTGCGCATCCCACCGGAAAATTCTTTGACATAGTTGTCGCGCTTGTCCCACAGTTCAAATAATTGCAGCAGTTTTTCGATGCGCTCAAGGCGGATTTTGCGCGGGACGTGATACAGCACACCGTGCAATTCCATGTTCTCGTAGGCCGTCAATTCCCCGTCAAGGCTAGGGTCTTGAAACACAATACCAAAGCTTTGCCGCGCTTTGGTTTGCTCGACAGTTGGATCAATACCTGCCAACTCGACTTTCCCACTGGTCGGCGTCAACAGCGTTGTCAGCATCTTGATCGTAGTCGTCTTGCCCGCTCCGTTTGGCCCCAAAAAGGCAAAGATTTCGCCTTTTTCCACCGCAAAAGAAATATCATCAACGGCAGTAAAATCGCCGTATGTTTTGGTTAAATTTTGTACTCGAATCATAAAATCCAGCTTTGTCTTATTGGACAAAATCAGTTCTTTGTTTTGTATTGCGGGAAATGCAGAAACACGTACTGTGCCGAGTTCACGCCCTTACTACGTACAAGCTCACGCAACTTTTTCATACCCAATTCTTGTTTGGTATAGTATCGCAAGAAGCCAATAAAAATGCCACGTCTGAATCAATGATTGATTCAGACGTGGCATTTTAAAGTACTACTGCTTAGTTAGAAACTAATCTTTCCTGATAATTGAATCTTACGGGAAGAATTGATGACACCATCACGAATTCGACCAAAAGTTCCTGAGTTCGCAGTGGCTGTCGGAAGATCGAAATTCGGCGTATTGGTCAGGTTCCTGGCATCCACTCGTAAATCGAACTTCACCTTTTCTGTAATGCTGAATTCTTTGGAAAATGAGGTATCAAGCTGGTATTGACGCGGAGCCAGAAAGTAATTACGTCCGGTCGTGCCATTGGAACCAGCCGCAGTTGGATTATTGATAAAGAGCGCCCGTGTCGTCGCATCAAACCAATAATTGGTGCCGTTTTCTTCAACCAATTTACCGACATCTCGTCCACAACCACCGCAATTCACAGTTGATTGATTCACATTGCTGAATGTCAGGAAACCTGAATACACGGTGAAAGGGCGACCTGACGCGACATTGAAGGCCCCCGCGATTTGCCATCCGCCGATAATATTATCAACGGTACGAGAAATCCCCGAAGCGAACTTTTTACCGACGCCAAATGGTAGCTCGTAAACGAAAGTAGATTGAATGGCATGACGACGGTCAAAATCCGACCACGAATTATTCAATTTACGATCATTGATATCGAAAGGTGTGCTGGAAGCTGACTGTGCATTGGCGCGTGACACAGTTGAGAAGGTCGGATCAAACGAACGAGTATCGGTTGATTTAGAGAAGGTGTAGCCCACCTGAAACCCTACGCCTTTCACAAAGCGACGTTTCAGGATGACTTCTAAAGCGTTGTAGCGGGAAACATCATTGCTATCCAGCACGTTCACTGCGCCTAAAAACTGCGTGTAGCGTTGGAAAAACGTCGGGCTAAATCCATTGGTCGCCAGTGATTGCGTTCCGGTTCTTTGCGATAACGTTTGCGCCACCGAAGCGACTGCATTTTGCGTCAATTGCGTGGCAAATTGTGCAGTCGAACGGAACGTCGTCGTGTTCGCCACAGTGTTTGCGCCACCAACTAAATATCCGGCTAAGCACACTTGCGCGTCGCCATTCTTCACGGCATTGAAGGCCTGTAAAAATGTTTGTCCGGGGCAACGCGCATCGGTGGCATTCAGGTTCACTTGATTTGAATCATATCCGCCAAACAAATGAACTCCTCGTTTCCCGATATAATTCACTTCCAGAACCGTATCCTTCCAAAGATCACGCTGGAAGCTGACTACCCACGAATGAATCTCAGGGTAACGTGTGTCTGGGTCAATTAACGTAATACTCGTATTGCTATTTGCAGGTGTTCGCAAGGCGCTGGGAGTTCCGTTTGGAACCAACGCCGCAACCACTGGCGCGAGATTGCGCAGTAAGCCACCATTTTGGGCAAAGCTGGATTGATCTGATGCTGAGAGTGTATTGCCGGGAGCATTCTGGAAAATATTTGCCGCAAAAAGCTGTGACGGGAACCGATCATAATTCAAGCGGTAATTGGCTCTGAAGGAGGTCTTACCATTCTTCCAGGGATCCCAGGTAACGCCGACTGAGGGGCCAAAGTTATTGGTATCATTCTGGAATAATTTCTTTTCAACCCAGGTCAGAGAGCTGGTCGCGGCTGCGCCAGCAACAAATGGTTTATCGGGTGCAAGTATAGGCCTGCCATCCGATGAGGGCGATAATTTCACTTCATAACGCAAGCCAATATCGAAAACCAGATTCGGTTTTGCTCGCCATGAATCCTGAAAGTAAAAATCGTATTCAGGATAGAAAGCTGTGTAATTCCAACGGGTTCCTGCCGGAGCAAAGGCGCCAGGAGTATTTGGATCAGAAACAAACGCCTGCGTGACAGACCCGAATTTTCCGTACCAATCACTGATCGTAGAACGCAGGCGCGTTAAATCAGTCGCTTGCAGACCAGGCGCAGCAACGGTTGCCGTGGTCGGAATCGTATAACTTCCGAACGTCGTCGTTGGCGCACTTAATGAAACAAGGGGTTCAATAGACGTACCTGCGACCGATGATCTGTCATCAACTTGGCGACCAAATCTAAAGTTGATCCCGCCTTTTAAAACATGGTTTTGTTTGACCCAGGTAATGTTATCCACCCATTGCCACGTTCTCAAACGTCTGGCGTTATATGAAAAATTCGTGCCTGGTGTGGACGCTAAATTAAATGAAAAGGGGAAGGTTGGATCAGGATTCGGTGTATTAAAACTGAAAGCAAATTTATTCATCCCAAAGAGAAATTCATTGGTCACAGTTGGGCTGGGCGACCACCGATAGTTAACAGCCAAATTTTTAGGTGTACGGAAAGTATTAACTAAATTTCCAGTGTTGGGGAAAATAGGGCGTCCACCATTGCCTGAATCCCCCAGAGAAGTTTGTGACCCCTGCGCATAACGCACATAAAATCCATTTTTATCGTTAAGCTTGAAATCAAACTTGGAAACAAAATCATATTGTTTCTCATGTTGCGGGGAGCCGAAATCAAAGCCGGCAGTATTCAAGCCATCACCAACGGAGGAAAAATTATTGGGCAGCGGCATGGCATTTAAAATCCCGGAGGTTTTTTGGTCAAATGCCAGCGCTGCGGTATTGGTTAAGAAGTTTACCGAATTCATACACGGGAAAACCGCCGGAGAGCCACAAGCAGTATAAATAGGCGTTCCACTCGCTGTGACTGATGGCGTAGATGTTCCCGCTACAGCATTTTGCAACGGCGCAGGTGTTGCCGCTGTCGTATTGCCAGAGATATAACGGTAAATTCCGCTTCTGGCGCTTTGCGTATAAACCGTTCTGGTCACGAGCGCCGTGTCATACGCCGCAAGTTTTTGCAGGTTGACAAAGAAGAAAGCTTTATCCCGCATCCAGCGAGCACCTTTGCCACCTTCGCCAAAGCCGGGATTCAACAACGGCCCACCCAGACTTCCGCCATAGATATGTTGGACGAATTGATCCTTCGCGCGTCCATTCAGATTATTGCTATAACCATTCGCGGCAAAGCGCGGTGTCTGGTAATACTCAAAGGCGCTGCCGTGAAACTGATTGGTGCCAGAGCGCGTGACAAATGTGACCTGTGCGCCGCTGCTACGACCAAGTTCTGCCGTAAAATTTGTCGTCGCAATTTGGAATTCCTGAATCGAATCTGGATTGGGGCGGAGTGGCGTAAAATTTGAACCGCCTGCGCTTGATTCATTAATATCAATGCCGTCCAGCGTAAAATTGAAAGCGCGATCACGCGAACCATGAACGTGAACACCACCACCCGTATTCGCACCGTTCACGATGCCCGGTTGATAGTTCAATAAATCCAGTGGATTTCTTCCGCGTATACCAATAATGGGTAAGCTTTCCAGTGTCTTCTGATCCACTGTATTTCCAATGTTGCCAGAGCTGCTGGTTTGTACGACTTCAGCCGCAGCGTCAACATTTACCTCGACCGAAACTTCTCCTACCTGCATCGTGAGATTGACAGTAGCTGGCTGATTAATTTGTGCGACGTTACCGCTCGACACAATTTTCTTGAAGCCAGCTTTTTCCACAGAAACTTTATAGGTTCCCGCCGGAATCAAATCGAAGGCATAAGAGCCACTACTACTGGTTTGCGTGGTAAATGAAACGGTGGTTCCTTCATTCGTCAAAACTACCGTAGCGCCGGGGACGGTTGCGCCAGAGGCATCAACTACAGTTCCAGTCAGGCGCGAGGTTGTGCCTTGCGCCAGGGTGAACGCTGTAAGAAACAGCGAAGCAATAAGCGTCAGAAACACTGAAATAATTCGTTTATTCATTTTCGTTTTCTCCAAATACTCTTAAAGAAATATGGCTTGTTACAACAAACTATACATTACGTGGTTATAAGTGACTTGGGCATTCCCACAAGTCTGATTAATTATCTTATGTACTTCAAATCATTTCAACAAGTGCGCTGTCTCTCCCAGGTAAATTATTCTCAGGATTCCAGGCAGGTCAGGCTTTGATTTTGAAAAGTTTATGTCCGTTATCCCACGTCAGCTTGCGGAAGACATTCGGCTTAGTGTGTTGTTTGAGGATACCGAGCGTAGCCCTGGCGACGCATTGCCCTTTCAACCGCGCCGCCGCCGGATTGTTCGCCTGACTGATGCCTGCGCCGTGTCCGTCCTGACAGGAACAATCGCTGCCGAAGGCTAATTTATGTTGATGACGCTTCAGAAAATCTTTGGTGAATTCTGCGTCACGCGATAATGCGTTGTTGCCTGAGTTCGCCGACAGATCGCCGAACAAATTCGGATAATCACCCAGCAATTTATCAGTGATACCGCCGCGCTTGATTGGCCCTGTGGGGTACGCATCTTTTTCGGCATAATCTGCGCTGACATTTGCCCAGAAAGCATCCGCGTGTCCGATGAATTTTGTCTTGGGATATGCTTTTAAAATTGACTCGAAGCGTTTGAATCCGGTACTCCAAACGCCTTCGCCCTCAAAGTGCGGGACTTCCTGAAAATGCACCAGAATCGGCACGTTTAATTCTGCCGCGAGCGAATACATGCGCCGCAATTCGGGGCCATCGGCTTCGACGTGGAATTTAAGTTCGCCAATTCCCTGCGCGCCAGCTTTCACGGCTTTCGTCAGCAACTCTGCCGCGTCAGGTTTGGTAATATCCGCGCCTGCCGACCAGACAAATTTGTTCGGATATTTTGCCTGCATTGCTTTGACCTGTTCGACCACATCACCGCGAGTCAGCAAGACGGCATTCGTCACGCCGCAGCCATTCATGTGCGTCACGTTCGCATCCATCCCTTGCCGCAAATGAAAGTGGATGTCGAGAATTGAGCCGCCCCATTCAGGCGCAGTCTCAGCGTGTAAATTCGCGTAAGCCGCTGCCGCAAGAGCAGTACTGATAAATTGTCTTCGGTTCATATTTTTATTGTTCCCCTTCGTGCATCACTATTTCTAACTTCCCCGATAAAGTAAAGTAAGACTATCGTTGCGCTAAAAAAAATACCTGACGGTCTTGACAGCCTTAGCTGCGACCATGTTAACGTTCCTCCCGCCATCGCGCCAACAGTCTTGGTGAAAGTTGTAACTCATAATATTTTGCAAGGTCATGGGTGTAGCATTTCCATCATCCCAGCCACCGTTTTTTATTCAGAAGCTGTTTGAAAACTCAATCAGTGTTTCCTGTCATCAAAGATGACAATTTCTCTCATTGCCATCGCCCTTATTGCCGCCGTAGCGGGCAGGGCAAATTTCACGTTCCCCGTACTGGCGAAACAGACCGCTGCCACAGCGCCTGCTCCAACGAATTCGAGCGTAGGTCAAAACACCAATTCATCATTGGCAGGATTGCTCAACGCGGATGGGACGGTGAACCTGAAGTCAGGCATCAATGGGAGCTTTAACGCCAGCGGCTATCGAATGCGTTACGGCGCACACGGCGAATCAATCTTCGGTCAAGCGGCAGCCACTGATGATGACAAATGGGAGTCACATTTTTTTAATGGTATTGTCCCGGCAATTGCTGTAAAACGACGAATTGGGATCGCACAATGTCGGCGGACACGACCAATTCTCTCTTTTTGGATAGACGCTGGCAGCGCGTCTTCCTGTCGGCGCTTGTGGC
>JAYVRW010000318.1:0-13475 GCA_043775925.1 Blastocatellia bacterium
AATCCAATTCCAAATGCGATTAGCGCAAAAAGTAAAAACCGAAAATTTGTATTTACGAGAGACTTGACTGTGAACAGATGACATCGTAATTTAAACATAGCGTTTCCTCCTATTTGTTTGGGAATGTTGAGAAAGATGGGCGAGCTTGCTGAGTGACCAAACCGAGGCAGGCTTGCCCGTTTTGTTGTGACGGGAAAAATTGTTGAAGGGACGACACAAAACAGCGTAATACCATTTTGATTTGCCAATGCGCTAACGTGTAATTTGTCGAATCCGTTCGTGGATGCATGACCCACATCCTTTCCTTCGTTCAAGCAACACCTTTGACAATTACTAAAGCTATAGCATTCGATGGCTGTCAAGGGCTGAACGGAAAAATAGGATACCAGCTATGTAGAATTTTCGGCGGGAAAATAACGGATGTCGCTCCTACGGAGCTTGGCGCCAATAATGCTATAAATATTTGGCTCCTCTGGAGCCGAACTGAGACTGAGTTCTTATCTAAATCTCTAATCCACGAAGCGGTATTTTACCAAAGTCCAGACGGCGCTGAAGCCATCGCGCCACGTGATTTTCTTACCTTCGCTGAAATCGCGTCCATAATAAGAAATCGGCATTTCGTAAAGTTTATATTTACGCTTGAGGATTTTGGCGGTGATTTCCGGCTCGAAATTGAAACGATTAGACTTGATATTGATAGTTTTGATGACGTCAGCGCGGAAGACTTTGTAGCAGGTTTCCATGTCCGTCAGAATGGTGTTGTACAAAATATTGGTGAGCAACGTCAGAAATTTATTTCCGACAAAATGTAAAAAATTGAAATCCCGGCGAACTTTTGCGCCGGTCATGCGTGAGCCATAGACCACATCGGCACGACCATCCAGAATCGGTTTAAGCAATTCCGGGTACTCGCCGGGATCGTATTCCAAATCCGCATCCTGAATCAGAATAATATCGCCTGTCGCGTAATGAAGCCCGGTTCGCAAGGCTGCGCCTTTACCCATGTTGTGCGCGTGGAAATAAATCTTCTGGAATTCCGTCGAGGCCATCTGTTGTAAAACCTCGCGCGTCCCGTCCTTTGATCCATCATCTACAATGATTAATTCACGCGACGCGACGCCGGGAAGTTCGACGGCGTGAACCTTGGCGATGATCTCATGAATCGTTGAAGCCTCATTATAAACAGGCATTAAAATCGTAACTTTGGGTAAAGTTGGCATAGTGAAACTTTGTTGATGATGCAGCCTGACTCCAGCTACATGAATGTAATTTTTCTAAACATTGCAAAGTTGGAGAGAATAAACCAGACCATCAACACAGGCAAGTAGGTGAGACGCGCAACCGCAACCAGCGCTGGTTACGGTTGCGCGTGAAGTGGGAAATTTATGCCGTAATGGTGGCACTCAATTGTTGACAAAGTGTATCGTTGATGAAGGCCACCAGTTCAGGCGTCAGATCAGAAAGGCTGCCGCTGCCACAAGCGGCCAGAAAATCTTCCAGCTCGAATTGCAAGGCCTGATCGTCAACTTCTTTGACCTTATTGCGAAGCTCGCTACGGTGTCGCCAGATGGCCAAACTGTAGTAAGTTGAAGCGGCGCTGGCGATGGATTTTAAAGCATCCAGCAGACTGCCAAGATGAACCTTGCGATGTAAGCGGAAAGAGCAGCAACATTGTGGTTGATGCTGTAAAAGCTCTCTAACGGGTAAGTCGCAGCGTGTTTCCTGTGCCATGTTCAGCATCATTTGTGCATCACGTTCAAATGAACCGCCTTCCAGTTTTAATCCCATCAGCATGCGGAATTGCTGCCATTCTCCGCTGGCGCAGAAGCCGGAGATAAGTTCACGATTCGCAGTTGGCCCGACATTGGCTTCATGCGCAGCCGAGTAAAATTCACTGTAACGTTTGCGAAATTCTGAGAATTTTATTTCCAGCGCATGTCGTGAATCAGTGTCGAGCAGATGTTTTGACTCAAGCACTTGAAGTGAAAGTTCAGCGCGAAGTTGTTCGATTTCCTGATCAGCCGTTGGCTCAGCGGCTAACAGATAATTGCGCAGTGACGTAAAGCTTGGCATCCAGTTTAAGAATCCGCTCAAGCCTTTCATGTCATCCTGCGTCCGCCGCATTGCCGATTTATCGAATCCGAAAATATCGGCGATGCGTGAAAGAGCCGTGCCAATGTCTACTCGTTCTTCCACGGCGGCTTCGACCAGAGCGGAAGCACGGGCGAACCTTTGTTTGCTGATTTCCAAGGCTCTCCACGAGGAAAGCGTTAATAAATCCATGGGCATTGCTTCGAATCGTTCGGTCAGTTTTTGCGCTTCCCAATCAGAAAGCCAGGCCTTGAGTGCTGCCCGAATCCGGTTTTCTGAATCTGGTGTCAAAGGTGGAGGCAGGTCTGGATTGCCGGTAATATTTCGGGCCCAGTCAGCAATAATATTGGGAGGATAGCTGACGGATTGTGTTCGCTGAATCGAAGTGTAGGCTGCCAGCGAGATGACCTGCCCCAATCCCTCTTTGGCTAATTTTTCTCCGTTGTTATCATTAATCAGCTCGACTAACCGGCTTTCCACTAAAGCTCCGAGCACGATTTGAAAAGCCGTCTTGGTCAATCCATAAGGAGCTTGTGACAGGCTCTCTTGCAGCGATGTGAGCGAGACGGCGGCAATGCCTGATTCTTCCGCCTGTTGATCAATCAACCCTAAAATAGTTTGGACGAAAGGTTGTGCCGCCGTGCCGCCATTAAAAAGATCAAATTGATATTTGTCGTTTTGGGTGGTGACTAAACCCAGTGGGAGGGCAAATTGGGCGACCAGTCTTTGCGTTTCCTCCGAATTGCGCAGGCTTTCGTCTCCGGCGAAGAAATCTGAGAAAACACGGTGGACATCGTCTTCGGTTGGGATGGTTTTGAATTCAGGGTGATGAGGCAGGTACGTGGACAATAATCCATCGAAGGCTAACGGCAGAAAATCAGCGAATGACATCGGGGCTAACGTAAAATCCCCGACATCGGCGACCAGCATATTAATCGGTTCAGAATCCTGAAGAAAACTGAATTTCCCTTCACGCAGGTATTGCTCTTTAAATAATTCCTGAACTTCCTGAAGCAGAATTTCTTTGGTTTTCTCGAATTCGTCTGAGACGAGGCTGGAACTGAAAACGGGAGCCTGGACTAATTCATTGAGCGCCAAAATCTTCTTTAAGGACGACAGCGAGGTTTTGTTTTTGATCGTACCCGGATGCCAGTACAGCGTATTTGGATCGTGCAGGACTTCCACTTTTTTATCGTTTTCAGCCAGATTGAAGGGAAGTACTTTAAGCTTCCACTGCGCTTCACCTGGAAAAGTATTGCTGAGCGAAACCTCCGCGTTAAAATAGCTGCCACGCCAGATAAATTCCCGTTCAAATGAAGGTTCCTCAATGTACGGGAAGGAAATAAGACAGGCAAAATCAGTGAAAACGCCGGCTCCGAAGTTGAACAGTGTATTGCTGAGACGAGCATCATCGGAAGGGATTTCACGTGACAATTTCGCTAGTTCGACTTCAATATTTGATTCGTTCGAACTGGCGGAAGCCAGCAGGTACGAGCAGTTATTTTCAAGTCCGTTGACGTTGATGGCTTCCGGGCAATTGTGCACAAAAATTTCAAGAATTCTTGAGACTTTTTCATAACCGTCCAGCGGTGATCCCTCAATGTACAGCATCTGTGCATTGGTTAATTGTTGCACCGTGGCAGGTTTTCCGGCGACTGAAAACAGGAAAAATGTTTTCAGGACCAGTTTCGCCCAGAGCCTTTCCGACACTGGCAGTTTCGAGATGGCACTCGAAATAATTTGATCGTAAAGTTTGAAGGCTGCCGCCATCGGTTCGTACTTGCGAAATTCGTACTCGTATTTATCAAAAATTTCGTCGGGAGTTACCAGGCTGGTCGCGGGGCGACTCATCACGCGTCCGGCGGAAGCAGCAGCAAAACTCGGTAATGAAAAACTCTGTGCGGCCTGCCGAAAGGATCCGGCCAACTCATTGATCACTGGATGAATCGGGTAGTTCGCCGCCAATTCGGCGGAAGAGTAAGAGAAGGTGGGAAGAAGTTGTAAGACCGCACCGTGAACTTCTTCTAATTCTCTCATCTGCTGGGGCGTTTTTCGTAACACTTTTCGAGCGATAAGTTGGTTGATATGGTCAGGCGAAATAGTATAAGTGGTTGGATTTGAGCTATCTGCGCCAGTGCTGTCTTCATCCCGGACAATCAAAGCCCGGAGGGGGAGTGAGGCTGATTGGCGTGCCAGCAATGCCAGCCAGTCAAGATCAGGCTCCGCCTGTTCGGGCGCGAGTCGCCAACGTTGTGACAGGTTATCAACAAAGAGAATAATTTGTGCACCGAGTGGTAAAGCGCCCAGTGCCTGCTCAAAGACTTGTTCGCCCCGAATTGCCGCCGCCCATTTCTCATCATCGAAATAGGATGCTTGTTTGAGGGTCGCGCAGAGCGCTGCCCGCAATCGAGCTTCAAATGGCTCATGTTCAAAGCCGGCAAAATTTATTTCTATCGTCGTCAGGGGTTTGTCACCAAAATAACCAATCGCACTGAGAATATTGGAATCGGCAATCAGTGAACGATAATTTTTATGGCCAATAATGGATTTCAGAAATGCCAGCAGATGACTCTTCCCGACTCCTCGCTGTCCGGTAATGATGTGCAGTGACGGTAATTCACCATTGGGAGTGGACTGGCGCGGTGCGGATAAATCGGCAATGATTCGAGACGAGAGATGACTGAGCTGATCCGTCACCAGAAACGAACTGATGACTCTTTCCGGTTCAGCAAAGCTGGTGATATCGTTGTAATTTTGGAGGTCGACGTAAGATTTAACTTGGCGCATTTCGTTACGGAATTAGTGGGTCTGAATGATTTTTTTTGAGGGTTGATTTCGTTCGGGTAAACAAACAGAAGGGACAGTTTTTTTGACCGGGCGCCAAATCAAAAGAAATTTATCACAGT
This sequence comes from Blastocatellia bacterium, assembly GCA_043775925.1. Lineage (GTDB taxonomy): Bacteria > Acidobacteriota > Blastocatellia > RBC074 > RBC074 > JAFDVL01. The sequence goes on from JAYVRW010000318.1 coordinate 4,998, forward strand.
GGGATAATTTAAAGCAATTTATTTGTTAAAAAATGCTCTACACCTCTTGCACTTTTTCGAAGGACAAATTATGCTGGGTGTACGCTGTATGCAGGTTTTGAAGTATACAGTCAGGCCAATTAATTAGTGTTAATCAGTATCTAAAATACTAATTTTTAGCGTTGTTGAGTTTTCAGCGTGCTCTGGCGTTACGAGATGTTCGAATTAAGTTTTAAGTTTAATGATGAGGTGTTAGCTAAACGTCTTAATTCTTATTTCGCAATAATTGGAAAACTACATACTGGAAAAAGATGACGGTCTGTAGAGTGAATTTGTGAGGATGAAATCTCTGCTAATCCTTAACAAATCAATACTTTCAGTACATTAAGTTCCGACATAATTTATTGTGTAATTTTCTCCCCAGAATTACAGGATGCAGTATTTTGTGTCAGACCTTTTATTCCATACTGGTCGAAGGTTGATTTCCTGGAAGGTGAGAGAGTGATGAGTCCATCAGAAAGCCATAGGCTTTTATCCGCGTATCTTGATGAGAAGGACGCTTATTGGTCAGCCCAATTAGTCGAACAATTAATTGAAAAATCTACCCCTCTGATTGAAAAAATTGTGGTCGGTAATTTACGGAACCTGCTGGGAAGCCGGACACATTTTTTACAATTGCAGGATCTTCCTGATGTGCGTCAGGAAATAATCTTACGGCTCTTGACTCAGTTGAAAGTCTGGCGCGAAAAAGCGTCTCCAGTTGTCATTAAAGACTTTCCTGCTTACATTGCAACAGTAAGCTATAACTGTTGTTACGAATACAAGCAACGCAAATACCCCCAGCGTTTTCGTCTTAAAAAGAAACTCCAATACTTGTTTACTCATCAGCTTGAGCTGGGCTTATGGCAGGATGACGCACAGGAATGGTTTGGTGGTTTACGCGAATGGGGAGGGGATCTCAGGCATTGGCAAATACTGGTTCCGCAGCGTGCTGAGCAATTACTGAACAATCAACTTCCAAAGGTCTTGCAAAATGTTCCTGACGCGAGTCTGCGAAGAAATTCAGCGCTCGAACAAGTAGTTGCTTTATTCAATTGGTCGCAGGAATTCATCCACCTTGGAGATTTGATTGCCATCTTCCAGAAATGGTGGAACCTCCCAGATGAAACTGTTCAACTGGAGGATTATTTTCTGACGCAGCCGTTTGAGGTTTTGAAAATTGAGACGGCACTGGAAAGCAATAAAAAACTAAAGACTGTCTGGGCGGAAATTACCCTTCTTCCATTAGCACAAAGGAAAGCACTGTTACTAAATTTACGCGATTCAGTAGATCGGGAACTCGTGACGCTCCTGCCGGCATTGGATATTGCCAGCCTTCGTGAGATCGCCGCAAGTCTGGAAATGATCCCTGAAAATCTGGCACAGGTGTGGAACAATCTGCCTTTGAATGACCAACAGATAGCCTCTGAAATGGGGTTAGAACGAAGGCAGGTGATTAATCTTCGTCGGGCTGCCAGAGAGCGTCTGGCGCGCCGACTTAACCTCAATTGAGAGGTCACATTGTAAGTCAATATTTAACCGCACAGGAGCAAAGCTCCATGACGCTTTGTTCCTGTGCGGTGCGAATTTTCAAAACGTGAAGACTTGAAAATTCTCGAATTATTTTTTCATTTACCAACATTAACCTATTTTCTCTGTCTTTAGTAAGTAAGGGGGCTTGCAGTAGAACGCAATGCAGGTGATCCTCAGCCGGTTTTATTTTTTGCGCTCACCTCGGGAGGGTGGTTTTTTTGTCAGTGGGGATTTCAAGGAGCTTGTTTTGTTACATTTGTCGAAACAACAAGTTGCTCAGTATGGGCACCAGAATCTTTCTGTGGCAGATTTACTTTCTGTTGATGAGCACCTTTCAGACTGTGCCGAATGCAGAGATCGGATAGTAGGTTTTTGGCGGGCGGCGAGAGCTTCCAGTACCTTGGAAAATGATATTTCCAGCTACGACGTGAATCCTCATTTGGTGTATCAGGATCAGGTCAAATACTTTTCCGGTCAACTAACGGAGGAGCGGTTAGAATACTGCCTCAATCACATCATCTGGTGTGAGCCATGTCGGATTGACTTAATAGATTTTTCGATATTTTATTCACATCTCAACCCCCTTGGTGATGATTTATTAGGGGAACATCAGCGACTGCGTAACCCCTCAACTCAGGTCTCCGGCTCTCTCACGGATTTTTCTTCCCGGCAATTTTTCAAGTCTTTGGATGAGTAGATCAGTTTTCGATTGCGTCGGTCGCTCCGGCTCTCGATACTGTCTTGATCCAGTAGAGAGAGCGACAGGGGTTTCATCCTTTGCGCGCATCGAAGCCAGTCAAGATAAGCCTTTGCCTGCGCGGAGGCGAATTTTTCTGGTGCCGGTTGCCAAAGAATCCGCGAACGATCTGTGGTTGTCTCAAGCGAAGAAAATTGGTGATCGTAACTTTGAAGTAACCAACCTGCCTCCGGGAGCGTTTTGGATGGTAGTTCGCGCAGTTCCCGACAACGAAGCCGATGATTCATCTTTGAATCCCATCGCGTGGGGCGCCACGAAGCGAGCAGCTTTGCGTCGGTCGTCAGGGAGTCGAACTGAAACCTTGCGAATGGAAAAATGTTCTGGTTGTGAAATTTGTCAAATAGCGATCCCGCGATTGGTTGGAGAAAAATTATGCGAAAACTTTTTTGGGTCTTGTCAGCAATGATTTTTGTTTCGTTGTCAGGTGTGGCGCAAACTGCACCTGCGGCTTCCACCACTCCGGCGAAAATTGCGAATTCGACAATTTCCGGTCGAATCTCCAGCAAAGATAAGGCTTTGCGCGGTATCACGGTGAATCTGACGCGCAATGGGCAAGGCGGCGGACGCGGTGGGCAGGCGGTCAAAACCGATGAAGATGGCAAATACAAGTTCACGAATGTCGCGGCGGGGAATTATATCGTTACTCCGAATGCCATGGCGTTTGTCCCTGACAGTACCGATGTCGCCGGCCCGTTTCGCGGTAAGTCTGTCATCGTCAATGATAATGAAAACGTCGAAAACATTGATATTTCAATGCGGGCAGGCGGAGTCATTACCGGGAAAATCCTGCGTCCTGATAGCGCTCCGGCGATTGAACAGCGCGTCACTTTGAAAACGAAAAACGCAGATGGTACGACGACTACATTTTTCTCTGCCAGCACTTCGGGGATGACCAACTCGACAGATGATCGCGGCGTTTTCCGCTTGTTCGGAATTCCTGCCGGTCAATATCTGGTCAGTGCCGGAGACGCTGGCGGGGGTGGCCCGCGAGGTTTCGGGAATTTCCGTCAACGGTATCCAGTGACGTACTACCCAGGTGTTTTAGTTGAAGCTGAAGCGCAGGCAGTTGATGTGACGGAAGGCAACGAAACCAAAGATATTGAAATTCGTCTGGGTGAGCCGCTCCCAACTTACGAAGCCAAAGGCAAGGTTGTAGACGCGATCACAGGCACTCCAGTAGTTGGTGTTCAGGTCGCTTATCGTCAGGTCTCCCGTAATCAACGTGGTGGCGGAGGGATGCCGATGAATTCCAGTAACGAACGCACCAACCTGGATGGCGAATTCTTAATTACCGGGATTGAGAAAGGCTCTTATCAAATTTCTGTCCAGGGCGATCAGAATACTGATTATTACTCTGAGCAGGTTGCATTTGAAGTTGCCGATGCTGATGCCGCAAATATAGAAATCAAAGCTTCACGCGGCGCGACGATTAATGGGTCTGTGGTGATTGAAGGCGCTGAAACGCAGGCAGCGCTGGCCTCCGCTGGCCTTGGAGTGATGGCGATGACCCGAACCGCTGGACGTGGAGGCGGAGGTGGCGGCCCACAAATGGGACGCAACAACATGAGCGATGTCTCCGCGAATGGTGCTTTTCAGGTCAAAGGTCTACAGCCTGGAAAAGTTAGTATTCAAATTACCAACAGCTCGGCTGATTCGCGCTACTCAATCGTGAGAGTCGAGCGCGAAGGCGCAGATGTTTCCAGCGGCATTGATGTCGCTTCCGGCGAACAGGTTAACAACGTTCGTGTCGTCGTAGCAGTCGGTAACGGCGTGATTCGCGGTCAAATCAATGTCGTCGGAGGTACGCTTCCGGCGGGCACGACGCTGCGCGTTTCGGCGAGTAAAACAAGTTCCGGCTCAACTGCTGGTGGCAGAGGCATGGGAGGTGGCGGTGCGCAGGTGGATCAGAATGGAAGATTCGTTATTGAAGGATTGGTGTCCGGTCAATACACCGTGACAGCGATGGCGCTACCTGGAGGATTCGGAGGCGGAGGCTTTGGTGGTGGCGGACAGTTTCCAGGCGGTGGAGGCTTCCCCGGAGCTGGCGGCGGTGCGCGAGGCGGTGGTGTCGGTCGAGGTGCAGGCGCACCAGCCGGAGCTACTGGCGGCGGCACGACCAGCGGCGGAGGCTCAACTGTCGGCAACGGCGGAACCAATCCACAATTTACAATGGCGGTGAAACCTGTCTCTCAAACCGTCATGCTGAACGGTGCAGAGGCTTCGGTAGTATTGACGCTGGATGTTAGTGCTCAACCTGCTGCGGGAGTGAAGTAATTATGAAAAAAATATTCTTGTTGGTATTTCTTTTCATGATTGGAATGGCTTCAGTGATTTCTGCGCAGGCTCTTGTCACCGAATCGAAGGAAGCTGTGGCTCCAAAAAAAACTGATCCGCGCAGAGGCACAATCACTGGTCGTGTCATTGGCGATGACGGTCAGCCTTCCATCGGACAGCGGGTTAATCTATTGTCATCGAAAAGAACGACTCAGGGCGGGAATCTTCCGGGTATGACGACGGACGACAAAGGTGAATTCAAATTCCCAAATGTTGAAGTTGGTTTGTACAGCGTCATCTCGTCTGCTCCTGGATTTATTGCTGAGTCGAAAGACTCCACCGGAGGCGTGAAAATCGGAGACGATGTGACGCTCCAACTCAAAAAAGGCGGAGTGATTGCAGGGCGTGTAACAAACGCTTATGGTGAGCCGATGGTGGGTGCGATGGTGGCGGCTACGATGTTACGTGACGAGGAAGGAGAGGCAGTTCAGGCAAGCGGAAATCGTGGCGCGATGACGGATGATCGTGGCGCTTATCGGCTTTATGGATTGCGGGCTGGGAGCTACATCGTACAGGTCCGAGACAGTAATAATTTTGGGACTCAAAACAATAGCAAAGAACTTAGTATCTACCACCCTTCCGCGACGCGCGATGCGGCACAGGAAGTGACGGTGCAGGCCAGTTCCGAAATCAGTGGGGTTGATATTCGCTATCGTGTACAATACGGCAGTTCCATCAGCGGAAATGTAGTTACTACTGAAACTGATACCCGCTCCTTTGTTTCAGTAGATTTATCCTCAGCGGGAAATCCGATTAACTCAGATAACATCCGACCTGGTGCATCGGCTCGTAGTTTTTCAATTCCGGCTGTTCCTGATGGAGAGTATGAATTGATCGCTACGATGCAATCATTCGGGAACGTGACGAACCGGGCGACATTACGATCAAATCCGCTCAAAGTTACCGTCAAAGGAAATGATATTTCCGGGCTGACATTGAAGTTATTGCCGCAGGCGGGAATCGCTGGAAAAGTAACCGTCGAAAAATTCACTGGCGACAGAAGCACCTGCCAAATCAATCGCAACGGATGGCTGGAAGAAATTAATTTAAACGCTACAAAACAGGAAGTTTCAGGCGTGGCTCCGGTCTTCATGCGCGGCGGAAATAATCGTGGAGTGCCCGCTGAATCCAATGGCGAATTTGCCTTCAAAGATTTATCGGTCGGGGCGTTCCGGCTAGGCTGGAAATTGCCGACCGATTTTTGGTATGCGAAGGCTTTGACGGCTCCCGCTCCTAAACCTACCAAAGCTGCGGCGAAGCCCGCTGTCATTGATTTAGCGAAGACTGGAATTAATTTAGGTTCCGGTCAATATTTGACGAATGTGAATTTAGCTTTGGCGGAAGGCGCGGCTTCGGTGCAGGGAAAAATCGTCGCGGAAGCAGGGAAGTCGTTGCCTGGAAAAATGAATGTTTATCTGATTCCTGTGTTGCCGACCGATGCTGATAATTTGCTTCGTTATGACAGTTTTTCATCGGTGGATGGCAGCTACAGTTTTAAAAATCTTCAGCCGGGAAATTACTGGATTGTAGCGCGGACGAAAGTCGAATCCGACAAGATGAAATTTACCGATCAGGTCTTTCGGACTTCACTTCGCAAGCAGGCAGAAGCTGCGAATAACAAAGTAGAGTTAAAGGCTTGTCAGCACGCCAAAGATTTTAATTTGACTTTTTCCTCAGCTCGGTAAGAATAGAAACTTGTGTTTGGCAGAATTTAAAATTGAGGGCAGGGCAAACAGCAGTGTTTGCCCTGAATTATTTGTGACACAGGCGCTTCTTATTTTTATTGGAGTAGTTGTATTGCTGCTGCCATGTGCGGCGCAACGCAAAGCCCGTCCGCCGAAATTCGATCCAAAACAGCACGAAGCCAAAGTAAAAGAACTGGCGGAAAAATCCAAAGCGTCACGTGAATCGCTGCTCGAAGCCACTGCCAATTATCAAAATAGTTTAGAGAAATTATTGATTCCGCTCTGCGAACGCGAAGCCATTCTCAGCAACGATCTTTCCAAAAAACAAAAACTTGTCTCGGAAGGATTGATGGCGCAAAACGATTATGCCATTGCCCCCATTGAAGAAGAATTGAAATTAATTGTCAGTAACATCAAAGACACGAACAAAAAAATTCTTCAATCTGAGCAGTTCGTCGTAGAAATCGCTATGCTCGAAACCACCGAGGCTTCGCGGACGAACGCCAGCTTGTCGCGTCCGAATGTATATTTCGATAATCGCAGGTACATCCGCTACACGGGCGGAGCCGCGTGGGCATTGCGTGATTACGGAAAAGTCGAAGGATTTTTTCAGGCGAAGGTGCATCGTTCGTTGCCTGTCAGCGCGTTCGGACAATCAGAAACGCACAATCGTTTAGGCTTCGATCACAGCAATTCTTTTGATGTTGCCCTGCATCCAGACACGATGGAAGCTCAGTATTTAATGAGCTATTTACGCAGCGCCGGAATTCCCTTTACGGCTTTTCGCGGCGCGATTCCCGGCAATGCGACCGGAGCGCATATTCACATTGGCTATCCTTCGCATCGCTTTCGATAAGTAAAATTATGAAAAATCCATACGCAGAAAAAATTCAGGAGACAGAACCATTAGCTATTCTCAATGCAACTCCGACGCGCATTCAACAGCTTGCGCAGAAAGTTGATTCCCTCGTTCCGTACGCTGAAGGAAAATGGAATGCGAAGCAAATCATCACGCATTTAGCGCAGTGCGAGATGATGTTTGGGACAAGGTTTCGCCAGGCGGCTACGATGCGGAATTTTGTCGTCCAACCCTTCGATCAGGATGCGTGGATGGAGCGCGAACCGGAACTGGAATTCGATGTTGCGTTGCAGGGATTTGTCACGCTGCGTAATTTCAATTTAGGCTTGATGAATAGTCTGACCGACGAAGAAAAAGATCGCCCGTTCATACATCCAGAATTAGGCGAAGGCAACCTGAGAGCATTGCTGCAAGTGGTGGCCGGACACGACATCAATCACTTGGAGCAGTTGGAGATGATTGCTAATCGCTAGATGGTTTCTTGCCAAACAACTATGCAAAAACACCTGAGGGAAAGATTTCTTTTTGACTCTAGACCAGATTCAGATTTAATTGACGGTAAAAATGTAGAACAGGCTGTTAGTCTGCCGTACATTTATCGCTAATTTGCTCTAAGCTACTGAGAAAAAGAGACGTTTGTTGAGATCGCAGCAAACGTCTCTATGATTTTTGAGCTATTTGTTGTTGTCCTTATTACGAGTTACCCCAACAATATCTTTTGCAAATTCTTGAGCATGGACTAAATGAGATGATCTTACAAAAATAAATAAATTGTTTTGTCGAATCAGTATCATGCTTGTTTCATCACTATCCATTTTGTATAGATATGCTTCATCTCCGTAGCCAATTAACTTAGACTTGGCAGGGGCGGTGATTTTCATCATCGTTTGCTTGAGTAAAGCACCCGCTTCATCAAGTGAGGCAGTTTCTGTAATGCTCACATGCACTTTTTTCTTGCCTGCTATCCACTCGCAGGTTCCAGACTTTTCTTTCATCTCTTTCTCATTAAGAGTCCAAGCAATCGTTTTGCTTTTTACCGATGACTCCATCGACGTAAAAGCTTCATTGATATTTTGGGCGTATGAGGTAGTAAGGCACAAACTCATAAAACTTACTCCAATAATAAAATTAACAAATCCAAACATGTTTTTCATAAACTACTCCCTTGTTAAAATAGCACATTTATAAGATATCGTGTCGAGCATAGTCTTGGCGGGCTGAAACGCTATCGCAGCTTGTCGGATCGGCTGCGCTGCAAAGATTTCAACTTTTACAACGACGCCCTTGAAGTC
>JAYVRW010000319.1:0-3810 GCA_043775925.1 Blastocatellia bacterium
GTTCAATCGTTGCCACGTCCAGCGGATATTTTCCGGCTGCGCCGCGCATTCCATCTGTTCCGAATAATTTAGTCATAATTGTTTTGAGAGGCATTGCGAGAAATCGTGAGTTATGACGAAGCAAGATAATCGAAATTCAGGTTTTTCGCTACAAAAAAATAGGTCGGAGTGTTTTCGCTCCGACCTTGCCGTGTCAGTAGTCAGAATGCATCGCAGGTCTGAATTCCAAAGAAATTCATTTTACTTTTACCCAAAAGAAATGCTCAAAAAATAATTGTAAAAATATTTTTTGTTTGGCGGGTTTTAGTCAAAAAATCCGCTTTATAGTATGACAGCAAATATTTTTGTTTTAGCCGATAAGCTGCTTTTACTTTGCGCTGACTGGCGTGTTGTCAGTGCTTTTGTTGGGAAAGTAGACAAGGGGAAGGGGAACTGGTTTACGAACCAGACAGCCATAGACTTCAGCCAAACACGCAAAAAAGTGATGTCCTCTGCCATTGGGGGTGAAATTTTGGGTAGTGGCTTAATCAGGGGTGTCAGAAATCTGATCGTTAGTTGAGTTGTTCTGGGGAGAAACACTTTTACTGACGAGAGGATTTCGACACTTCCACCTGATTAAGCCACTACCTTAATGCGACTGAGAATTGCATACGATGGAGGCCGTTGAGCGTCCAGACTTTGAGCCTTTTTACAGAGAGTCTCCGTTTTGTCAAATTTTATAGTGAAGAGCTTGGAGCTGAAGAAATGTCCAACCAACCGAGGTTGATTGGACATTAGACCAATTAATAGAGATTGAACGCAAGGCATTTCGCTCCGTTGGTCTTTACTTTTCAGTCCGTAAATTATTCGTCACCGAAAAGACATTTGAGACACCATTTGCTGCCAAAAAAGCGCGTGTTTTATCGCCTTCGTTAAGGACTACACCTTCGAGTATGACAGCCCCGTTTTTCACGATGATGTGAATTGGCGGCACTGACTGAAGCGCCAGCCGGTCAAGTCCGGTCTGACTATAGATGGCGCGATAGGTTGCCACTCGAATTCGATCATCAAAATTTGACAGTGGTAAGACTTCGATTTGGTTGATGACTTCATCAACGCCTTCAATACGGGCTACAACACGCGCCGCATCGGATTTCAACGTCGGGCGCGTGACCTGACCGAAAAGAATTACTTTGCCGGCTTCTAATTTGTAGCTCAAATTATCAAAGACGCCGAAGTACGGCAGCATCACCAATTCATGGCGAACTTTCTCATTTAGTACATAATCAGTATTATTTTTTGCGATCCCCGGCATCACGCCAAAAATAGATAAAATAACCAACAAAATCATAGTCGTGAACTTTTTCATAACGCATTTCTCCCTTCAAGTTATTAAGTGACAACTCACTTAACTAATCACGTTTTATTACGGTCTATTAGACGAAATTGGATGTTGGATGGTTGTCTGTGTGAGAAAAAATAAAGGCAGAGTTATTTAATTTCAGAAATAATTAATTTTTGATCCGACTTTACGTTACTTAATTTTTGAATGACGCCGCTTGACCATTTGATTTCAATCGAATCAATTTTATTTTTCCCAAGTCCAATGACCTGTGTCAGCGAAGAAGCGCCGAACGATCCACCACTGCTCACTTCACGATAACGCAAAGTTTTCTGACCTTTCACATCTGACAAAATTACTTTGATCTTTGCCCCAATGGCGGCTCGGTTGGATTTTTCTCCCACTAATTTCAGAGCGATCCAGTGATTTCCGTTGTTCTGATTCGGGTTTTGGAATAACGCTTTGTTGTATTTGTCACCGGGAATAAAGCCACCGACATTGACGAATAAATCCTGATCACCATCGTTGTCAATATCGCCAAAAGCTACGCCGTGCCCTTTTTGTAGGTGTCCTGTGCCTGATGAGGCGGTGACATCTACAAAAGATTTTCCATTCACATTCCGAAACATGAAGTTCGGCATTAACGCGGTATACGATGGAGCGCCGGTGCCGAGATAAAAATCAAGGAAGCCGTCATTGTCTACATCGCCAAAATTTGCGCCCATCGTTGGGATGACACGATTTAATTTTGCCTGCGTAGTGACATCATCAAACCCGCCGTGACCGTTGTTGTGATAGAGCTTCATCGTTTCGGCTTGCGCAGGTAATCCGAGGTAGCCGCGCGCGACTTCGGTGATGGATGGAACGAAACTCGCCACAAAAAGATCAAGGAAGCCATCGTTATCGTAATCACAAAACCACGTTGGGAAACTCATAATTGGCTTTTCAACTTTCAGTAATTTCGCTACGTCGGTAAAGGTTCCGTTGCCGTTGTTGTGATACAGAAAATTTTCGCTTCCATAGTTAGAAACGTACAAATCTGCGAAGCCGTTATTGTCGTAATCGCCCCACGTTACGCCTTTTGTGAAAGCAGTTTTTCTGACTCCAGCCTTGATCGAAACATCGCTGAAGGTACCGTCTTGATTGTTGTGGAAGAGCTGGCTCGGAGATTCTTCGTGACCAATAAAAATATCCACCCAACCATCGTTATCGTAATCCGCCCACGCCGCAGAATGCGTCCGATGATCGCCGCTGAGCAATCCGCTGGCTTCGGTGACATCTGTAAAAGTTCCGTCACCATTATTTTTCAACAAGGAATTGCGCATCGGAAATTCCCAGCCACCACGCATCACAAAAATATCCAGCCAGCCGTCGTTGTTGTAATCCGTCTGTGTACAATTAATGCCACCAAGTTGCTCGGTAAGTTTTGCTTTCGCCGTCCAGTCTTCAAACGTTCCGTTGCCTTTATTATGAAAATAGCGAATAGATTCACAGGAATCTACGCTGGAAAAAATGATGTCGTTGAATCCATCGTTATCAAAATCGTCAATGATAGAACCGCCTGCGCCACTGATAACTCCGACTCCGGCGCGATTGGAAATGTCAGGCATCCTGGCGATTTTATTGGTCAACGTGATCGCCGGGATTGGAATCGCTAAAGCTTTTGGTGGAATTTTCCCCAGCGTTTGATAGGCCAGATTCAGCAGCCATCTGACTTCAAGATTGTCAGGTTTTGACACGAGATGTCTGGTGAAGTACTCAATTGCCGAAGATGAGCCTTTGGTAACTTGATGTTGCGCATTGATCGAAAGCGGGAACAGGCACATCTCAGCATTGTGATGATGGACGCAGTTATCAAGCTCGCCACGACGCAGTTCCGCGATGCCCAGAATTTCTTCGAGGTAGGCTTTGTCGGCGGCATATTCTGGATGATCGGGGAGGCTTAATAACAGGCTTTGATACGCGGCTTCGAAATGCGCAATGGCTTTCGGCATGTCTCCGCGATAAGCGTATAGCTGCCCGATTTCCTGATGAAGCCGCGCCACTTCTAAGCGGTAACGTTTTTTATCCGTGGCTTTTTCAAGCGAAGTGACGTAGCTTTCGGCTGAATTCAGCGCCGTGGATTCAGCAGTTTGTTTGGCGGCGCAAATGCCCTTCAAATCAAGCGGATCAGGACGGATCAAGGCGCGAGTGATTTCTACACGCCCGGAAACTTCGAGGACAATTTGATAATCGCCGACTCCGTTGGGACGAACGTTCCAGGTTTGATCGTTAGGTGCTTGGGTTTGTGCGAAGAGCTGAAGGGAGAAAAAAAAGAGGCAGAATATTTTTGCGATTCGTTGATTGGAGCTACGATTCGACATAAATGCCAAGTGAAATGTTAGGAGTGAAATTAATCGCGGAATAAAAAATGCGCGATTCGGCGCGGTACAGTACGAGGAGCGGTAGCGACTTGGTAACTCTCAAAATTTACCAAGTCGCTACCGCTC
>JAYVRW010000320.1:0-3788 GCA_043775925.1 Blastocatellia bacterium
TCAACGGGCGCACTACGATTCGTCACGGCTGGATTTTACAGGCCGGGGATTTAATCAACGTCCAGGTTGATACTGATGAACCGACCGCCGCGAAGCCCGAAAATCTCCCACTCGATATTGTGTTTGAAGACGATGACCTCATCATTATCAATAAATCTGTGGGAATGCTGTCACATCCCAGCCACATCGAAAAATCAGGGACAGTCATGAACGCGCTGGCGTGGCATTTTTTGCATAGCCGGAAAGCGGGTGCAATGACGGCTCCACGTCCGATTTTATTGCATCGTCTGGATCGTGACACGTCAGGAATTTTAGCCATTGCCAAAAACGAACGGGCGAATACGATTGTTTCCAAAGCCTTTCGTTTGCGCCGTGTCAGTAAAAGTTATATCGCGTTAGTTCACGGAGTCGTCGCCGAAGATGTCGTAGAAATTGATGCGCCACTGGGACGCAATCCGACGACGTGGCCGCGCTGGTGTGTCAAGGAAGATGGCGACGCTTCACAGACAACAGTGCGCGTCAAGCAACGCTTTCAAGGTGCTACTTTGGTTGAGTTGGAACCGCTGACTGGACGCACACATCAACTGCGAATTCATTGCACGCACATCGGACATCCGATCATCGGCGATCAGGTGTATCGTGCCGCGAATTCGCAGGATGAAATCGCCGGAATCAAATATAAGCATCAATTGCTGCACGCCGAAATGCTGAAGTTTTTTCATCCATCAAGGAGTGAAGAAATTACGTTTCGTGCGCCATTGCCTGTGGTGATGGAAGCTTTGATAAAAAAGCTGGACACCAGACAGGATTGACAGGATGCACAAGATTAACGCTCAAAGCTCCTGAATATTGTGCCTTAATTCATCCTGTTCATCTTGTAAATCCTGTCTATGCCTCTTCTGCCGGTAGCATTCACTGCGCAGTTCTTTTATGCTGTGAGTTCCATAAAACATAGAATCTATAAGCACCAAACATGTCAACTAACAATCGCATGACTGAGAGCGTACTGCTCACAGCGAAAAATATTTCAAAATCTTACGCCGGAGTGAAGGCGCTGAAATCCGCTTCGTTCGATTTGCGGGCGGGAGAAGTTCACGCTTTGATCGGAGAAAATGGGGCGGGGAAATCTACGCTGATTAAGATTATCACGGGTGCAGTCGAAGCCGACGGTGGTGAATTATTTTTAAATGGAAACCCCGTCATTGCGAATTCTCCGCAGCAGGCGCGAACGCTTGGTATTGCGGCGATTTATCAGCAACCGGCGCTTTTTCCTGAATTAACCGTGGCTGAAAATATCGCCTTCGGGATGGAGCGCAGCAGTTTGTGGCAGCCCATTAATTGGCGTTCTCGCCGTCAGACTGCCGAAAATCTGTTGGCGGAGGTCGGAGCAAAAATAAAACCTGAAGCATTGGCAGGTGAGCTTTCGATGCCGCAGCAACAGCTTGTAGAAATTGCACGTTCGCTCGGAGCCGAAGCCAAAGTTTTAATCATGGATGAGCCAACGGCTTCGCTTTCTGAGGAAGATACGCAGAATCTTTTTCGCGTTATTCGTGAATTGCGCGAGCGTGGCGTCGGCATTATTTATATCTCACATCGCCTTGAAGAATTGCCCGTCATTGCTGATCGTGTAACGGTTTTACGCGACGGAGAAACTATCGCAACAAAGCAGATGGCAGACGTAGACCGACAGGAATTAATTCGCCTGATGGTTGGACGCGAATTGTCGGCGGTATTCCCAAAACGCACGGTTTCATTGGGTAAAATTGTCTTTGATCTGAAAAATCTTAGTAGCGCGACGGCAGGGGTGAAGGATATAAATCTCACGATCAGGAGTGGAGAAATTCTCGGACTCGCCGGGCTGGTCGGAGCCGGACGAACAGAGTTAGCGCGAACAATTTTTGGACTGACTCCCGCTGATGAAGGCGAAATTTTTATTAATGGCGAGAGCGTGAAAATTTCTAATCCGGCGGAAGCGATTCAGTATGGCATCGCTTACGTTCCTGAAGATCGGCGGCGTCACGGCGTAGTGCTGGAACTTCCTATCAGTCAGAATATGACCTTGTCTTCGCTCCAGAATTTGTCGAAATTCGGAGCCATGAATTTTGCCAGTGAGCGCGAGCTTGCGCAAAATTATGTCGAAAAATTAGGCGTCAAAACTCCAGCGATTTTTGCACCTGCCAGTACGCTTTCAGGTGGCAATCAGCAAAAAGTTGCCTTGAGCCGATGGCTGGCTACGGAACCAAAAATTTTGATTTTGGATGAGCCAACGCAGGGCATTGATGTTGGCGCAAAGTCCGAAATTCATTCGTTAATGTGCGATCTGGCGGAACGTGGCATGGCGATCCTGATGATTTCTTCAGAGCTTCCCGAAGTGCTGGGGATGAGCGACCGCATCGCTGTGATGCACGGAGGAAAAATTGCCGGAATGCTAAGTCGTGAAGAGGCGACGCAGCAGAATGTCTTGTCGCTGGCGTTAGGAAATGTGCCGTAAATCGTAGTGCGGGCGGCTCGCCCGCAAGCAACGGGCGAGCCGCCCGTTGTACGAAAAATTATGTTTCTCTCAAATATAAAATCAGCCCGCAATCATCGTGAATTCGCCGCATTATGTGCTTACCTCGGATTGCTCATTTTTGTCGCATTTGCTGCGCCATCGTTTTTCAATGCTTCAAATTTTCGTGATCTTGCAGTGACAAATGCTCCTGTCCTTATCATTGCAGTCGGAATGACGATGGTGATTTTGTGCGGTCAAATTGATATTTCAGTCGGCTCGCAATTCGCCGTTTTTAGTATGCTGGCCGGAGCATTAGCCAAAACCGGATTGCCGATGCCAGTACTATTAATATTGGTTCCAATGATTGGCGCGATGTTTGGCGCAGTGAATGGTTATTTCGTTGCAATTTTAAAAATGCCTGCGATTGTAGTGACTTTGGCGACGCTCGTCATTTGGCGCGATGGCTTGCGATGGATCACCGAAGGCGCGTGGGTCCAGGATTTGCCATCCAGTTTTCAATGGTTTGGCATTGGACAATTTGGCGGTCAGGCTTTGATTATCATTGCGGCGTTAATTGTTCTCATCGTGTTTCGCTGGGGCTTAAATAATTTAGGCGCGGGACGGTCAATTTATGCGGTTGGTTCTGATGCGGAAGCGGCGCGATTGGCAGGCATTAATCCGCCTCGCGTCGTCTTCTCAGTTTTTATGTTGATGGGTGCGTTGACGGCATTAGCGGCGCTGCTGAATGCGATTCGCTTCAGTTCAATTCCGAGCAATTCCGGGATGGGTTTAGAGATGAAAGCCATCGCCGCCGTAGTCGTTGGCGGTACGATGATTACTGGCGGACGCGGCACTTTGATTGGAACATTAGTTGGTATAATTCTTCTCGGCACGATTGGTACGGCGCTGACCTTCGCAGGCATTAATCCGTTTTGGGAAAAAGCGATTCAAGGCGGAATTATTCTGGCTGCACTGGCGTCAGATATTGTACTGAGTCGAATGCGAAGTGCGGATTTAGGACTGACAACAAGGAGTGCGAATTAACGAATGAATTCCCCGACTCAGCACTCAACACTCAGCACTCTAAAACTGCTCCCCTCGCTGCACGCACGATTATTTCCCAATCAGGAATGGGCTTTGCTGATTGCGCTGATTATCGAATGTGCAATTTTCAGTGTGACGGGAAATAATTTTTTAAGCGCGAATAATGGTTTTGAAATTGTTCGCCTCAGCGTCGAAATCGGCTTGCTGGCGTTAGTCCTGACTCCAGTTATTATCACTGGCGGAATTGATTTAT
>JAYVRW010000321.1:0-3783 GCA_043775925.1 Blastocatellia bacterium
TCATCGGCCTTATCTTGCTCTTTTTGAGCGCATTTGTCATCAGCACAAATGCTCAGGAATCAACTTTATCGAAAGAACTCCAGGCACAGGTGTCAACGGTTTACGTCTGTCCGATGCATGCTGATGTTTCATCGAAAGTTCCCGGTAAATGCCCTAAGTGCTCAATGACTCTGGTTGCCGCCGGAGCCGGAGAAGATCAGCAGTTTTACGCCTGCCCGATGCACGCTGATGTCATGTCAACGAAAGAAGGTAAATGTCCGAAATGCCAAATGGCGCTGGTCAAAATGTCTGCTCCTGAAGCCAGTGATTTCGACCTCAAAATTGAAACAACTCCGAAAATTATCAAAGCTGGAAAGCCGCTGAAATTGCGCTTTGCAATCTTCAATCCGAAGACGGGAAAGCAGGTGACAGAATTCAATATTTTGCACGACATGCCGTTTCACTTATTCGTGGTGAGCCGTGATTTCAGCCACTTCGCACATCTTCATCCGACAAAACAAAAGGACGGCAGCTTTACGATTGAGACGCTTTTTCCCAAGCCCGGATATTATCAAATCTACTGCGATTTATTTCCCGTTGGAGGAATGCCGCAGGTCATTCACAAGAACCTTGTCACGGCGGGCTACGCAGGTGATTTATTCGGCTCGCAGGCGAAAATTGTACCAGATAAAACCTATGCAAAAACTCTCGACGGAATAAACTTTGATCTGAAACTTGATCCCGTCAATCCAGTTGCCGGACAGCCCGCGATTTTGAAATATCAAGTCACTGACGCACAAACGAAAAAGCCTGTGACTGATTTACAGCCGTACCTCGGAGCCTGGGGGCATACCCTGATTCTCAGCGAAGACGGAGCGGATTACCTGCATTCTCATCCCACGGAAATGGTTCCCGAAGGAGTGGGTCGAAGTAAACTGAGCAGTACAGGGTTGGTAAATTTCGATACCTTTTTTCCGCGTCCGGGGAACTATCGAATCTGGTCACAATTTCAACGAAATAACAAAATTATGACCGTGTCATTTAGCCTGAATGTGCCTCGCATGTAGCAACCTGGGAGCGCCTGCGGCTCGCAGGCGAAATCTTCAACAAGTTCAGACACCAAAAACTGCCTGTGAGCCGCAGGCGCTCCCAGGTTGCGCTACTTTGCGATCACCAGTTCACACAGCGCCTGCCTGAATCGCAACGGTTTTTCTTCAGGATTTTCAAGATAAGCGACCACCTCTATTTTCGTGCCGACGGGTAACGCGACAGGCGTTTTGAAGTAGTAACTCGGCTGCCAGTCGAAGCGGTAATCCTGCGCCGCAATTAATACTTCAGATGTGCCGTCAGGTCTGCTGGCAAAAACTTCGAGGGATTTCGCCGCAGGAAATAATAATGGTCGAATACAGATTGCTTCAGCGGCTTTTCCCGTTAGATAGGAAGCTTTAATTCGCTGATTCGAAGCGCCTGCTGCCAGTGTGATCGGAGCCGCTTTGATTTGCACGGTTTCTGCTCGTTTGGTGATTGCTTCGTGGGCAAAATAAATGCCAAAAATGCTGTGATCTTTGGCTTCTTTTTCAGTTTGCCGATAATGAATTTTAAGCTTGATACTCGCGTTGGCCGGAAGCCGGAACCCCGTGCCTGGTGGTAAGTGAAGCGCTGCCTGACCCGGATTCCATTCACCAATCTTTTCGCTGGCAGATTGGTTGATAATAAAAAATTCAGCCGATGAAACGATGGCACTATTCGATGGAATAAATTCAACCGCGTCTGCCCATTGCTCTTTTTCAAGTCTGGTGGGCAGCAGAATTTCCGCCAGGAAATCTCCCTCGCCTGCCGGAATCGTGATTAGTTGTTCGGGCTGCAAATTCAAATCCGGCTTGCCAAAAGTCCAGCTTGAAGCAGCAAGCAGTTCGCGCGGAATATCTTTTTCTTCGCCGCGTGGCGCTCCGCCTTCAATCCATGAAACCAGCAATTCGACTTCACGATGTGGCATCAGGTAGCTATGCTGAAAATCTCCGAAACCGTTCACCGCTTGAAAAGGCGGCATCCGTTTTTCCAGAACTTCTTCTTTAATGGCTTTGGCCCAGGGACGTGCTTCTTCAAACGTCGTCAGGCTGATGTCCGCTTTAATTTTTCCGGGACTGTGGCAGGCAAAACAGTTTTTTTGCAAGATGCGCACGACTTCTTTGTTGAAGGTTACAGTAGTTGTAACGGGGTCATGAGAGGTAGCAGGAAGGGCGATTAATACACAAAATAGCAGCGAAACTATGTTTATTTTGGTAGATTGACGTATTTGTAAGCGCATTAAAAAAAGACCACAGTTTTTGCGGATGCCACTGATTTTCGTTGATCTCTGCCTGAAGTCCAACTAACTAAAGTTAGTTATGTTTGCCGAAAACTGAAGTTAGCTGGACTTCAAAAAAGCATCCTATTTCATTGCAGTCGTCTTTAAATTCTGCTTATCCAAGGTGTAATCAATCCAGCCAATGGTCATTTCTTCATACGTCGGATCGCCCCAACGGATGTCTCGTTTTGGATCAGGATTGTATTTATTTTTGGTCGAATTATCCCAGACCGTAGTTACCTGAATGCGCGTGCCTTTGGGAATCGCAACTGGTTTTTTCGCGTAATACACGAGCTGCCAGTTGAAATCGTAGTTCGGTACATTACTCACGACCTCGCTGCGTCCGTCGGGATAGAAGGCCTTAAATTCCATTGATTTGCCACGCATGTGCAAATGCGGCATGAAAGTGACAATGTGCAGGTCTTCTTTCGCCGTCCAACAGGCGACAGATTTATGAGCTTCGACGCCAGCCGGAATCTTGAAATAGTGGTTGCCAATCCCGACCGTTTTCAATTCACGATCTGGCGGATTTTTGGCGAAGACTAAGCCAACCACTGAACGATCCTTCAATTCGCCAACCGGATTCAGGAAGGTCGAGTAGTGAATCTGGAAAATCAGGATTGCTCCGGCAGGGACTTTCTTAACTGTGCCAGCAGGCCAGATTTCCTGATTCTTGCCGGGAGCGTAACCGCACAGCATCGCTGATCCATTACCTTCGCCGCCTTCATCACCTGAGCCATCGCGTTTGGAGCCGTTACCACCACTTGGTAAGGCGCAGGCGTCATCAAAAACTGGTGCATCAGCTTTTGTTCTGGTCAGAAATCCTTCGGTATAACGAATACTTTCTTTGTCGGCTTTCTCGCGCATCTTGCGACGCTCTTCAGGTGACAGTTTAGCAGCGGATCCATCTTTGGCCGGAGGCTGGATGAACGCGATGATGTGATGCACGATTTTACGGTTGCCGGGGCGGGCTTCCGCAAATTGGACGTATTTGTCTTCCTTGAAATTTGTCGGTACCTGGAAGTACTGAATTTCATCAGGCGTGCCAGGCTTCATCGTAAATTCTTTGCCCATATCGAGAACGACATCGGGAGTCGGAATCGCCCAACCTTGCGTGAACTTTGGCGTCGGTGGCATATCTTTGGGATTGCCTTCTTTCGCTCCGCCATCAACCCACGCGACGATGGTATCAATATCTTTTTGTGAGAGGCGCGGATCGTTTGCCCACTGACCGACATGCGGGTCGGCATGCCACGGAGGCATCTCGCGTTTGACGACTTTTTCTTTGATGGACTTCGCCCAGGGACGAGCATCGGCGTAATTCAACGTCGAAAACGGCGCGGCCTCACCGGGACGATGACAATCGGCGCAGGCCTTATTAAAAATCGGCGCTACGTCTTTGCTAAAGGTCACATTTTTAGCGGCAATTTTGGTTCCTGAAGCCTGACTGACCTGAT
>JAYVRW010000322.1:0-3769 GCA_043775925.1 Blastocatellia bacterium
ACGCGTTGCATTTGCTCGGCGTCGCCGCCTTGTCGCAAAGTCATTGCCAGCAAATAATGCGCGTGTGCTTTGTCGTTATCGTTGTTCGCAATCTTAAGAACATTATTCAGAATTTCGAGCGAGATGTTATTCCCGTATGCGCCGTAATAATACCATTGCTCCGCGTTCGGAGGCGCTTCCATCCGCCACACGATATTGAGGTAACGTTGCCGCGCCGCCTCAATATCTTTTGTGCCTGCCCAATAATCGAGAGCCTGCTGATAATGCGGCCACGCCTGATTATAATTTCGGCTATTGAATCGCGCCCAGAAAAAATCTCCCAGCGATTCATGCGCTTCCGCCCAAATCTGATCGTGTTCTTTCGTTTCGCCAATCCCCTCTTTGACGAAGGCTTCAAGCTGTTGTTGGGCTTGATTAAATTTCGTGTCGTCGTTGGTATTCGTCGCCGCTTGCCCGCGCCACAACGTATCCGCTAGACGAAATTCAAGCCAGCGAATTTCAGTTGCAGGTAATTTGCTGCGATCAATTTTCAAATACGCTTCGTGCGCAAGGCTGAAAGATTTTTCGACATACAATTTTTCAGCCTCGGCTTTGCGTTTTTCATAATCTGGCGTTTGCGTGAAAGAAGCAAAAAGACTGGCAAAAAGGACTGACGTAAAAATGAGTGAACGAAAGACGATGCTGAGATTAATCATAAAATTTTCCTATCCCAAAACCCATGAATAGTTATTACTGTGAGTGGCGCAAAAGTTACTCTAATACTATGAACGAAATAGCCTCCTGATCTTGCAAAAAAACTTTTTTAACCAATACCAGTTTTCCTGGCTGCACTGCGCTTATCTAAGTGAGAGCAGCTATGAAGATCCCGTGCCCCATTGGTCGGACTTTGCATGATGTGCAGAGTCTAGCCGGCAGCGAAAATCCGATGGGTCATAGCCAGGGAGCGCGGTCATCGTGTGGGGTGACGGACAACGAGTACTACCGGAACCAGAATTCGTTGGACGTTTGAAAAGCACGATGACCGCGCTCCGGCTCTCACCGATTTAAAGTGCAGAAGCCCGCACGCAGTAAGGGCGCCTTCACATTTGATGTGCACAACATTTTATAAAGTTTGAGTAGAGTAATGACGCCCTTACTGCGTGCGGGCTTCTGCATTGACTAATCCCACCAAAAACAAGAGCAATAATAC
Organism: Blastocatellia bacterium; assembly: GCA_043775925.1. Taxonomy (GTDB): domain Bacteria; phylum Acidobacteriota; class Blastocatellia; order RBC074; family RBC074; genus JAFDVL01. The sequence goes on from JAYVRW010000322.1 coordinate 1,190, forward strand.
GACCTCTGAATCTCCAAAGTTATAATTAAAAAATGAACTCAAACTAAATCCAATCACGGCGGCGAGCGTCCCCAACGCTAAGGCACTTTTCGTTTCTTTGTATTTGCGCCAACTCAGCCATCCAATGCCGAATAAAAACCAGCCCAAACAAAACAACGCAGGCAAGCCACGATCCATCGCAATTTGAATCGGTGTCGAATGCGTATGCGTAATGTAATCGCCGGGGAAGCCCCATTCGTTCCAATGTTTTTTATGCGCGTCCATGCCAACTCCGAAAAACGGATGTTGCGGGATTAAGCGAAGTCCGGCTTTCATATAACCGATGCGACGCGAACTGCTGTCGTCTCCAAAATTCATGGCGCTTTGATTACGCGTCGAGACTACGGCGTAAGAAGCAATCGCAGCGGTGAGAATGACGGCGGCAATGGTAATAATGGCAACACGGCGAGAAGCGGTGAGCAGGACTGTGATGACTACGGCGGCTAAGTAAGAAGCAATGACGGCGCGTGAAGCGGTGAGAATTAAGGCGAGGGAGAAGAAGGGAAAGAGAGACAGGGCGAGGGAGCGACGGGGGGACGGGACGAGGAAGAATCCGAAAATTAATAAGCCTAAGATTTGTAATTGTTCGGCATAGGTTAAGAAATGGCGCGAAAATCCTGAGACACGAAAACGGCGCGAAGCCCCGTCAACATTGACTCCGAGCGGATTTACACGGGATTTAATTTCGTCTGTAACCAGCAACGAAACAGGCAACGGATCGCCGTCGTGTAAGGCTTCAATTTCAAGCGTGGTGTTGGCGGAAGCATTTTTGATGAATTGATTAGCAGCTTCAAGTGATCTGATTCTGGTGCGCCCGATCATCCAAATCACATCACCGGATTGTAGGTTGCTCGTGCGCAAAGGGCTGTCTTCATTGATCGAAGTGACGACCATCCCGCGTCCGAAGATTTTTTCTCCGAGGCTGAAAATGACACCGGCTGAACTTGAAACCAAAATCAGCATCAGTAAAACATGAATTGCACGCTTCGATACATTTGAGGCAATTAGATAAATTACTCCGAAAACAATTAATGATCGTGATTTTGAAAGGCTGGTGTTTCGTTCAATTGACAGTAACGAAGAAATGATAGTGAGCGCTATAAATCCCAACAAAGCTTTATCTATCGGCGTGCCTGTGAAATGAAATTTTCGGGCGGAGAAATCTCGAATAACCCAACTGACAGCGCACAGGCTGAGGCTGATATAACTGGCGGCAATAGAATGCGGCAGGCTCAGCGCAAACAACATCATCCCAACCATCAATCCGCGATTCGCCCGGCGCGTGATAGCATTTTTGGGTTGGACAGAAATTAGTTCATCCAGAAAAATACCAATCTTCATAAGCCCTCGCATCATCGGCAAAGACTGAAGAAATGTCCAGCGGGGATTTCACTGCAAAGGGTCAAAGGGACAAGGACGCAAAGAAAATTTGATTTATAGATGTTCCTTGATCCCTTGCCTCTTTGACCCTTTGCGATAAATTTTTCTCATCATGAAAAAAGGCTGCCTCACGCTGAAGACCTCAGCGTGAGGCAGCCACGAATTTCAGAGGAAGTTATTTGTTACAAATCGGGCAAACACCATCGCACGCCATCGCCGTTGGATAAGTGCCCGCAGCGCCGGAAAATAATCCTATCCCGCTGCCGTTGAACGCTCCTTCGCGCGTCAACACAATGTCGTTGAAGACTAACGCTGAAGCCCCTGCACCGCTGGCACGAGCAATCTCGACACCTAAATGCAGGCACTTCATCGTCGGTGCAGTCTTGTTCATTGACAGCGCAATCGTGATTTGATCCGTCCGTTTGCCACTGGTTCCGGCATTGGTCGTATACAGAATAGAACTGCCCACACTTTGCGCAATATGACCATTCGCAAACAAAGTTGCAGTGGGTTCCAACTGCGTCAGCATCACGCCCGTGCCACTGGCATTGACTGTAAATGTCGCCAGGTTGAAAGCGCCGGTTCCGGCTTGATCCGCTTGCATAGACAGACGAATTTTATCGCCCGCCGTGGCTCCGGTTCCAGCCAACATGAAATTCAAATCCCAGAAACTATCACGGCACGAAAGCGCTACCGCAGATTTGCCGGGAGTCGAAATACGAATTCCCTGCCCACTACCGCCTGCCGCTGCGATTCTTGGCAACGTTTCATTCCAACCGAAGTTGGCAAAATTCGTCGAGAAGAACGAAGCATCGTTACCGTCGCTGAGCAAAGTGAATTTCACCCAGTCCTTGAGCAGGAAAACATCGTTATTTGAACCAACTGTCACGGATGGAATTGCGGCTGTAGCGCAACATGAGGGACAAGCACCATCGCATTCAGGCTTCGTCGGATACGTTCCCGTCTGTCCTGAAAAAATTCCGGTTCCAGTGGCGGTAGTGCCGCCGTCACGCACGACTACGATGTCATTAATAACAACCGTCGAAGTACCATTCCCGCTGGCGCGCTGGACTTCAATGCCTAAAAATTGACAACCCATCGTGGGTGCAGTTTTATTCATCGAAAGTGCAATCGTGATTTGCGCAGTGTGCTTGCCACTGG
>JAYVRW010000323.1:0-13173 GCA_043775925.1 Blastocatellia bacterium
CGCTCATCGCTTTTATTCATCCGTCAAGCACCGGAGGGGTGTTGGTGGAACTGGTACAAAAATAACTGGCGCACCATCATTAACGATGGAAATCGCGCCTCTCATTGCATCTCGAAGAGGAGTTCTAATCTTGAAAAAAATCATCATCATTTCATTTGTTGTCTTTGCACTGGCACTCAGTTCATGCAAATACTTTAACTTTGGCGGAACTTCATTTAAGGAAATTACCGCAAAAGACATGACTTCTATCGTAGACAGCTTCCCTGACTACGCGAAACGCCAACTCGCACAAGACCAAAAGAAAAGAGAAGACCTTCTCAAAAAAGCCAAAGAAATGTTTGCTATTGCTCAGGCGGCACAAGCTGAAGGGTTGGACAAATCTGACAAATTCAAAAAGCAGTTGGAATTCATGACCGACAACGTGCTGGCTGAAGCAGAAGCCAAACAGTCCACCGAAAACGGAACAAAGCAATTACCTGAAATCCCGAAACCGGAGCTTGACGCATATGCCGCCGCGCACACCAAAGAGTACGAGGCCTTCATTAAATTCCGCGAAGAAATTTCCAAGGAAAAAGCGACCCCGGAAGCATTGGAGGGCAATAAAGCTCCATGGAGTGAATTGAAAATTCGTGCTGAACGCGCCCGCAAAGCCGGACTTGATAAAACCGACGATTTCAAATTACAACTGAAGATGCAAAACGCTCAGTTGTTAGCGCAAGCCTATTCAGAAAAAGTCACGGAAGCGGCGAAACCTTCGGCCGAGGAACTAAAAAAATATTACGAACAACATCCCGAAGCCGATCCTGGTAAGGTTCAGGAAACTGCGGAAGGCATCCTCAAGCGCGTGAAGGCAGGCGAAGATTTCGGGGAACTTGCCAAGCAGAATTCTTCTGACAGTTCGGCTGCCAGCGGTGGAGAACTCAAATGGTTTGGGAAGGGCAGAATGGTCAAGGAATTTGAAGCTGCCGCTTACGCTTTGCAAAAAGGGCAGGTCAGCGAATTAGTCAAAACGCAGTTCGGCTATCACATCATCAAGCTGGAAGACCGCCAGACACGCAAACCTGGTAAGGAAGATGATGTCATGCCCGACAGCAAGGACAAGGAACAGGAATTGTTGCACGCTCGTCACATCCTGATTAGCTTGCAGCCTTCAACACAGGCGGAACAACAGCTTTCACAAAAGAAGGTCCAACGTGCGATTGAAGACGCGACATTAAAATTCCCGGTCACGGCTCCTGCCGATTTCACCATCAATATCAAAGCCACTCCCACCGGAGCAGAAATGCCTGATATTCAATTACCCGGCGCAGGAGGCGCTCCTGGCGGTGGCGCACCAGCGGGTACGGTTCCCAACGGCGCAGCTCCTCCTAAAACCACTGCTCCCGACGCGAAAGGCAAACCAGCAGAAACGAAGAAATAAGGAAATAGTTTCGGGTTTTGAGTTTCGAGGAAGAACGAATCATTTGGTTTCCTCGAAACGCGAAACCCGAAACTCGAAACTGACAATATGGAACAAGCAAAAATCGGCATTATTGGCGGGAGCGGACTTTATCAAATGGAAGGGCTGACGGATGTCCGCGAAGTCAGTCTCGACACGCCTTTCGGCAAGCCTTCTGACAATTTCATTCTTGGAAACTTAGAAGGACAACAAGTTGCGTTCCTGGCGCGTCATTCGCGTGGACACAAATTGCTGCCCACGGAGCTTCCATTTCGCGCCAATATCTACGGTATGAAAATGCTCGGCGTCGAACGCATCATTTCCGCTTCGGCGGTAGGATCGTTGCAAGAACAATACGTGCCAACTGACATCGTGATCGTAGATCAATTTTTTGATCGAACACGCGGCACGCGGCAATCCACTTTTTTTGGCAAAGGGATGGTCGCGCACATTACGTTTGCACATCCGGTTTGTGATGCGCTGGGCGATGTGCTGGAAGCCGCCGGGAAAACTTCGACCAAAGATATTACAATCCATCGTGGCGGCACCTATTGCTGCATGGAAGGGCCGGCGTTTTCGACGTTGGCGGAATCGCGGCTCTATCGGCAATGGGGCATGGATGTTATCGGGATGACGAATTTGCAGGAAGCCAAGCTCGCCCGCGAAGCCGAAATCTGTTACTCAACCATGGCGCTGGTCACTGATTACGATTGCTGGCATCCCGATCACGATGACGTCACGGTAGACATGGTAATTGAATTTCTAAACAAGAATTCTGCCAACGCGCAAAGCCTGATTCGTGAAGCCGTCAAATCGCTGGCAGACAAGGAAAGAACCTGCAAATGCGGCACAGCCTTAAAAAATGCAGTCCTGACGCAACTCGATAGCATCACTGAGGAGTCAAAGGAACGACTGAGCGCTATTGTTGGCAAGTATTTCCAGTAGCGCAAACTTTCCAGTTTGCATTTTTCATCGCTCGACGTTGGCAGGAAACTACTGGTTGACGAGTAAAGTCGCAGGTAACAATTAAGCAAACTAGAAAGTTTGCTCTATGTGGAGGTAGTTATGACTCTGTCGAAAATTAAATTCGCAATTTTACTAACCATTGCTTTCGGAGTAATGAGTTCGCTCATCGGCAATAATTGCAGTAACGGCTTCTGCCGATTAAGCGGCGTTTATGCGGCGCAAATTAGTCGCGGCCCCGTTGCTCCTACTCGTGATCCGACGCTGGAAAAAGAATCGGCGCATCACCTTGATGTGGCGTGGCAATACTTCAAACGCAAGCTGGATAAAAAAGATGGGACTGCCGTCACCCGCGCCAATAAAACCATTGCGGATCGCTTGAACGAAGTCATTGATACAAATCCGAATTTTGCCAAGCTTGATGAAGTCTATTATCTGCTCGGCGAAACCTATTTCCGCGATCCTGATGCAGAGATGAAAAGCAAAGCTCAAGTTTGCTTCAATGAAATCGTCAAAAATTTCGCCGAGAGTAAATTTATCAATGACGCTAAAAAACGATTGGATGAAATCAACTCTTCTTCTGCCAAAAAAACAGAAGACAAAAACGAAGGAAAGAAAAAAAGCTAATGTCACTTCTGGTTGTCGGCTCTGTCGCCATTGATTCCGTCAAAACTCCTTTTGGCGAACGCGAACGCTCACTTGGCGGCGCGGCTACGCACTTCTCCGCTTCTGCTTCATACTTCACCGATGTTTCTGTCGTTGGTGTCGTCGGCGAAGATTTCACCACTGACGATATGTCGGTCTTTCATGAACGCAAGATCAATACGGAAAACCTGCAACAAATTCCCGGGGGGAAAACGTTTCGCTGGGTCGGTGAATATGGCTTCGATTTGAATTCTGCCAACACAATTGACACGCAACTTAACGTCTTCGGAGATTTCAATCCGCAGCTTTCTGAATCCGCCAAAAAATCGCCGTACTTATTTCTGGCAAACATTCAGCCGCAGCTTCAACGTCAGGTGCGCGAACAGGTAGATTGCAAATTCGTCGCCATGGATACGATGAATTACTGGATCGAAACTGCCAAAGAAGAATTAATCAAAACCATTGGCGTAGTGGATGCCGTCATCATCAATGATTCCGAAGCGCGTGAATTAGCGGGTGAATCCAACCTCATCAAAGCCGCAAAAAAGATTCTGACCTTCGGGCCAAAAATTCTGATTGTCAAACGTGGAGAATACGGCGCAGCTTTGTTCACGAAAGATTCTTATTTCGCTACCGTGGCGTATCCATTGGAAAGTGTTTTTGATCCAACGGGCGCAGGCGACAGCTTTGCCGGAGGCTTTATGGGCTACCTTGCCAAGCACGATAATTTAGACGATGAAACGATCCGCCGTGCGATCATTCACGGCTCTGTGATGGCGTCATTCAACGTCGAAGAATTCAGTTGTGATCGGCTGCGAAGATTAACGCATCCCGAAATCGAAGCACGAGTCGAAGGCTTCCGAAAGCTCACTCAGTTTTGAGCAGTTTGCAGCAGGAAGAAAGTTCGCAGTCTTTAGTTCACAGTTCGCAGTAGGAATTCTGCGAACTGTCTTTACTGCGAACCGCGAACTTCTTCCTGCTGCAAACTTTCTTCCCTGCGAACCGCGAACTTCTCCCCTGCGAACTGCTCTTATGTTATTCCATAAATTCCAAGCTCTCGGCAACGACTTCCTGATTGTTCGTGAATCTGAACTCAAGACAATCACTAACAATTATAGCGAGTTTGCGCAGCGCATCTGTGATCGGCACTTCGGCGGAGGCGCAGACGGTTTGGAAATAATTCTTGAAAAAAATCCTTCGGCGGATACCGATTTTGCCATTCGTTTGTATAATGCCGATGGCGGAGAAACTCCGATTTCGGGCAATGGGACTCGCTGCGTTGGCGCGTATCTCAGCGTGGTCGGTGGATGGATCAAGCCCAAAGTAAAAATCGCTACCGGAGCCGGAACCAAAGCCTTGTCGTTAATCCAACGTGAAGGAACCAAGTGCAAATTCAAAATGGAGATGGGAACTCCGTACTTTGCCAGCCACGAAATTCCAGTTAATTTTGATGCTCCGTTAGAACAGGTCATCAAACAAAAACTCAATGTTGACGGGCAGGAAATTGAATTCACTGCGACTTCGATGGGCAACCCGCATTGCTCTATTTTCGTAGGCGATTTTGATCAACTGGATTGGCGCAAGCTTGGTTCGAGGATCGAAACGCATCCGATGTTTCCTGAGCGTACCAATGTAGAATTTGTCCGCATCCTCAATCGCAACGAAATCGAAGTCCGTTTCTGGGAGCGTGGTTGTGGCGAAACTCTGGCATCAGGCACAGGATCATGCGGCGCGTCACTGGCTTCGATGCTGAACAATTTTGTCGAACGAAAAGTCACCGTGAAAACTGCCGCCGGAAAATTAGAAGTCGAATGGCAACCCGATAACCTCGTCACACAAATCGGCGAAGCGCGCGCTGTTTATTCCGCCGAATGGCTTCGATAGCAGGTTACATTTTTTTTACCGCAAAGGATCAAAGGGACAAGGAAACTTTGTCTCTTTGCGGTGAAACACCCACACAATTGATATGTCAGCCATCGTCATCCTTACTACTACTGAAACTAGAACCGAAGCTGAACGCATCGCCGAATATTTAGTCGAACATCATCTCGCCGCTTGTGTGCAAATCCTTCCGCCCATGCGCAGCGTCTATCGCTGGCAAGGCAAAATTGAAAAATCCAACGAAAATCTTTTGCTGATTAAGACGGTTTCAGAAAAATATTCTGAGATTGAAGCCGCGATCAAATCGCAACATTCTTACGAAAATCCTGAAATAATCGCTTTACCAGTTGAATTTGGGTCTACAAATTACTTATCATGGCTCAGCGAAGCCGTGCATAGCTAAATTACAATCAGCCTCCCCCAGAGAATTACAGTTGCTCTCTCCGCTAGGCACACAACCAAGGGAGTTGAAATGCGTATTTTAATTATTGAAGACGAACAGAAAATGGCCGAAATCCTCAAACGGGGATTAGAAGAAGAAAACTTTGCCGTCGAAATTGCTAACGATGGTGACACCGGATTAACCATCGGCAAGGAACAAAAATTCGATGTCATCTTGCTGGATGTCACGTTGCCGGGAATGGACGGATTTGATGTCGCCAAAGAATTGCGGGCGGCACATATCAAAACTCCGATTCTGATGTTGACGGCGCGAGACTCCACTGAAATGAAAGTCAGAGGGCTGGACAGCGGAGCCGATGATTACATCACCAAGCCGTTTGCCTTTGCCGAATTACTTGCCAGAATTCGTGCACAGGTGCGCCGCTCCGATGACATTACCAAATTACAAGTTGGCGATTTGCTTCTTGATTTGATTCATCGCAAAGTCACACGCGGCGGCGAAGAAGTGCAGCTTACTGGCAAAGAATTCAACTTACTGGAATATTTCATGCAACATCCTGATGAAATTTTGTCGCGTGAAACGTTATCAGAAAAAGTCTGGAACGAAACCTTTGACGCGCTCACCAATGTCATTGACGTGTACATCAATTACCTGCGCAACAAAGTGGATCGGAACCGCGATACAAAATTAATTCAGACGGTTCGTGGCGTGGGTTATATGCTGAAAACCCCTTAATCATTGGATCGAATTCAGTTGTTAGGTGATACTGAGGTTGATCGCAAGCAACCAATTATCAACTGACCAGATGCGCCTTAAATTCACACTTTATTATCTCGCCTTATTGACCGCTGTACTGATTTTTTTTGGTGTAGCGATTTATGCTTACATCGCACGTGGGCTGGTCAATATTATTGATACGTCGCTCGCGGCAAGTTCGCGCAGCATTGAGTCCCGCCTTCAGCTTGGAGAAATGCCGGAGCGTTCTTCACCTAACGAAGAAGAAATGATGATTGCTCCATTGATGTTTCAAATCATCAATGAATTTGGGGATATTGTTGATGAGCAGTACCTGATGAAGTCTTATCGCCTGCCGATCAATCTAACTGAACTCCAACAATTTCAAGGTAATAAATTACATTTCAGCACCGTCAATCTGCCCTCTGGTGAACAGCTTCGGATTGCAACCTTACACACCACCGAAAAGCTTAATCAACCAATGTTTGTGCGGGTTGGACAATCACTGCGACCGCTACAAAAAGCGCGTCGGCAATTATTACTGCTGCTCGCGCTGGCGGGACCAGCAGCGCTTTTAATGGGTAGTTATGGCGGATTATTGTTGGCGAATCAGGCGCTGCGTCCAGTGGATCGTTTGACCCGCGCCGCCAAGGAAATCGAAGCCGGAGATTTATCGAAGCGCGTTCACGTCCCCGCCAAAATGGATGAACTTGGACGCCTCGCCATTACCTTCAACCGCATGATTTCGCGCCTGCAAGCGGCCTTCGAGCGACAACGACAATTCACCGCCGATGCTTCGCATGAACTGCGGACGCCTTTAGCCGTGATGCGCGGCGATATTGAAATCGCGCTGCGGCGTGAACGAAAAGCGGATGAATATCAGGAAGTGCTGGCTTCCAATTTAGAAGAAATTATTCGACTCTCGCGGCTGGTCGAAGATTTATTGATGCTCGCCCGCGCCGATGCCGGCCCCGCTGATTTGCATTTTGAGCCGATGAACATTGGGGATTTATGCTCGCAGGTGGTTGAGTATTTAGGCCCGTTGGCGGAGGTAAAAAATCAATCTCTCGCATATCAGTCTGATTCACAAACGGAACTGACGATTAAAGGAGACGCTCAGCGGCTGAAACAAATGTTGCTGAATTTATTAGATAACGCCATCAAATATACGCCCAGCGGTGGGCGCATCACGCTGACTTCAATGAAAGATACCAAAGATGCAGTGATGATAATTTCAGATACGGGGCGCGGGATTCCAACCGACGACATTCCGCATATTTTTGAACGGTTCTTTCGCCATTCACGCAGCACCAGCGATAAAACCGTTCAGGGTTCAGGTCTTGGATTATCCATCGTCAAATGGATCGTCGAATCACATCAGGGAAGCATCACCGCCGAAAATAATTCCAGTGGTGGAACAAAATTCACCGTCAGATTACCGCTGACATAACAAGCGTTCAGAGCTCGCGCTTTAGCGTGATTCACGCCGCACTTCGCTGGCGGGTCAAACTGAAGTTTGAACTCTTAACGTCTCTTTTCTCACTTTTTCCCCGTAATCAATCTGGCTCCGCGTTGATAGGTAAGGTACGACCACGCCCAATTAAATAAGGCTGCCACACGATTGCGAAATCCAATCAGGAAAATCAGATGGATAAACAACCACGCTGACCAGGCGATAAAACCGCTCAGGTGAATTTTACCCATTTCTGCAATCGCCGCGTGACGACCAATCGTAGCCATGCTTCCTTTATCAAGATAACTAAATAATTTGTACGGCTCACCTTTCATCGCCCGCAAAATATTTTCTGCGGCACAGCGCCCCATCTGCATGGCTACGGGACTGACTCCCGGTAGCGGGTTCCCTGTTTGATGCATAAAACTGGTGGTGTCTCCAATCGCAAAAATGTTCTTATAATTTGGTAACGTCAGATCAGGTTCAAGAATTAATCGCCCGATCCGATCACGCGGCGTATTGATTTTACTGGCTAACATTGATCCCTGAATGCCTGCTCCCCAAATGATTGTCGCAGCATTAATCGTTTCATCATCCAGATAAACCTTGGCTTCATCAATATTTTTGACCAGTGCATTGACGCGCACCTGCACCCCAAGCTGGGTTAATTGCCGCTCGGCGCTCGCGCTTAAATCTTCGGCAAAACTCGGCAATACTCGTGCGCCACCTTCCAGTAAAATCACTTTCGCGTCACGCGGGTTGATGTTCCGAAAATCTCGCGTTAAGGCATATCGCGCCAGCTCTGAAATCGCGCCTGCCAACTCAACCCCGGTGGGGCCGCCACCGACTACGACAAAAGTCATCAACTCCTGACGCCGTACCGGATCATTTTCTTTTTCTGCCAATTCAAACGAGAGCAAAACCCGTCGCCGAATTTCCAGCGCATCATCGAGGCTTTTCATTCCCGGCGCAAATTTTTCCCAGGCGTCATTGCCGAAGTAACTTGTCCGTCCACCCGTCGCAATAATCAAATAATCGTAGCTTAACTGACCCTCACTGAACTCAACGATCTGCTTATTTGGGTCAATGTTGAGAACCTCTTCGAGCAACACCGTGACATTTTTCTGACTGCGGAGAATTGACCGAATCGGCGCGGCAATGTCAGCCGGAGAGAGTCCGGCAATGGCAACTTGATAAAGCAGCGGTTGAAAAAGATGGTGGTTCGCACGATCCAAAAGGGTGATGCGAACTGGTGCGGATTTCAGCGCACGAGCTGCTGCCAGCCCCCCAAATCCACCACCAATAATTACGACATGCGGAAGTTGATTCGTCATAAAAGCTCCTCACTAAAATACTACGATGAACACGTCACAATTTGTTCTCAAGACGTTGTCTTTTGGTATGCAGAAGCCCGCACGTAGTAAGGGCGTTCGTCGTAATTGCGAATTAACGCCCTTACTGCGTGCGGGCTTCTGCATACTTAATTCAGACTACAGGAAAATCCGCTTAAAATTTGCGGTCGTAATTTCAGCAATTTCTTCAAAACTCACATTCTGTAAAGCCGCCAGTTGCTTCGCTGTCTCCGTCACATACGCGGGTTCATTGCGTTTTCCACGATACGGCACGGGAGCCAGAAACGGGCAATCGGTTTCAATCAACAACCGATCTTTCGGAACCGAAGCCGCGACCGACCGCAAAGCATCGGCGTTTTTAAAAGTCACTACACCTGAAAAAGAAATCGTAAACCCAAGTGTCAACGCTGCATCTGCCAATGCTTGCGTTCCCGTGAAGCAATGAATAATTCCTCCACGTTTTTTCAGATCGTGCTGAAAATAAGCGTCGCGCAGAATTGCTATCGTATCGTCTTCGGCATCACGCGTATGAATAATGACCGGCAAATTCACCTGCAAAGCCAGTTCCAATTGCCGACGAAAAACTTGCTGTTGCACTTCACGCGGGCTGTGATCGTAGTAATAATCCAAACCGATCTCACCCCATCCAATCACTTTCGGATGCTGCACTAAGTCGAGAAATTTTTGTTCGAGAGCTTCATCGTATAAACTGGCTTCGTGCGGATGAAGACCGATAGCGGCGTAAATAAAATCGTGTTTTTCAGCCAGAGCGATGCCAACTTCCAATGAACCTTTGGCGACCTCGCTTCCGGCAATTTCGAGAAATAATTCGACCCCGGCGGCTTGTGCGCGAGCGATAACGGCGTCACGATCTTCATCAAAAGCGGGCGTATCTAAATGAGCGTGTGAATCTATCAACATATCTATGACAATTTCCTGAAACTTTGAGGGCAAAATAAAATATCAATGTACACGACGTATTGTGAATCAAGAAGAAGTAATTAACCACGGAGTACACGGAGAGCACGAAGGAAATAACTACTGCTAATGAAAAATCTCGACTTTTATTTTGCTTCTTGAAGCAAGTTTTTCTCCGTGCTCTCCGTGGTTAATTAATTGATCGAAATCCTTATGCGAATTGCCGCCTCCACATATCTAAATTCTGCGCCGCTGATTTATAGTTTCACGTCCGGCATGCAGCGCAATCGTGCCATTTTTATTGGCGATGCGGCTCCGGCGCGTTGTGCGCAGATGCTCTCGAACGGGCAATGCGACATCGCCTTAATTCCGGTGATTGAATACCTGCGGATTCCGAACCTCCGCATCATCCCCAACGTTGCCGTAGCTTCTAAAAACAAAATCGAAAGCGTCATCCTCGCATCCAAATGTGAGCCGAGTAAAATTTCAAAAATCGCGCTGGACAGTTCTTCACGCACTTCGCAAACCTTAGTCAAAATTCTGATGACGCGTCGCTATCATCACAATCCTGCGTATTGCGAACGCCTGCCCGATGCGCCTTCCGGCTGCGCGAATATGTTTGATGGCACGGATGCCGCGCTGGTGATTGGCGATCCAGCCTTTCATTTGAAAGCCAATGCGGAGCGGCTTCATTTGAAGATTTATGATTTAGCCGAAGAGTGGAAAGCGCTCACCGATTTGCCGTTTGTGTTTGCCGTCTGGGTCGTGCGTGAAGATGCGCTCGGTGATTATCATCGCTTTAAGTTAGATTTTGAGATGGCGAAACGCGAAGGTCTGGAACGCGCCAGCGAAATTGCCGAGCAATATTCGAAAGTGCTGAATAAACCTTCGTCTGAATTACTTGCTTATTTAACTACAAATGTGAACTATGAATTGGACGGAGAAAACCTCGCGGGGCTGCGTGAATATTATCGGCAGGCGTTCGAGTTAGGTTTCGTAGAGCAGGAGAAAGAATTATTATTTGTGGCATAAACTTTTAGTTTGTGCCTAGGATGGCAGAAGCCCGCGTGTGAACAAGGGCACCATTTCTATGGAAATTTTCTCCAGTGTACTGCTGCCCTCCTTGACAGTCGGGCTTCTGCCACATCAAATCTATGAAAACTATCATCTCTTTCACACTCCTGATTTCTTTCTGTCTCTTACCGCTCAACGCGCAAACCAAACGCGGCTTCCTTCCTGAAGACCTCTACCAGCTCAAAGATGTCGCCGACGCCAACATCTCGCCTGACGGCTCCCGCGTAGCCTATACCGTCACCGAAGTCAGCGCCGATCACGCCCGCAACGTCACGCACATCTGGATCGTCAAAACCGAAGGCGGAGAGCCGCAGCGCTTAACGAAAGATGACGCTGATGAAAATACGCCGCGCTGGTCGCCGGACGGGAAATTGCTGGCATATTACTCACAAGATGCGTTATGGATCATCAATCTTGACGGCGGCAAATCAGTGCATTTGCCGGATGGAAACTGGGTAAAAACTCCGAGTGCAGAATCACAAAAAATCACTCGCGTAGCGCACACGAATTTCTTTTTTACAAAAGCTGGCGAAAGCTTCACGTGGTCGCCTGACAGCAAGCAAATTGCGTTTGCGAGTGACCCGATCATTCTGCCTCCGAACCCAATGATGGAGCGGTTGACACGCGGCTTGAGTCAGGAAGAATTGATGCATCTGCCTGCTGATACCAGAAATACAATTTTGAAAGCGCAGGGAAAATCGGCTGAACAAATCACAGCGATGGAAGCGGAATACAAAGTGCAACAAGCCAAAGCCAACAACTACACCACCGATGTCAAAGTCGTGACGCGGCTCCAATATAAATCGCGGACTTCGTTTTCAGACAATTTGCAATCCCACATTTTTATCGTGGATGTAGCGACGAAGCAGTTGCGCCAATTGACGAGTGGCAACTACGCCGAACATTCGATCAACTGGTCTCCGAAAGGCGATGAAATTGTTTTCGTCTCCAATCACGAACCCGATCCAGACAAAATCAACAACTCCGATTTATTTGTAGCCAACGTCACCACAGGCGCAGTGCGACAACTGACCAAAACCAAAGGCTGCGAATGGCAACCCGTGTTCTCGCCGGATGGAAGTCAGATTGCGTATTTAGCTACGGTACGCGACGTGACGACGATTGATAGTGTCGCGGAAAATGCTAAAGCCTTTATCATAAATTCCTTCGGAGGAATGCCAAAAACGATTAGTACTGAGAGTTCGCGTATAACCAAACTTCAATGGAATCAGTCTGAGCCTGATTTTTTACAATCATGGAGGGGGTCATCTGAAATAGTGCCAGGGCGTGAAAATCCTGCATCATCCGTGTCCTCTCTTTTTACCTCTGGACCCAACGCGCAAATAGTTGGATACTCATTTAAGCCGCAATTGCGTGAGCATTCATTGAAAAAGGAAAATCATTTTCACTTGATTGCTAAAGATGTTCATCCACAAGAAATCTACAAACTAGGAATTCAGACAAAAGACAAAAAGTCGCCACTTTTTTTTTGGGATACGATAACAAATGTGAATAAGCAATTGACTGATAAATTAAGCTTCTCATCAATGCTTGAATATGAAATTGACAACGAAGGTTTATACATTCAAGGCTGGCTCGTCCCTCCAATCAATCTCGACGAAACGAAAAAATATCCGGTGATTCTTTACATTCACGGTGGGCCGCACGGGATGCACGGATACAGTTTCAATGCGACAGTGCAGGCGTTGGCGGCAAAGGGCTACGGCGTATTATTGATTAATCCGCGCGGCTCATCGGGCTACGGACAGAAATTTTCGGATGGTTGCGTGAATGATTGGGGGGGCGGCGATTACCGCGATTTGATGAAAGGCGTTGATGTCGCGCTTGAAAAATTTCCTTACCTCGACAAAGACCGCATGGGCGTGATGGGCGGCAGCTACGGCGGATATATGACGAATTGGATTGTCACACAAACGGATCGTTTCAAAGCTGCGATTGCATCCGCGAGCCTGTCAAATCTGATTAGTTTTTATTCGACTTCGCTTTATCAGGATTTGGTTCACGCGGAATTTGGCGGCATGCCGTGGGACAATTACGAAAAATTGTGGGAGCGCTCGCCGCTCAAACACATCAAAAATGTGAAGACGCCGACGATGTTAGTTCACGGCGAAAACGACAACGACGTTCACATCACGCAAGCCGAAGAAATGTACACGGCACTGAAAATGCGCGGCGTAGACACGGTGCTGGTGCGCTACCCCCGCGAAGGTCACGGCATCCGCGAACCGAAACATCGCGTAGATAATTTGCAGAGGAATTTGGATTGGTTTGAGAAGTATTTGAAGTAGAG
>JAYVRW010000324.1:0-3732 GCA_043775925.1 Blastocatellia bacterium
TCGCACCCCTGATTTTATTGAGGATTTTTGCTGCCGCCTGCGCTCGCTCTTCTAAAGTTTTCAGATCGTTGCCGAAGATTTTCAAGCCGACTTGCGAACGAATTCCCGTCGAAAGCATATCAATTCGATTACGAATCGGCTGTGTCCAAATGTTTGAGACACCGGGCATACTGACCGCCGCATCAAGTTCATTAACTAATTTTTCAGGAGTCATTCCGGCTCGCCATTGGGTGCGTGGTTTCAGATGAATAACCGTTTCTACCATGTTGATCGGCGAAGGATCAGTCGAAGTTTCAGCGCGTCCGGGCTTACCGACTGCCCATTCGACTTCGGGAAATTTTTTGATGATCGCGTCCTGACGGCTCGTAATTTCAAGCGCCTGCGGCAACGATACGCTCGTGTCAGTCACAGGCATAAACATCAAATCGCCTTCATCAAGCGGCGGCATAAATTCTTTGCCAATCGGATGCATGCCTTGAATGATGCCAGATAAAATCGGGATGTTTGCCGTTACAGTACGGACACTTGAAAGCCAACTTGATGACGTAGCGAGTAACAAAGCAATCGTAAAGAAAAACAGTGCAATGCTCATTGTCAACAACCGATGATTGAGCGCAAAACGCAGCAAAGGCCTGTAAATCCACTGCAAAAATCGCATCACCGGATTATCTTCTTCACGATGAAACTTGCCACCGAGTAACAAAGTACAAAGCACTGGAACCAAAGTTACGGCAATGATTGTTGCTCCGACCATCGCAAAAGTTTTCGTGAAGGCGAGCGGATGAAATAATTTCCCTTCCTGTCCGGTCAGTGCGAAGACCGGAATAAAGGCCAGAATAATGATCGCCATCGAAAAGAAAACCGGACGCCCGACCAGTTTCGTTGCATCCAGCACGGTGTCCCACACCAGTTGGCGATTCTTCGGATCAACTTTGCGTTGTTCGAGAAAGCGAAAACAATTTTCGGTGACGACAATGCCCGCATCAACTAACACGCCAATCGCAATTGCAATCCCTGCGAGCGACATCAAATTCGACGAGATACCGACGTAATGCATCAGCAAAAACGAAATCAACACGGCGAGCGGCAACGGCAAAGTTACGATCAGGATTGAGCGAAAGTGAAATAAGAAAATTATATGCGCCAGGGTGACGAGCAAAATTTCTTCAAGGAGCGCAACTTTCAGCGTATCCGTAGCGCGATTAATCAATTCCGTCCGATCATAAAACGGAACAATTTTCACGCCCGCTGGCAATCCGGCTTTCAGCTCTTCGATTTTTTTCTTAACCGCGTTGATGACGTTGAGCGTGTCTACGCCGTAACGCGCAATGACTACGCCGCCAACGGCTTCTTTTCCGTTTTTGTCGAGAGCGCCTTGTCGAAAAGCGCCGCCGATTTTCACTTCGGCGACGGTCTTCACATAAATCGGAGTCCCGCCGCGCGAAGCAATCACAATATTGGCAATGTCATCCGTAGATTCAAGTAAGCCGATGCCACGCACCACTGTCCATGTTCCGCCGGATTCGATGACGTTGCCGCTGACGTTATTATTGCTGCGTTCGACGGCAGAAATGACTGCGCTCAACGGCAGGTCATAGCTGCGCAAACGATTCGGATCAACGTCAATTTGATATTGCTGGACATAGCCGCCAACGCTGCCGACTTCGGCAACACCCGGCACAGAATTTAACTGGTAACGAACAAACCAATCCTGAATTGATCGCAGTTCAATCAAGCTGTGCTTGTCGCTTTCGATGGTGTACCAGAAAATTTGCCCGACACCGGTCGCATCAGGGCCAAGGGTAGGCTTCACATCTTTCGGCAAATTACCGCTCACCAACGTCAGGCGTTCCAGGACTCGTGTGCGAGCAAAATATAAATCTACGCTGTCTTCAAAGATCACGTTAATCATTGAGAAGCCAAACGCCGATTGCGAACGCACGACTTTGACTCCGGCGAGTCCCTGCAAACTGACAGTGAGTGGATACGTGATTTGATCTTCGACTTCCTGCGGACTGCGCCCCGCCCAATCGGTGAAAACAATCACCTGATTTTCACTCAGATCAGGAATCGCATCTATCGGCGTATGGAGCAACGCGTAGGTTCCCCAACCCGCCAACGCGAGATAAACCGCAATGATAATGAAGCGGTTCTTTAGTGAAAATTCGACGAGCCGATCAATCATTTCTTTTCAATTTATTAAAAAAGGGAACTGTACAGGTTTCAGTCCTTAGCGTTTGGTTGGAATTTTTTGATAAGAAGGGGCGAGTGTCTTAACCCAGCCCCTCCAAAATTAACAGATGGTTGTTACTCTTCAATCATCTTTTGCACAAGTATCTTGCCGTCGTGCTTCATGCCCTCAACCGTAATCTTGAGGTGATCTTTCTTCTGGGTCTTATCAAGGATTGCTTTCGCCAGTTGATTCCCTTTGTCATCGAAGGGATACCATTTCCCTTCACTGAAAACGCCGTAGCCGCCCTTGACGCACTCCTCCATTAATCCGCATTCTTTAGTATGCTCGGCAGAGAATTTAGTAGCGGCTTCCGCACTGTCTTTGACGTGATCCGCCGCGCAGACCGTGTCTACCAGATAGCTGGAAAGTTTCACCGGATCGTGCGCCGAAGCCGCCAAAGTCGTCAGCCCGACCGCTGCGATCAAGCTCAGAAAGATATTTTTACTTTTCATTTTATCTCCTTAAAGTTAGTAGCAGATGGTTGCCCAACTGCTTGTTTGTGGTTTACCGAATGTCAGTCAAAGATTAATGTTTGTGCTGATCGTGCGATGATTTTGGCTCTTCTGTTTTGCCTTCTTTAATCATTGCCACAATCTTGTTGTACTTCTCTTCCGGCAGTACGCGCACCAAATTCATCATCCCCATCATTGAAGCCGTCCAGCCTGGCGCAAGCCCCCACGTCTCCGGTTTTGCCACCGCTTCGTCCATCGGCATCATCATGTCTTGCGGATAGCCGGGAACTTTCTTCTTTTCTTCTTCTGTCAAAGTGAGAGCAGGTTGCTGTTTTTTAACCAGAGTCATTCCACACTTCGGACACTGACCAGCTTTGGTTGAGACAACTTCAGGATGCATGGGACAAGAATAGATTTCCACCTGCGTAGCGACAGGCATCTGCACTTTGATTAAAGCCATCCCGCACTTGGGGCACTTACCCTCCTTATCTGATTTTACCTCGGGGTGCATCGGACAAGAATAAACCACGCCCGATTGCATTGGAGTTTGCGCCGCAATTAGATTGGAAACATTTTTTTCAGAAGTCGCCATTCCCATTCCGCGACCCATTCCCGTACCTGCACTTTCACTTAAAGCATTTCCCTGACGAATCACGCCCATGCCTTCTTGCATGCCTAACCCAGTTTGTGAGCCGCTGCCGTGTGACATCATCATTGGTCCCACCATTGAAACCATCTGGTTCATCATGTGATGCGGCAAGTGACAGTGCAGCATCCAATCGCCTTCGTACTGCGCTACAAATTCAATGTCCCGCGCCTGCGCTACGCCGACCAGCACAGTATTGCCTGGATACCAGGCGGATTCGGGAATGCGCCCACCTTCCGTGCCAGTGACGTAAAACTGTACGCCGTGCAAATGAATGGGATGATGATCCATCCCAATATTCACCATGCGAATGCGGACACGTTCGCCTTTCTTCACAATCATTGGCGTCGTTGCAGGCGCAGATTTACCATTCAACGTCAGCCAGTTGTATTCCATTGAAA
>JAYVRW010000325.1:0-13036 GCA_043775925.1 Blastocatellia bacterium
GCTTCGCTTCGCTCGCAAACGGCAGGCGAGCCGCCTGCGCTCCCTGGGAAATTCCTATGAAAATCGCCCCGAAACATCTTATTACATTTCTCTTGATAACATTTTTTTGCCTTCCAATTTTTGCGCAAACGAACAACGCCGTCACGTCCGGTGAATTCATCGTCGAACCTGCCACACTGCTCAACCTTGGCTTTGAATGGAAGATTAGCGGCGACGATAATCGCAACGCATCAGTAGCCGTGCAGTATCGCAAAGCCGGAACAGTACCCTGGCATGACGCGCAGCCACTACTTCGTCTGGGCGATGAAAAAGTCGGACGTGCAAGAAATTTTTTGGAATACTGGACGCCGCGCATGTTTGCGGGAAGCATTCTTGATCTCGAAGAAAATACGGCTTACGAATGCCGCTTTACGATGACTGATCCTGATAGCGTGAGCGGAAAATCTTCTCAACAAGTCACTGTCAAAACACGCGAAACTCCAAAGGCGTATACAGGTGGACGCACGTTGCACGTCTATCCGCCCGATTACGAAGGGCCAAAATTAGAGCCATCATTCAAGGGCTTGAAAGAAGCGTATTACGGCCCTGGCACGGGCGACTGGGCGCCTGTCCATGAACGTCCGGTGCAACCCGGCGATGTGATTCTGGTACACGCCGGATTGTATAAGGCAGATCGTTTGAATTACGTTACGACTTACGGCGTTCCGTTCGACGGCACTTATGTTTTTACGAATAAAGGCACAGCAGAAAAACCAATCGTCATTCGCGGCGCAGGCGATGGCGAAGCGATTTTTGATGGCGCGGGCAATTATCGGCTCTTTGATGTGATGGGCGCGGATTATAATTATTTTGAAAATCTCACGATTCGCAACACCGATATTGCTTTTTATGCGGGACTAAAGGAGTTGATCGGATGCAGCGGGTTAGTCGTGCGAAATTGCACCATTGAAGATGTTGGTGTCGCTATTTTCAATGAATTCGAAGGCTCGAAGAATTTTTATTTTGCTGACAACCACATCACCGGACGCGATGACCGTAATCGTTTGATCGGCTGGTCAAATTTCGGCAAGTACAAAGCGACGGAATTAAAATCGTTCATCGGCATTAAGGTCTACGGGCAGGGACATGTGATTTGTCATAACTATCTAGCGTATTTTCACGATGGAATTTGTGTCAGCACATACGGCACACCACCGCAAGACGCTACTAAACAGGGCGTAGCGATTGATATTTATAACAACGATATTTTCATGATGACGGATGACGTGATTGAATCCGACGGCGGAGTTCACAACATTCGCGTGATGAGAAATCGTGGCTTTAATGCCGCGCAGCACGGCATCAGTGCTCAGCCAATGTTTGGCGGCCCGGCGTATTTTTACCGCAATGTGATTTACAGCGTCCCGATGGGCGGAGCCTTGAAAACAGGCAACGGAAGCCCCGCCGGAGTCCTGATTTATCACAATACGTTCATCACGGAAAACAGCAACGCCAGTGGATATTCAAATTGGCATTATCGCAATAATTTGATTCTCGGCACGAATCATCCCGAAAGACCTGTGTTTAGTAATTTGAGTTTTACTTCGTACACGACACTTGATTACAACGGCTATCGTGCGAATCCGGGCGACAAGCCGCAATTCGTCTGGACGGCTCCGGCGAATGGAAAGTTGCGCGATTACGAATTAACGACGAAGACTGCACAGAAATTCAAAACACTTGAAGAGTTTCAGAAAGCGACAGGATTAGAAGCGCACGGCATCAATGTTGATTACGATATTTTCAAAAATGTGAGACCGCCGGATGCTTCACAGCCGCATAAAGTTTATGAAATCGGCGACCTGGATTTTAGCTTGAAGCCGAACAGTGTCGCAGTTGATGCAGGAGTGAAGCTGCCTAATTTGAATGATAATTTTACGGGGAAAGCTCCTGATCTTGGCGCGTTGGAAGTCGGGCGACCGGCTCCGATTTATGGACCCCGAAAGTAGCATAAACTTTTAGTTTGTAGTTTGTGCTGTGTGTTGAGCTACAGATTTTGATGGAAACTGTAGATTTTCTTAGGAAATTCGCGGAAAAGCTAACAGCACAAACTAAAAGTTTATGCCACGATTGACCACAATCTTTAAGTTTCAAATGAGCCTTTTGTGTCTAGGTCTTTTTCTTTTTTGGCAACCCCAACCAGTCCCACAAAAATCCCCAAATGACTCTGGTGCAAAACTATTTCAAGCGCATTGTGCCGCCTGTCATGGACAAAAAGGCGAAGGCGGTACAGGCCCAACGCTTGCAACTCCGAAATTAAATCGCGCCGATTCTGAGGCTTCACTTTTCAAAATTATCCGCGAAGGAATTACCGGAACTGAAATGCCGGGAACGCGATTAGAATCTGGACAACTTAAGGAATTAGCCGATTATGTGCGCAGCCTTGGTCAGTTTCCGCGTGAAAAAATGATTGGCGATGCAGAGCGCGGCAGACAATTATATTTCTCAAAAGGCGAATGCGCTTCGTGTCACGCAATCAATGGCGAGGGAAGCGCGTATGCGCCAGACCTCAGTGAAATCGGACTGCGGCGCGGTAGACAGCATTTGATTACTTCATTGTTGGCACCGCAAGCTGATGTCCCGAAAAGTTATTTACAGCTTCGTGCAGGGACTGCGATTACAGATAATTTTTTATTAGTTCGTGTTATTACGAAAGATGGAAAAAAGATTTCCGGCGTCCGCGTGAATGAAGATACGTTCACCATTCACCTGCGCGAAATTTCGGGACGCGTCCATTCATTTTTCAAATCGGAACTGTCGGAGCTGCATAAAGATTGGGGGAAATCTTCGATGCCAAGCTATCGGAAAATATTAGAACATGATGAATTGATTGATGTCGTGGCGTATTTGGTTTCGTTGCGAGGTGAAAAATGAGAGAGAGTTTTGTTCACGCCAAGACGCGAAGGCGCAAAGAATTTTACGTTTGTTTAGTGGTGATTATTTTTACTGCTACAAGTTTTGCGGAGGTTTCTTATGAACGAATTCGTAGCTCAGAATTAGAGCCGCAGAACTGGCTGACCTATTCTGGCAACTTTCAAGGGCATCGGTTTTCTTCACTTACACAAATCAATAAAACGAATGTGGCACAGCTCAGGCCAGCCTGGGTTTATCAAATGCGCGATCCGGGCAAAGTCGAAACGACTCCGCTGGTCGTGGATGGAATTTTGTATATTTCTGAAAAGCCTCACGTCGTCACGGCGTTGGATGGACGCACGGGCAGGCCGCTTTGGACGTATCGCCGGACTACACCTGCTGATGCAAAAGGATGTTGCGGCACTCCTAATCGTGGACTGGCTGTACTCGACGACACCCTTTATTTATGCACCTTTGATGCGCATCTGGTCGCGCTTGATATTCACTCCGGCAAGCCGAAATGGGACGTTGTCGTCGCCGATTACAAAGCGGGCTACACAATGACGGGTGCGCCGCTTGCCATCAAAGATAAAATTATTGTCGGTATCGCAGGCGGAGAATTAGGCATTCGCGGATTTCTTGATGCTTACGATCCTAAGACCGGAAAACAGATTTGGAGATTTTGGACTGTGCCGGAGCCGGGTGTAAAAGGAAATGAAACGTGGGCTGGGGAAAGTTGGAAAACAGGCGGCGCTCCGACGTGGGTCACAGGTTCTTACGATCCAGCCTTGAATTTGATTTACTGGGGAACGGGAAATCCGGCTCCCGACTGGAACGGCGACAGTCGCACCGGAGACAATTTATATTCTGATAGCTTACTCGCGCTTGATGCCGACACAGGAAAATTGAAATGGCATTTTCAATTCACGCCGCACGATCTTTATGATTGGGATGCGAATCAAGTGCCTGTCATTATTGATGGAAACATCAATGGACGAAATCGAAAATTAATTGTCACCGCAAATCGCAACGCTTTTTATTACGTGCTGGATCGTGTGACGGGAGAATTTTTGCGCGGTGTGCCGTACATCAAACAGACGTGGGCAAAAGGGTTGGATGACAAGGGCCGACCAATAAAATTGCCGAACACTGAGCCATCGGTTGCAGGGACTTTGTTGTCTCCAGGCTTGGGCGGCGCAACGAATTGGAATAGCCCGTCGTATAGCCCGCAGACAAAATTATTTTATGTGTTGGCGCGTGAAAATCATCCGCAATATTTTTTTAAATCAGACACGACCTATCACGCCGGAGAATTTTTTGAAGGCGGCGGCGGACGCGACATTCCCGGCATTGAGCCTTATGGCGTAGTCAAAGCACTGGATGCGTTGACTGGTCAACAAAAATGGGAATTCAAATTGCAATTCCCGGTCATGGCGGGCGTGATGGCGACGGCGGGAGGATTGGTTTTTGGTGGCAGCAGCGAAGGCTATTTTTATGCGCTGGATGCATTGACAGGGAAGCCGCTTTGGAATTTCATGGCAGGCGCACAGATCGTGACGAATCCGATTAGTTATTCAATTCGCGGCAAACAATATGTAGCGATTTCATCAGGAAATGGCTTGTTTGTCTTTGGGCTTTAAAGGCAGAAACACGCACGCAGTAAGTGTGTTTTTCACTTGGGTTATGACGCCCTTACTTCGTGCGGGCTTCCGCATTTTCAGGAGGAAAAAAATGATCGAAGATACATTTTCACGTCGCAACTTTTTGGCAGGATTAGCTACTACTGGCGCAATTGCTTCGACGGCTGAAGCTTTGTCATTCAATGAATCAAGACCTGCCAACGGAACTATTAAAATTGTTTGTTCAGAAAAATTGACGCCGGCTGAAACGGAACAAATTCGTGCTGCCGGAAAAAATATTGAGCTTCACGTCATCATCGATAAGGCCGAATTTAAAAAGCACGCAGTTGATGCTGAAGTAATTCTTGGCGGCATTGATAAAGAAACTTTGCCAACAGCGAAAAAGCTTAAATGGATTCACTCCTGGGCTGCCGGAGTTGAATGGCTCTACCCTGAAATGATTGAGCATCCGTCCGTGATGTGTAACATGCAGCGCATTTTCTCACCCGTGATTGCTGAATCGGCGATTGGCTTATTGCTCAGCCTGACGCGTGGTTTGACGCAGGATTCAATTCCGAATTTCAAGCAACGAAAATATAGTAACGCGACTGTACCTTTAGAAGATTTGTATCAAAAAACAATTGGCATTGTCGGGATGGGAGGCATCGGTTCAGACACCGCACGACGCCTGCATTACGGCTTCAGTATGCGCGTGCTGGCGACGGACGCGAAGCCGATTCCCAAGCCGGAATTCGTCGCCGAATTGCACGATCCAGATTGGTTAATGGAAATGGTTCCGCAGGTAGATGTCTTGATGAGTGCGGCTCCACTGACAAAAATTACACGGCAAATGTTCAATGATTCGGTTTTCAATAAAATGAAACCGACCGCCTATTTCCTGAACGTTTCGCGGGGTGGATTGGTTGATAACGACGCGCTGGTCAGAGCTTTGAAAGAGAAGAAAATTCGTGGTGCAGGGTTGGACGCGACTACGCCGGAGCCTTTGCCCGCCGATCATCCATTCTGGGATTGCCCGAATCTGGTAGTGACGCCGCATAATTCAGGCTACGCGCCAAGCCGACAGATCAGGCTAATGGCAGTGGTCGCAGAAAATGTCCGCCGCTATTCCAACGGGCTGCCATTGCTCAATGTCGTGGATAAGGCGAAAGGATATTGATTAAGTTACCTAATGAGGTCTTGGGTCTTTTGGTCTTGGCACAGCTTCACGATTAATTTGTCTCCGCGAGAGTTAATCTTTTGCTCAAGGTACATCATTTCAAGACCTCGCCAAAAAACAAAGCCCAAAAGCCAAAGATCTCATCAGTTACGATTAATGGCTATTCTGCTTCTTCGCTGGTCTTGCGCAGGCTGAGTTTTATCCCGATCAGAAAGCCAAGAACCCAACCGACAATGGCGGTGGCTTGCGGATAATCTTTGCCTGCGACTTGATAACCGATGACGAAGACCAAAGCTAACGCGGTAAATTTAAGTGCTGTCAGAAGTGAGGAATTATTAGATTTCATTGCATACTACGTGTTAAGGGGTTTTTCTAAGAGGCAGGGGGTGATCCCACTTTATAGTCAAACGTGACACGATTGGCAACAAAAAAATTCCAACTGCTGTAGCTAAAGACTTAAACGGAAACAGCAGAAAGCCTCCGTCGTACCAGCTTTTTGGATCGCCGGAAATAAATGCTGAAAAAATCTCAGGATAGGGAATGATCGGGGGCAAATTGAATAATGGTTCTCCACCACCCAAACGTAAAATCAAAGAAACACAAAAAGCAGTGATGGAACCAATTCGATTCACTTTTTTATCGAAGAGAGCAACCACTAATTGCGGAAAAAGCAGGACGAAAATCAGGTCGCTGGTGAAGAACCACAGAGCCTGAACACTTTGCACTTTGAAAGCCATCACTGTTGCCGCCGCGCCTAATAAGACAATTGAAATCCGTAGCAACCGCTTCATCTGCATGACCGACATATCCGGCTTCAGCAGGCGGTGGCAGCAATTCCAGGCAAACATTGATCCGGCGGAAAGGATGGAGGAACTGAAGCTGGAAGTGACGGCTCCGATGATGGCTCCCAGCCCAAGAATTCCTACCAGTGGCGGAGTCACATACTGAAAAATCATCGGCAATGTTTGTGAAGGCTGCGCTTGTAATTGCGCCAATAAATTTTCAGGCCATTTGTAGCTGACCGCTGCAATCCCTAATAATAATGGTGGTAAGGTGAAAGCGATAGTTAAGACTCCGGCGAAGATGGAATGCTGTCGCGCTCGCTGCGGAGACTGACAAGACAGCACACGCTGAAAATAACAATTCCACGGAATCCCGCCGAAAATCAGCATCGCGCTCACGTCCCACCAATTGATAATCGTTTGCGTCGTCCAAATTCCTCCCACGGCATGAAGTGGAGGAATGATGGCTGTGGCGTTCGGGTGAAGCGTTGCATAACTCGACCACGCTGCCTCAAATCCTCCGACCGCAGTTAAGATAAAAGGGATGGCGACAAGTAAGCCAATCGCTACTAATCCAAGCTGGAAAACATCGGTGTAGGCGACTGACCACATGCCTCCGAGCATCGTATAAGTCGTAATGACCAGTGCTGAAATAATAATTGCCACGCTCAGCGAAATCGTAGACATCACACTGATCGTAGAGCCGACTGCCACCAGCAATTCCGCACTCCAAAACACTTCGCCGAGCATCGCGGGGATAAATAAAACGGCTGCCCATTTTTTCCCGAAGCGAGCTTCAAACGGATCAATCAGCGTTGTGAATTCGTACTGCCGCATTGTTTTGGCAAAAAATAATCCACCCAGAATCAGGCTGAGACCAAAACATAAACCGCCTTGAATCCCCAGCGCGACACTGGATTTATAAACGCCTTCCGCTGTGCCCAGTAAGTAACCGCCATCTACCCAGGTCGCCGTCATCGTCAAGGTAGCGATCCACAGCGGCATTGAGCGTCCCGCCACGATTAAATCCTGCGCGGTTCCGTCTTTGACCTTGCGAGCGGCGAACCAGCCTACGAGCAGGAATCCGGTGTATAGAATTATTACAGATGTTAGTGCCATTAGAATTTGCTCACTTGATCTTCGGGTTTCTGCTATCCCGTACAATTGTGCTATGGAATACTTACTTCAAGAGTTGTAAGAGGTACACAAAAAATCATCATCTATAAATTCCCCCTTGATGTAAATGCCTGCTAACAATGAGAGCTGGGTTAGTTATTTCTTTGGTACAGCATTTGCATCTACAAGTAATGTTATCCCCCGGTAATATTGATAGTTGAGCGGAAAACCATGATTCTTAATTCTGCTCAACATCACACCCTATTACCTCACAACGCCGTCTAATTTTCTGTTCTTTGGCGGATGGATGCTTTTTTGTTCAGGGCATTGGAATTAATACTAACTTCTAATACTGACCCTAAAAGTTTAATCGCATCTGCGTCACGGGTCTGTTATTGTCGCCTTCCCACTCTTACCCAAGCGCAATGACTTAACGGCTCGAAATCCTCCAATCCGAAAGGTTTTTTTTAATGAATAGGTTTTTAATAACTATTTGTGTGTCTATCGCTTTGTCTGCAACTTTCCTGATTCCCCTTAAACCCCTCAAGGCTGCCCCTCTCATCGTGGCAAATGTTCCGCAAAATATAACCTGGACAAATCTTGTCAAGTGTACTGTCTCCGGTGGAATTTTATCTAAAAACGCTGGTCTCAATGATTCACCAGATGCCGGCGCTAATTCCTTACAACAAATAAATTCAGGCGATGGCTATGTAGAATTTTCAGCCTCTGGAGCAGCTAAAAACCGCTACTTAGGCTTGACCAAAAACTATGCCGGAGTCGGTTATAAATCAATGAATTTTGCGCTCCATCTCACAACTCTGGCACAAGGCGGTGGTTTTATCGCCGAAGCGCGTGAAAATAATGTGTATAAGTCAGGAACAACTTATACTTCAGGGTCAATTTTTCGGATCGCGATTGAAGCAGGCGTCGTCAAATTTTATCGAGACGGAACAGTCTTTTATACGAGTCCGACGAATCCAGTTTATCCGCTGGTCGTGGATACAACATTGCTTGATTTGAACGGAGAAATTTCAAATGCGGTCATTGCTAACGACACCACCACAACTCCACCGCCAACAGTTGATACCACTTCGCCGGTCTTAAGCCAAATCAGCAGTTCAGGCATTAGTACCAGCGGTGCATCAATTACCTGGCTCACCAATGAAATAGCAGATTCACAGGTTGATTACGGGACGACCATCGGCTACGGCAGTGTCAAAACACTTGCTACCATGACTACCGGTCATCAAATAGATTTAACCGGGCTGGCGACCAACACTACCTATAATTATCGGGTTAAGTCAAAAGATGCCAGCGGCAACCTGGCGACCTCAGGAAATTATACGTTTATCACCGGGCAACTGAATAATGCAGGGACAGTGGCGGGACGATTGGATGACGGTTTGATTCATCTGCCGACAAATTATTCGGGTTGGACTCCGCCTGCCGTGGGCGGCGATTTCACTGACTCAGCGTACGGAACAACGATCACCCGTCTAAGTAATGGTCAAGCACAATTGGCGCAGGGAGTGCATCACGAATATGCCACGATGTCTCCTTTTAATAGTGACAATTCGCGGATTTTACTGCTGGGTGAGGATAGTGGATTTTACGTGGTGGATCGGGCGGGAAATATCATTTCTTCCCCCTCACAAACCATGATGAGTGGATATAATGAGCCGCGCTGGAGTACGACCAATCCGAATATTTTTTATTATCATTCAGGGAATCAAATCTTTACATTTGATGTCGCAACGAAACAAAAGTCTGTGGTTCGTGCCTTCACCCAATTTACCGCCATCACTTTTGGCGGAGGCGAAAGTGACATCTCAGAAGACGGTAATCATCTGGTCATTATTGGTGATAAAAAATTAGTTGGCGTTTATACCATCAGCACCAACATCCTCAGCTCAACGTTAGACATTAGTACGGCTGGCGGTTTTGATTACTTCGACATGACTGCGAATAATAATGTCATCGTCCGTTGGGGTTTGACCGGGACAGGGCGATTTAGAGGCTTTGAGTTATATGACCAGAATATGAACTTTATGCGACAAGTTATCACTTACGCCGCGCATGGAGATCGTGGACGCGACCTGAATGGGGACGAAGTTTTGTTTGTCCTTGGCTCAAGCGATCCGGCTCCGCCTGCCGGTTGTGAAAATAATGGCGTCGAGAAAATCAGGTTATCCGACAGCCGGAAAACCTGCATTATGCCACTTGACTGGTATCAGGAAGCTCATATCAGTGCCAACAGTAATGGACGCAATCCGTGGGTTTTAGTCAGTGTCACGGATACTAATTTTGGCACTGCTGACGGGACCCTGCCCGCCGATTGGCAAAGTCGTTGGAAGGTAAAATATAACGAAGCCATCCTGGTCAAAGTTGATGGATCAGAAGTTCGTCATTTGGCACACCATCGGACTCGCGTTCTGGATGATTACTGGTTTGAGCCACGTGCCGCCATCAGCCGTGATGGAATTTACGCGATCTACGATAGTAATTTCGGGATCAAGCCATTTGCGTATTACACCGATGCGTTCCTGCTTCATCTCATGAACGGTCAATAAAACAAAGGCCGCCGCCAGTGGTATTAATGTCTCTGGCGGCGGCTTTGGTACAAAGGCAAAGTCGAACCTGACAAACGTTCTATTCACAGATCACCTGCGTCTTCTTACTCTGCCCTATATTTCCTGCCAGCCAATTTATCTCTGCATTCAAATTGAAAGCATTTCATCACAAAATACGCATGCGTGGCTCTTAGTGTCAAAGCAGATGACCTAATAGCCTGGCCACGGGCTGCGTCCGACATCGAAAACCTCAATCTAAAAGCAATGAATATGGCCTATTCTTTAATGACGCAGAGTGAAAATGAGGCCCCGCTGAAAATGACGGCGACGCAATGTTGCTTGTGCGAACACGATCAGGCTGAAACGCTTGGGACAGGTGAAGACTTTGAATATCGCACCAGCAGGGACAGCTTTACTGCCATGCAGTGTCGCTCCTGTAGCCTGGTCTATCTGAACCCGCGACCGACCTTTGAAGAATTTGCCCGAATTTATCCGTCTAATTATCACGCCTTTGGATTTTCTGAATCAGAATTTGGATTTGTTTTCAAAGCTCGGCGGCGGCTGGAAGCCAAACGTCTTTTAGGCTGGTGTCGCAACTTGCCGGACCAGGCGCGAATTATTGACATTGGTTGCGGTGATGGTTTTCATCTTGAGTTACTGAAAGATTTTGGAAAAAAAACCTGGCAATTAGAAGGGGTAGATGCTGATGAGCGTGCCGCCAGGATGGCGCATAAAAGAGGCTTAACAGTTCATCACGGTTTGCTCGAAAATCTTGCTTTGCCTCAGGAATCCTACGATTTAGCGATACTCATTCAAACGATTGAGCATCTTGCTGCACCGCTGCAACTGCTGGCCAATGTGCGGAAATTATTGCGTCCGGGTGGGCGGGTCGTGATTGTCACCGATAACACGGACACGCTTGATTTTCGGATTTTCAAACAACGCCATTGGGGAGGGTATCATTTTCCGCGTCATTGGAATTTATTCAATCCTTCAACCATCAACTGCCTGGCAGAAAAAACAGGATATGAAGTTGAAAAACTAACTACCCAAATTAGTCCGGTTAATTGGACCTACTCTGTTCGCAACACTTTGACCGAACGAAATGCGCCGCTCTGGTTGATTGAAATGTTTAGTTTAAAATCTACCCTCGCGCTTGGGGTGTTCACGATTTTTGATATTTTACATAACCTGACCGGACATGGTGCGCTTCTCAACGCCATCCTCAAACGTCCTCTTCAGACGGAAACACAATGAAATTCAATAGTAATAAACCAGTAGTAATTCTTGGAGCCGGTTTAGCCGGATTGACTGCCGCGACCTTTTTGCGTCAGCACGGTGTGCCGGTCCGTTTGTACGAAGCCGGAAATAAAATCGCCGGACTGGCACAAAGTTTTCACGATGAAAATGGTTTTACTTACGATTTCGGGGCGCATTTCATTACAAATCGTTTGGCCAAAGCCGTCGGTATTTCCGCCCAATGCCGAACCGTACGGCATTACGCCGAAACCGTTTGGCTGGGCGGTAAATCGTATAGTTATCCCTTTGGCTTGATGCGTCTCCCGCGCATGACGATGGGAGGAATGGATTCGCAGTTGAATTTTTCCAAAGAAAAACCTGTCTCGGCGGCGGAATGGTTTCGCGCAAATTACGGACGGGCATTGGCGGATGAAGTGGCGATTCCTTTGACGGAAGCCTGGTCTGGGGCAGCAGCCGAAAAATTATCTCCGGCGGTTGGCGATGGCATATCAAATAGCATCGCCCAGACGCTTTGGCTCAAACTTGCTTCTCGTTTGACACGGCGTGCCATTTCTTGCGGTTACAGCCGCGAACTCCCCGAAAAAGCGAGCGTCTATCACGTTTACCCCGAAGGCGGCATCGGGACTTTATGTCAAAAATTAGCCGGGGAGTTGAGCAGCGTCATCCAGCTTGAAGCGCCAGTCGAAAAGATTCTGGTTGATGAAAATAAAGTTATCGGGATTCGTGCGAACGGACGTGAAATTGAGGCCTCAGCAGTTATCAGCACTGCCCCCATCAACGTGCTGGGGAAAATTGTCGAGGGCACAAATCAGGTCGCGCATTTAGCGCACTTTCGTTATCGCCCCATGACCTTCGTCAATTTGCGTTTGAATGGTCGAGGCCTTTTGCCCGATGTTGTGACGTGGATGCCTGAAGCTCAATTTCCGTTTTTCCGCCTCACCGAAACGCCACTTTCGATGCCCTGGCTTGCGCCCACTGGCAAAACAATTATCACCGTGGACATCGGATGTGAAAAAGGCGACGAATTCTGGCAAATGGATGATGAGCGATTAGGCGAGTTTTGTGTGGAGCATCTCAAGCCAATTATTGCTGATGTGAAAGAACGCTACGAAGGCTGCCGCGTCATGCGAACTCCGATTGCGTATCCGGTTTTTTTGCGTGAGTACGAAACTGAACGACAAAACCTGAAGGCTGGAACCGGGATCGAAAATTTGTACAGCATCGGGCGAAACGGTGAATTTATGCACATTTTCATGGAAGACGTGTATGAGCGGACGCGGAAAAAAATGGAACAACTCTCCCTCTCACTAGCTGCGCAACAGCAGGTTTCATTTTTTCCTGCCTTGTCACCAAAAACTCAATTAGGTTAATTCTCTGATCTCAGGAAACCAGGAAAATTAAGGCAATGAACGCGAACAAAGAAATAACCATGATATGGCAGGGATTATGCGTCGGAGCATTCTATTGTTTGTTATTTTTTATGGCCTGGGCTTTTTGTACATTATTAATTTACTACTATTCGAGGCTATTAAATCTATCTCCTCTCGTTGGTTTCCTCAACGCCGCCTGGCTGGCTGGACTGATGATCGGCATCATTATCAAAATTGTTAGTAATCAGAC
>JAYVRW010000326.1:0-13005 GCA_043775925.1 Blastocatellia bacterium
TCAGCCGATTATTCTCAAATCGAATTACGATTGCTGGCGCACGTTACACACGATGGCGAAATGCTGGATGCTTTTCGCAACAATGAAGACATTCATTCCCGTACAGCGCGTCGCGTCTTCGGGGCCAAAACCGATGAAGAATTAAAAGAAAAACGCCGCGTAGCAAAAATCGTCAATTTTGCTATCGCTTACGCCGTCGGAGCTTTTGGGTTGGCTCCACGTGTCGGGATTTCTCGCACTGAAGCTAAAAAAGTGATTGAGGATTATTACAACACCTACACTGGCGTGAAAAAATATATGGAAGACATGCCGGAAACGACGCGGGCGGCAGATGGCATAGTCCGATCACTTTTCGGACGTTGGCGAAAACTACCAGACATCACCAACAAGAATCATAACCTGCGATCCCGCGCCGAACGTGAAGCCATCAATATGCCCATGCAAGGCAGTGCTTCTGACATTGTAAAGATTGCCATGCTGAACGTTCATCGGGAGTTGAAGAAAGCAAACTTACAAACCAAAATGATTTTGCAAGTACACGATGAACTGGTTTTTGAAGTTCCACAAAATGAGATTACGAAGGCCTCTGAGATCATCAAAAAGGTGATGGAAGCGGCTGTCCAACTTGATGTGCCATTAATTGTTGAACTAGGTTTAGGCGAAAATTGGATGGCTGCAAAACCATAAGCATAAAAAAATCAAGAAGTTTACCTGGACTATCTCGAAACGATGTGAAGTGACTTTAGCTAACCGCAGCTAACATTCAGCAAATTAAAGTGTTGACACAACAAGAGGTATCGTATAGATTCTCGCGGAAAAGTTTATCTTGTTGTGAAGTGTTTTCAATAATATTTTGACATCTTTGCTAATAAGCTTAAATGATAACTTGAAAACTTTTGGTAGCGACGCCAGCAGTATCAGCATACTACCAGAATACCTGATTGGAAGCAGAACACGAAGATTCAAATTCCCCTAGCATTTAGCTATCTTTTGTACCAGATCAGGTAAACAAAACGTTATTTATCAAAAAAAGATTTTTGTGGATTGCTGTTTGGCTGGTCACAAGTTGACAGGCGAAAAGCCAGAGCCAGGCAGATAATTGAGAAATTAATAATTAGTTCCAGGAGGAAAGATATGAGTTCCGCGAGAAGAATATTGGGCTTGATGATAATGCTGGCGCTGTCAGTTAGCGCTGTGCTTGCACAAACCCCTCGTTCGGAAGATGATCCTCGCAATCTGGCTCCGACCGTTTCCGGCGGAACTGGACTTTTCACTGTGTACGACGCACAGACCCTAAGAAAAGGCGAGTTCAACTTTGGATTTTTTGCCAATCATTACCACCGAGATCCGGGCGATGTCCGTTTCCAGGAGTATCCTGCCAACTTTCAAGTTGGCTTTAATGACCACCTCGAATTCTTTGCGAATTTTGAGGCGCAGCAAGTGGTCGTCTCTCGACGCCCTGCGTTGCTCAGCGGTTATTATCTGCCAGATGTCAGAACCAGTACACTCGCACCAGGTCGTGTGACCATTCGTCCCGGGACGAACGTCATTGGTGTAGTTCTGGGTGACCCTTGCGGCAATGGTGGATTTGCTGGTCCTTGTGGAACCTTCGGCGCCTTTACCGCGCGTCCTTCTGGTAACAATGTTGCCGTGTATCCCGGACTTGGAGCGCCTGTTGGCGGTATCCTTCCGGCGATCCCAAACAATGTGGTTCCAAGTTACTTGCCTGATGCGCCATTCCTGTCACGCTTCTCTGGCTCAGGTGTTGGCGACATCACTTTGGGTGGTAAGATTCGCTTGACTGGCCCAAACAATCCTTTCGGATTCGCTATTATCCCAACCGTAAAAATTCCGACCACTACAAGTTTAAATACTGGATTGGAACGCGGACGTTCAACGGGTGCGTGGGATTACGGTGTCACGTTGGCATTCGACGGTCGTTTGCACAAACATGTCAACCTGAGCAGCAATATCGGCTTCATCAAGGTAGGTGACCCGAAAGCTGAAAACATGCGACTGGGTGCCTTGTCAGGTCAGGCTGGTGTCATTAACGGTTTTGGCAGTAGCACTGCCGCTCTTGATTTACCGAACAAATTGGTTGCCGGTATCGCAGTTGACTTCCCGCTCAGCAGGTATTTAGCACTGGTGGCAGAAATCACTGGTACTCGTTATGTCGGTGGACATACGCCTTCCTTGATCGTCAACAATCCGACCAGTGTCTTAGCCGGAGCAAGAATCTTTCCGGCGCGTTGGGTGTCACTGACAGCGGCGTATCAACGTCACCTGAATTGGCAATCAAGTCTGGCAGCAGCGAACAGCACTCCTGATGGATTCATTGCCGGACTTTCGTTTGGTCACGTCAACAAACGTGAACCAGCGATCCTCCCCAACAATCCTCCAACTGTGGCAGTGAATGTTGGTGGTGTTAAAAACAACACTGAGAATCTGATTCATCCTGACGCTTCGACTGCTTGTCCTGGTGACAGTATCTCGCTGAGTGCTGATGCTAAAGACCCGGATGGCGATACCTTATCTTACAAATGGACTACCACTGGTGGTCGTATTATTGGAGAAGGCGCTAACGTGGTCTTAGACACCACTGGCTTAAATGCTGGCGATTACAGCGTCACGCTTGAAGTTGATGATGGTTGTGGTTGCGTCGCCTTTGACACCAAAACAGTCAAAGTTTCCAACTGCGCCGTCAAACCGCCACCGATGGTTTGCCCAAGCGCACCGAACGTAACGTTATCTGCTAACTCAGTAAATGGTGGTGAAGCTGTCACAGCTTCAGCCAGTCTGAGTGGTGGTAGAGATTACGGTACGCCAACCTACAACTGGACAGTTTCCGGTGGAACCATTGCTTCTGGTCAAGGTACGGATTCAATTCGTATTGATACAACCGGACTTGATGGACAGTCCGTCACTGCTACAGTTGAAGTCAAGGGTATTGATGCTTCATGCTCGAATACTGCTTCGGCGTCATTCAATATTGCACGGAAACCAGAACCACCGAAATTTGTTGGTCTGACTCCCTGCACCACGTTCAAGAAGAACGAAGCACGAGTTAATAACGCTTGTAAGGCAGTTCTTCAAGACGTAGCGAGACAGTTACAGTCTGATCCTCAGGCTCAACTCGTCGTGGATTCATTCCGCGCCGACAACGAGAAACCTGCTGATCTTGATCTGCAACGTGGTAAGAACGTCCGCGACCGCTTAGCTGATGGTGGCTTAGGCGCAGCGATTGACGCTAACCGCATTGTTGTTCGCCCAGGTGGTGTTTCAACTGACGGTTCGCAAGTCAAAATGACGCTCGTACCTGCCGGAGCTATGATGCCGGAAGGTGGTTCGCCAGCTACTCTGGGTGATGTCACACCAGAGAAAAAGGCAGCCCCCGCTAAAAAGCGACGTCGCTAAATCAAAGTCGTAGCAATACGACGACATCAAAGGCAGGTGGTCATTACGATCATCTGCCTTTTTTAGTTATGGTTATCTCAAGTCCAGTTAATCCTCAATTGAAATTTGCGCGCCGCGTCCGCGAAGGAAAAGAGCCGGAAGCGCTTTTCATCGAAGGTGAACGACTGTGCGAAGAAGCCCTCAAATCAGGCTTATCATTAATCGTTGCTTTTCATTCGCCTGATCCTTCTCCACGTTCACAACGCATCCTTGAGATGCTCCACCAGCAGAATTGTCATACCTACGCCACTTCGCCTGAAGCCTTCGAAGCCGTCAGCGATACAGTCAATTCGCAGGGCATCATCATTATTGCCACACGCCCGGTCTGGGAATTTAAGCAAGTCATCAAAGCATCTTCTAATTTGTTGATAACCTTTGACACGATTCAAGACCCTGGCAATGCAGGGACAATCATGCGAACGGCTGAGGCTGCTGGAGTTCAGGGGCTGGCAGTACTAAAAGGCACCACAGATTGCTCTTTACCCAAAGTCCTGCGCAGTGCCATGGGCGCTGCCTTTCGACTTCCAATTATTGCCAACCTTGAAGCCGAACAAGTAATCGCAGCTTGTCGTGCGCACAACATAACAGTTGCAGCGACTACCTCCGAAGGTTCTTTGGTGTATAGTAATTATGACTGGAAGCAACCAACCATGGTCATCTTTGGCAATGAAGCAAATGGAGTGAAACCAGAGATTTTGGCGGCGTGTGATGTGTGCCTGAATATCCCGTTGTACTCTCCGGTTGAATCGCTCAACGTAGCTTCCGCTGCGGCCATCATCCTGTTTGAAGCTGCCCGGCAACGTCGAACTAAATAAAATTTCTTAACGCAAAGGATCGAAGAGCCAAAGGAACAAAGAACATTCATTCACAAAAATCTTTGTCCCCTTGCCCCTTTGACGCTTTGCGTTAAAATTCTTACCTCATTGATGCTTTTATGATTTTTTTCTACCCCAAACAAATTGTCACCAGTTCTCGTATACTACAAGGTTATGAGCAATTCTGAACTTCCTGAAGATAATGCTATCACTAACCGTGTCGAAGGTGGCGTCCGAAAGTTTTTTGAGAAACTTGGCGGAGCCATAGATTTTACGCTCCGACGCCCTTCCTCATCGCAAATTAAAACCGATGTCACAGCCTTAATTCATCCGCTCGAAAACGCGATTGAAGCCAAACTTCGTCACGAAGGTTCGCGCATCATCGCACCGAATCTAATTGAGCTGCGCTACGATTACGAAACTTATCAGCAATTGACAGGCAAACGCCGCGATTTTTTAGAACGTGAATTGCGCCTGTCAGTTTACGAGTATATTCATAATCGCCGCTACGCCACGCTAGGTGATGTCGAAGTCAAAATCGCTTACGATATGTTCACGCGCAAGCTGAGCATTAAGGCGTACTTCCCTGATGAATCTGCTTCTCAGGTCAATGAACTTGAAGCGGCTGCGCAGAATCCCACACAGCGCAACCCCACATCATTTTCCATCACGCTCAAAGCGAAAACCTTTGAAGTTCGTGGTCAGAGCGATAGCCGTCTCACGGTGGGACGCACCCACGACAATGCTTTAATCATTGAAAATAGCTCTGTTTCCAGCGTCCACGCCGCGTTTACGTCTTCGGCGCAGGGAACGGTGTACCTCAGCGATCTCGGCAGCAGTAACGGGACTTTCGTGAACGGTGTGCAAATTGTGATGGGCGAAAAAACTATCGTCAAATCAGGTGATCGCTTAAAGCTCGGAGACGTAGAAGTCGAGCTGGAAATAAATTAATGCAGAAGCTCACAGTAAGGGCGCAGAACGCTGCACACTTACTCCATGCGCGTTTCCTCAACAAACTGGAAAGTTTTCCCTACATTTGCTCCTATGAATTTTCCTTTCATCGCCACACTCATTTTTATTGCCGGAATTATCGGACTACTGCTTTCTTTATTCCTCTCAACCTGGCGTTTTTCGCACCAGCCGCTCGCCGCCGAAGCCTCTGACGTACCAGATGATTTCGGGCCAAAACTCACCAGTATCCGCCTGCGCTATGTCCGCTGGGTCTTTGCGGCAATGGTCGTAGCCGCGTTTGGATTTCACGTCTATTGGGGATTATTCGCCGCTGGCCCCGTTGATGAAAATAAAGAATTTGCGCATCTGAAAAATACCCGCGACCAACGTAATCGCCGTGACGCTGAAGCGAATTTGCGCGGCTGGATTTTTGACCGTAATAAAGATTTCAAGCGCTGTCTGGCGAAATATCGCTACCTCAACGGCAAGATTATTCGGGACTATCCGCTGGGCGCAGCTGCCGCTCACATTGTTGGATACAGCGGATTAGCGCGTGGCGATGCGTGGTTGGAACGTGCCGTCGTAGCGCAACCGCCGCCTAAAGAAGCTGAAAAATCTGCGTGGCAAAAACTGCTTGATAATTTCAAATTTGAAACCGACGAACCGAAAATTGATGCCGGACGCGATATTCAGTTGACGATTGATTATGATTTGCAGCGTGCGGCTTTCGATCAATTGCAGGGACGCAAAGGCGCAGTCGTGATGATAAATCCGCAAACCGGAGAAATTCTGGCGCTCGCCAGCGCACCCGCTTTCGATCCTGACGACATCAACAACGATATTAAATGGGCAGAAATCCGAAGCAATCTTAAAGATCGTCCGCTCCTCAATCGGGCACTGGATGAATACTATTTGCCCGGCTCAACCCTGAAAACATTGACTGCTGCGGCTGCCATTGATGCTCGCATCACGGACAAAGTTTTTGTCTGTCAGGCCGGCGGATGGACGCCGCCAGGATCGGGTCGCCCGATTCGAGATGACGAAGGCGAATCACATGGACGCATCGGATTGGAAGAAGCCTATACCGTTTCCTGCAATCAATATTTCGCTCAGCTTGGCGTCGAAGTCGAACGTCAACGCATGGGGGAAGCGGCTTCCAGGTTTGGGCTGAAGGTCTTCGAGCATGCAGGAGATTCGATTGGCTCCGGTTCGATGCACTCACTTTGGAACAGTGATAATAAAATTTTGAATGATGTCCTTGCGCCGTTGAATTCTACGTTTGTGAACGGCAGCAAACTTACGAAATATGACCTCGCGCTTGAATCCATTGGGCAGGGTTATGTGCAATTAACCCCATTTCAAATGGCGCTGGTAGCGGGAGCCGCCGCAAATCAACAAGGCAACGTGATGCGTCCATTGATTGAAATGGGCAGGCCACCTGCGGCGCTTAGTCAGGCGATGACAGCGGAAACTGCGAAACGAGTTCGAGAATTCATGCAAGCCGTAGTCACACGCGGAACCGCCGCCGGAGTTTTTCGTCAAACTATTTCTGCTCAGGGAATCACAGCGGGAGGCAAAACGGGGACCGCGCAACGCGAAGTCCCCGTCATTGATCCGGCTACCGAACGACCAGTAACGTATCGTGACGCTCGCGGCAAAGAAAGAATCAAGAAAGAAAACCGCATAGATTCCTGGTTCATCGGATTTGCGCCTGCAAACAATCCACAAGTAGCGTTCGCCGTTCTCGTCGAAGGCGGAGGCTACGGCGCAAAAACGTCAGCGCCGATTGCCGCGAATCTATTGGTCAAAGCTAAGGAATTGGGATTATTAAAAGCAGATGCAGTAGCAGTTGAAGCGCCAGCAGCAGCGACTCCACGCACGAGTCGTAGAGCAAGGCGAAGATAAATGTAGCGCAAACTTTCCAGTTTGCGTGAGTACACAACAAATATCAGATCAAGAAAAATGCAGTCATTCGAGATTGCGGTAGATTTTCTGCAAACAACAAGTAATGAAAAATGCAAACTGGAAAGTTTGCGCTACTCCGCGTTTATTTCGCTTTAGATTTTTTCTCCAACCCTTTCACAAAATCTGAGTACTGCGCAGCATTTTTACAAGCTGCGCCTGCCGGAATTTTGCCTGTTAATAAAGCTACCGTCACGCAAGCCGAAGCTGGAGCCATCTCAGAACTGGCCGAATTTGTTTCGTGATAATGGTTCGGCACGCCCTGCGCTTTGCAGGCATCAGGTGATTTTTTTATTTCAGGATTACTCATATCAATCGGCTCACGACGAAAATCATGCGCTGGAACAATGTAGCCGAATTCATCAGGACACAGCCCAAACATAAACCGATATTTCTTGGTCATCGCATCGCGGATGCCCGGTTCTAAAGGCGCTCCCGTGTCTGCGGCAGGACAATCGCGGCGGCGATATTTTTCGAGTCCGTAAAAAATCTCAGGAAACAATTCACCTGGTGTCGTCACAATTTGCGCGTCTCCCAAATTAATATTGTAAATCGTCGTCTTCGATTGTGGGTTTCCATTCGCATCAGGATTAAAAATTGTATCCAACACACCAAGCTTCAATAACAGCAAATATCCCTGATTATCCATCTTCACATGCAGGTCGGCTTTCTTGACATCTAACGCTGTAGTTTTACTCCATTCGCTCTTTTCTAAAGCCTCCAACGCTGCTTTGCCCACGTCGCGCCCGATGGAATAACAACGCTCGAACGTGAAGTCAGGGTTTTTATAAATCGGAAATTCCTTGCCATCAAATTTGATGCGGTCTGTCTGGTTGCGATTAGAATCGCCAATGATTTCAACTGCGCCGATGGGACCGGAAATGTAGACTGCGGTGCCACCAACTTTTTTCTCTACGACCTCACGCGCCATGTGAATAAAGTCCGAAGTAATTTCTGTGTTCTTCGATTCCATTGATTCTGGATGCGTATTCCAATTAATCAGCGTGCTGATCGTCTGGTTTGTTTTCGTGTTGACGAATTGCATGACGCGCATTTCTTCATCAAATAATTTGGGCGGACGCCCTCCGTTGCGCACCTGCATTCCGGCGATGCCCGGAGATTTCACCGGATCAGTAAATCCGATTTTGAATTTTGCAGGCTGAAGATTTTTCGCGGCTTCGGTAATGCTCTTCGCAATCATTCGATCTACAAAGCGCAGATATTTCGGATATTTTCCGTCTTTCATGAAATTTTCGCCCCACGGTCCGATTGAATCAGGCCCTTCGTGGTTGTGCGTCGCCGCCACTAAAACTTCCTGAATACCAAGTTTTGGGTCAAGCAATTTCTGGACTTGATTGATGCCGAAATACGCGCCTTCTGAGTAATACCCAATCAGATCAACCGCGACAATCGCAATCCGCGTAGTGCCGTAATCAAGCACAATTGTCCGCGCCCATAAATCATCATGCTTCCCTGTAGCGAGACGGTTATCACCAAATCCCGCCATAAAAATTCCGTCGTACTTCCCTTTTGAACTGGCATCAATGGTTGAATTTCCGTCGTCGTCCTCAAACGCTTCGCCTTTGTCCCAATGCCCATTTTTATTGGTGTCGGTGAACTTTTCGCCCCAGATTCCCGCCTCGGTAAGACCTCCGTCCCAATCAGGATTTTTTCCGAATGGAGTAATTGAAATCGCAGAGACTCCGACCTTTAGTTGAGGCTTTGGAGCCGAATAAACTGGCGCTAAAACAAAGGCGAGCAATGAAGCAATTAGTAAATAACGTAACATTTGAGAATCCCCTGACTGGAGCGTAAGCGTCCGGCTCCAAGCGTAGCGTCATATATTTTCTGCAAATCTTTCCTGGCGAAAATTTTTCACGCCGCTCACGCGACGTTTGCAAGCGGGACGCTTGCGCTCCAGTCAATAAATCTGTAGATGAATTTGTGTGAATACTTTAAGATGCCTGCTTTGTCTTTACAACCTGATGAAGGGAATTTATTGATGAGTTCAATGCCGACAATTATTTTTGATCTGGGTGGCGTGTTGATTGATTGGAATCCACATTATCTGTACCGCAAAATGTTTGATTCCGATGAAGAGATCAAGCAATTCATGGAAGAAACTTCGATCCTCAAATGGAACGAAAAACAAGATGAAGGACGACCATTTTCTGAAGCTGTAAAATTATTGAGCGCACAACACCCACGCTACGATAAGCATATCCACGCTTTTCACGAACGCTGGGTCGAAATGATGTCTGGGGAAATCACTGGAACAGTTGAAATTCTAGCGCAGCTCCGTGACCAGAAATATGAATTGCATGCGCTCAGCAATTGGTCAGCCGAAACGTATCCATTTGCACGCAGTCGCTTTGAATTTTTGACCTGGTTTCAGGAAGTAGTCGTTTCCGGCTACGTTAATTTAATCAAACCTGATCCGCGAATTTTTGCGCATTTATTGGAAAAAATTGAGCGTAAAGCGACCGATTGTATTTATATTGATGATTCAAAAGCGAATTATGAATCGGCTCAGAACTTAGGATTTAAGGCAATTCACTTTCAATCGCCGGAACAGCTTCGAGAAGAATTACAGGAATTGGGGATTAATACTTAGACAGGATTAACGAGATTTTTTCAGGATTGACAGTAATGAGCCGGTCAAAGTTATCATAAAAAAACAGGAGCGACCGCGCTTGCGACCGCCCCTTTTAATTAGAGTCAGTTAGAAAAACTATTACTACGGCTGCAACAAGGTATTGACTGCGGAGTTAATCTGTTCGGCAATGGAGTCATTAAAACCACTCAGGGCTTTCACCAGCTTCCCGTCTTTGCTGTAAATCAGCACCTGGGGAACGTCAATATTTTTGGTTTCCGCCATCTTCATGAATTCTGAATCCCGCACCTGCGAGACCGGAAATTGAATGCCATCTTCTTTAATCAGAGCGCTCAATCCTTCTTTAGTTGATTGCTGGTCAATCGGGTGCATTCCCATAACCTTGAGACCAGAGCTACCTTTTTCTTTATACAGTTCATTCAACATCTTGACGTTCGCACGCGCCGGCGCGCACCACGAAGCGAAAAATACGACGACCGTAACATTACCTTCCATTTTAGACATGTCAATTTTGCCCGCATTCAGCGTCTTGATGGTCTTGCCGTATTTTTGAATTGTTTTGTATTCGGCAGGTTTTGGTTTCGCGGATGCGAGGCTCAACGGTGAAGCGAGCAATGATAAGCAAAGCGCACTTTGCGTAAGTAAATTAAGGGTTCGATGATATTTGGCTGAAATCATTTTGAGAGGTCTCCTGTGGAGTAAGGTCATGTGGCTCAACTACGTTTTCGCACTATCTCACTTTTTTGGCGATAGAGTTACTGACCTGAGTTGTAAATTTTGGACTTGTCGGTAACGGCTGATGTTACCTGAATGATGGCGAGTCATAATGGCTGTCACTTCTCGCTCTCAAACACGACGCATTAATACCATAAAAAAACTATCAGAAACAAATAATAATTTTATGATAACTGCAAATTGCAGAAGCCCACACGAAGTAAGGGCGTGAAATCGGCACAGTGCGTGCTTCTGCATTTTTCGCCATTCATTTTTGGTTCGGTATATCCATCTCTATAACTCATTGAAAGCTTGATCTGGTGTGCTATCACGTGTGTTCTTTTGCACGACGATGGCAGAAAATAAACTCAACACAAAGGTCATGCCAAAGAAGCCTTTTTCGCTTCGCAGCAGCGTGGCGTTGAATAATCCAACTACCAGCAAGGCCAGCGACAACAATACAGACAACCAGCTCAAACCCAGATAAATCGGAGTGACGGGGACGCCTTCCGCTTTGTCGCGGACACTTTTTTGTACCGAGACAGCCGCAAACAAACCGTACATCAAAATCGTGAAATAATAGCCTTTTTCATTCAACGCCATTTCAGCATTCCACAACCCTATCAGATAGGTGCCAATGCCAATGATTAAAGCCAGCCATGATGCGCCGACAAAGGCGACAGAAGTTTTTTGTGATTCGGTATTCATAGTTTTTTCTCCCAAAGTAAATGCGCCAGCTTTTGCGCTGACAGCGGGTGATTTTTATCAATCGTTACGATTCCAATGAATCGAACAAGCGCATTCTAAAGTGATTGGAAGTGGTAGAGATTTCTGATTACGACACTTTCTGAAGTGTCACAGTTTAAGCGTAGCGTAGCGCAACCAGCCATAGTTGCGACGGGCTTTGCGCTTCGCCAAGCTTAATCCATTTCATTTTTTGCGACGTTGGATTCAGCGCGTTTTTATCTCGCCCATTCAGGGCTTATTTTCTAATTCGCAGCTACCCAGGGCGATGCCCTGGGCTATTGCATCTCGCCCCTTTGGAGCTTTCAGACATCAGCAAAATTGTAGCGAAAATCCTCGCCATATTTTATAGAAAACCAATCCGAAAATTTTTCACGCCTTTATTGTCTTGATTTTATAGGGTGGCTAAACAATACTTACAACAATGAATTATCGAGATTACATCACGATTGAGCCAAACAAACGGAGCGGTAAACCCTGCGTGCGTGGATTGCGCATCACAGTTTATGAGGTG
Source organism: Blastocatellia bacterium (assembly GCA_043775925.1). GTDB lineage: Bacteria > Acidobacteriota > Blastocatellia > RBC074 > RBC074 > JAFDVL01. Next base: position 11,768 of record JAYVRW010000326.1, read on the forward strand.
CTTGAGTATTTGGCTTCAGAAATGACGGAAGAAGAAATCCTCGCCGATTTTCCTGATTTAACTCGTGAAGATTTTAAAGCTTGTATCGCTTTTGCCGCTGACCGAGAACGTCGGCTAATGACGGTTCCTATCGCTGCTTGAAATCTAAGTTATTAATTCTAAAAAAATAATAAGCCTGTTGATTTTACTTATATTTATTTTTTTTGATATAAGCGGAGGGTGAAATTATTATTTGATGAAAACCTATCGCCTCAACTGGTTCATCGCCTCGCCGATATTTTCCCTGACTCGTTACATGTTCGAGAAGTAAATCTGCAATCATCAGATGATCCTTTAGTTTGGGACTATGCCAAGAAAAATGATTTTATGATCGTCTCAAAAGATTCTGACATGCATGATAGAAGCTTACTTTTTGGGTATCCGCCAAAAGTTATTTGGGTCAGATCAGGTAATTGTTCTACTGCACAAGTAGAACAATTATTACGCAGAGAATTACCTGCGATCAAGAAATTCCAGGAAGATGACTATCTGTCGTTTATGGCAATTTCCTGAGTATCTCTGGTTTAGCCACACGACTTTACTACCTCTTTCAACGCCATTCATTTTGATAATTCCTCGCAGATTTTTCAGAAAATATGTTATTTTGTGATTCCACAAAAGTTAGGACTTAGCCCCTTCAAGTCTTCATTACCAAAGGATTTTCTATTATGCAAAGTAAACGCTCCTTACAATTCATGTGTTTCGCTTTTCTGTTAAGCGTCACGGTCTTTATCACTTCCGTCTGTGCGCAAACTCCCAATGAATTTAAGTTCATCAATGCGCAAAACACTGCGACGATGGAAAAAGAATTGAATCAGAATGCAGCCAGCGGATGGCGTCTTTTCCAATTTCCCAAATCCGTGCATAGCGACAGTATGGGAGCGTTGCTCAGCCGTCCGGCAGCTACCGAACAAGCTGTCAAATATGAATACAAAGTTCTGGCAACGCGACGCATTGGAACGTTGGAGCAGGAATTTAAAACGGCGACTTCGCAAGGCTACGAATTTCGTTCGATTGTCTCCATTTTTCGCGCGGGCGATGTAGCGATGGATTATTTTCTCAATAGCGGCGGTGAGACCATGATCGTACTGGAACGACCACAAGGAACTTCGCAGCCACGATTTGAATACCAGTTTCTTTCCGTCAAGTTGGAAGGCACCTTGCAAAAAGAACTTTCCAAAGTAGTGGCGGAAGGCTAT
>JAYVRW010000327.1:0-13003 GCA_043775925.1 Blastocatellia bacterium
AATTCGCGTAATGCCAAAGCCTGCGCGGTCTACACAAACGTTCGCACCGATCTCAACTTCATCTTCAATAATGACTTTTCCAACTTGCCATAATTTGTACTGATGCCCTTGTTCGTCGGGAGTAAAGCTGAAGCCGTCCGCGCCAATGACTACGCCGCTGTGAATGCGACAACGTGTGCCGATTTCAGAGTCATCATAAATAGAGACGTTGGCAAAAATGACCGAATCATCTCCGACCAAACAACGATCCCCCAATACTACGCCGGGATGAAGAGTCACGCGATTTCCAATAACGCAATCGGCTCCAATCGTCACTCGTGGATGGATCGAACAATCATGTCCAAGCGTTGAGCTGTTTCCGATTTTTAGATCATCACTGACGCCACGCACAGGCAACGGCTGTCCGTGAAAAACATTGATCGCCCGCGCAAACGCGAGTTTGGCATCTTTGGCGATTAATAAATTTTTGTTGGATAAGGCTTCGTGCTGCGCCAATTTTTCGGGAACGATAAAGGCTACTGAAGTGTAAGTATCAAGCTGCGCTAAGCGCGCCGCATCAGCCAGCAGCGTGACTTTGGAATCAGACGTTTCGCTTAACGACGAGACACCCATCACCTCAAGCAACGCATCGCCTTGCAAGCTGGTTCCGATTAAATTGGAAAATTCAAGGAGGTTCATGACCGCCAACACAGGAAAGCAGTGAGCAGTAAACTTTTTAGTTACTACTCACTGCTCATCAAAATCAAAGGCAGAAATTACTTGCCAGCAGCTTTCGGCGCTGGAGCGGCTGCGCCAGGATTCGCTTTGTTATATTCCTTAATGAAATCGGTTGTAATGTCCGTCGTCGGTAAGGCGTACAGTAAAAGCTGTCCGGTCTGAGCGGCTACACCGTCAATGACGAGAGCGATACCACGGGCTTGGGCATACTTGGCGAGCGCTTCAGAAATTTTGGTATAAACCGGAGTAGCGACTTCTCCCATACGTTTTTGGACTAACTGTTCGTAATCTTCGCGGAGGCGCTTGTCATTTTTTTCCAGTTCCTGCCCCTGCTCAATCCATTGGGCGCGGGTTTGTTCATTCACTGTCCCACCTTGCGCCTGAACCTTTGTTTTGAGGTCTTCGATCTGCTTGGCAATGTTTTCAATCGCTTTGCGCTTGGGATCAAGTTCAGCGCCGAGAGATTCGAGCCGCGCACGTAATTCAAGAATTTCAGCATTGAAGGCAGAAGAATTGACGATAGCAAGTTTGCCTTCAGCGCCTTGTCCACCAGTTGGTGCGGCAGCGGCTGCGCCAACTGGACGCGGGGTTTGCGCCAATGCTGTTATTGCCAACAAACTAATTAAGCTGCACAAAAAAATAATTTTTTTCATGATTTCTCCTTAGGGGTTAAATAAAAATGCAATTATGGTTTCTTGGGAGCAGGCGCGCCATTTTGCGCTGCGCCAGCCGCAGCCGGATTCGCTTTGTTATATTCCTTGATAAAATCATCGGTAATATCGGCTTTAGGGTCAATATAAAGAATCACACCTGATTCAAAAACTTTCCCCGTGTTCCAGACCGCCGTGATGCCTTTATCAGCGACATACTTCAATAAAAAATCATTGATTTTCTTATAGGTGTCTCCGGTCACAGCGTCTTCGCGCTTGGCGACATCATTTTGATAATCTTCTAATTTTCGCGTGCCTTCTTTGCGCAAAGCTTCAATATCATCCTGAAGCTTTCTGCTCTGCGCCGGAGTCATCGTTGCCCCTTTGGTTTGCAGGATATTGGTCTTTTCGTCCACGGATGTTTTCATAGATTCAAGCTCTTGCCGACGTGGTGCAAATTCAGCCTCCAGCTTGACATACAAAGCTCTCAGTTCGCCAATTCCTTCTCGAAAGACTTCAACGGTAACTAAGGCAATTTTCGGTTTCGGAATATCTCCGGCAGGAGCAGCAGTTGAGGCTGGAGCCGACTGACCCGGCTTCGGTGCGGGAGTCTGTGCAAAGGCTGCTGTCACAGTCAGCAAAAGCACTGGGGCCATTAACCAATTTGGTTTGAGGGTAGAGTTCATAAAACAATTTTCTCCAGATCAAAATATCCGGCAAAGATTGCTTTACCGGGGCGAGCTTTTTCAAGCTCTTCGGGGATCGCTGTCAGGCTTACTCATCGAAACCTGTCAGACGGGAAAGCTTCGTAACGCAGCGTGTGTATTTAGAAGGTTCGACCAACGGCAAAACGAATTGCAGTCCGCTTTTCTAAATAAATCGCAGTTGGGCCAATATTAGCATTCGGATTGTAAGCAAAAATCAAGCGGAAAGGTACGTTTAGCATCGGGACTTGAACGCGAATTTCAGCGCCAATTGAAGCACGGACATCCGAAAAGATTTTGTCTTTGGTAATCGCCTTTAAGCGAACAATGTCATAAGAACGAGAATCGCCATACAGACTTACCTGCCGATAACCGGGCGGCAAAGTACCATCATTTCCTGCGGCGTTTGTCAGCTCTTCCGCAGTCGCCACTCGTCCAGCAGGATTCAACGTAACACCTGAAGTAAGCGGCTGTGCCACGAAATTACTGACGCTGAGCTGATCGTCTTTAAAACGTCGCACATTGAACACGGTACCAACGTCAGCGAAAGCTGCGACTGACAAAACACTCAGAATGGGAACCCGATATTCCAGGTTATACACAAGCGAAGTATCGCCGCCAACCGGAGACGGATACGCGCTACTTCTAATGACATTACAAGTTGCTGAAGCGCCTGCCAGACAAGTCTTTTCAGGAGCGTCGTAAGTGAAGGAGCGAATCGCGCTGGGCGCAATATATCCGGCTGGTGCGTCAATCAACCTGGTGCTATCTGTCGGGTCAGTAATTTGTGCCTTGACGTTCTGCGTCGAAAGATATTGCTCAATGATCGCCAGCGGCGCAATTGAGCGAACATTGTAACCGCGAATATCATACTCACCACCCAGAAAGAATCTTTCGTAGATGGGTACGCCACCCACAAACGCCAGGGAATTCGCATCAAAACGTTTTCCAAAGGCTAAAGCATGTTGTCCCAGAAAATGCATGCCGATGACATGCGGCTTCTCTGATCGGCGATGAAAGACAGGGCGAAAATACTTAAAATCCACGGTTGGAGAAAAGACATTGACGTCACCGCCAAGAAAGCCTCCGGCCAATTGCAAGTTAGCCTGAACGCTCATTCCCATCGTTGGATCAAGCGAAGAATTCAGGGAGCTATACGAAAAATACGGAGAGATACGGCTCGTCAAAATTCGCGGTGTGGCGTAAGAAGCAACGTCATTGGTGCGATCCGCATCACGATTGATTTTCGGGTCAATCGTTTTATTGGTGCTGATCGTATAGGAAACTCCCATGCGAGCAAAGCGTGCCAGCTTTGGATACTTCTTCAAGTTAAACGCGGCAAATGGCGCAGAAAAATTTACTGTCCCGCCAATTGTCTGTTGCGTGAAGAGCGTATCAGCGTTGAGACTGGATAATCCAAACAAGGCGCTTTGCTGGTAAGCTAGCGCGTTTTGGTTAAAGAACCCTCCTCCCAGATATTGATACTTCGAAGCAAAAACGCTCGCGCTCATGCTGATGCTTTTGCCTAAGAAATACGGCTCCGTAAAACCAATTGAAACTTGTGATTGACGATTCCCTCCCTGAAAACTCAGGTCGAGAGTTTCGCCGTAGCCCAACAGGTTGTTCGTCGAATAGCTCAAGCCAAAAAAACTGCCCTGATAACCGGAAACACCACCGTTCAAGTTAATTGATTGGCGGCCTTTTTCTTTGACCTGCAAATCAATATCTACGGTTTGATCACGGTCATTCGTACGAGTAATCGCATCTTTCTCTTTAACTTCATCGAATAAGCCTAGCTGATTCAACCGTAAAATTGACAAGTCCCAATAACGACGGCTGTACGGATCACCTTCATTAATCACAACTTCACGACGCATCACGCGATCACGAGTATTCGTGTTACCAATAAATTCCAAACGCCGTAACGTGTACTGCTTACCTTCATCAACCTTAATCGTGAATTCGACTTCACCTTCTTCATCAGTTTTATCGGTAAATTTCGGCTCCAATTCAGCCGAAGCATTAATGTATCCGCGATCACCGTATAAGCCTTTGATGCCTTCTTTTTCGTAAATACCTTTACGAATAGTTTCGGCGTTGGCGTATTCACCGGCGCGAAGGCCTGACACCAAACTCGCCACGCCTGCCTGAAAGAGTGTCACGCCTTCTTCGGTAACTTTTGTGACCTTGTAACGACGACCAACTTCAATCGGAACTGTGATACTTAAACCAGGGCCTTTGCGACTAAAAATCGGGATTCCCCCGGAAACATTCTCAACGCGCACGACTTTAGGCTCTTCAATTTTAGCATTGAGGTAGCCCTTTGAGCCTAAATACTGGCGTACATTTTCGAGATCGTATTCCAGTTTTGGTTTGAAATAAACATCCAGCGATTTGAAGGTTGAAATCAAACCAGCCTGCTTGACTACTTTCATGGCACCACGCAAACGCTTTTGTGAAAATTTGGGATCGGCACCAGTAAAACTAATGCTTTTGATGCGAACGCGAGGGCCTTCTTCAATGTTAAAAATCAACGCGATAGTCGTTTGAGAAATCTCTTCGACTTCGATCTCAACTTTGGCATCGGGATGACCTTTTTCAGCCAGAGCTTCGCGGATCACCAATTTTGCTCCGTTGATTTTGCCGGGGTCGAATTGCGTTTCTTTGGTAACGCTGACACGTCGTTCCTTGAATTTTGTGAATAATTCGCTCTCAGTTGTAGACTTCAATCCACGATACTGTAAGTCACGAATAATCGGATATTCCTTCACTTCAAAGATGAGAATCTTGCCACCGCGCGGCCCTTCAGCCTCAAGCAAACGACTCTTGAGTGGATCAAAAAAACCTAGATTGAGCACGGCTTCAAAATCGCGCTGCGCTTGCGCACGATTGAAACGATCCCCTTGCTTGGCCGTCACGCTGTAAGAAAGAGTATCTTTCGGGATTCGACGATTGCCGCGAAATTCGACATCTTCAATCAGGACATCCTGCTGGTTCGCCTCTTGTTGAGCGAGAACCGTGATAGATAAGAAACAAATAAAAGCACTAACTAAACAAAAGGTAATGCGCTTGGGCATGCATTATCTCCAAGATAATAAAAACTAGCAGCTCAAAGAACTGCCGTTGGACCAGTTGCCGCCTCCGATTGCATACGGAATTAACGACAACATTTTCAACCCACACAACTCAATGCAACGCTTTGATGAATCATAACGGTGTGCGATTGATTGATCCTTGACTATCAAGAGCTGGCGGTAAACAAGATTGCTTATTATACGCTAAGAAATGGATCATTGGTAGTGGCACAGGAGATTAACGCTATCCTGTCTGAATTGTGATAATTACTAATGATTTACCGCTAACTTTAGGCGCTCCTGGCACTGGCTCCACCTGGCTTCAGGTTCTATACTCATTCCGACCCGTTTTGAAGTTCAATTAATCGCAGACCAATCGTTTTCAAGGAGCTGTGTGATGCGAGACCTACTTAAAGCGTTGCTAGTCGTCTCTACCATTATTACCTTCACTACTCAGACAGGATACGGTGATCTCTTAAAAAATAACTACGAAGATCATCGTGTCTCGATGGCTTGTACCTACTCAATCGCCGTTTATGGAAAAAATGGAACCAATTTCAAAGCCATTGTGGATGCCGCCTTCGATGAAGTAGATCGGATTGATCGCCTGATGAGTCATTACAAACCCAACAGCCCTCTCTCAAAGATAAATCAAGCAGCCGCAAACCATCCCGTAAAAGTTGAACCTGAGCTTTTCGATTTTCTGGCGGAATGTTTTCAGTATAGCAAATCATCCGATGGAGCCTTTGACATTACGGTCGGGCCGCTCATGAAAGCCTGGGGATTCTTTCGCGGCGAAGGAAAAATGCCAACCAAGTACGAGCTTAACCAAGTACGAAAATTTATCGGCTACCAACATGTAATTTTGGATGATTCACATCAAACAATTAAATTTGATCAGGTAGGTATCGAACTGGATTTAGGCGGTATTGCCAAAGGTTATGCGGTTGATCGCGCAGTCGCGTTGCTCAAACAATCCGGCATCGAGAGCGCTTTGGTTAGCGCAGGTGGGAGTACGATTTATGCCTTGGGGTCTCCGCCTGAAAAAGATTTTTGGGAAATTGAAATACAAGACCCGCTGGATGCTCGCAAGATTGCCCTGACCGTCCATTTAAAAAATCAGGCGCTCTCAGTTTCCGGTAGCTCTGAGAAGTTTTTTGAATTGAATGGAAAACGCTACTCGCACATTATGGATCCGCGCACCGCCAAGCCTGTCATGAATGTTTTAAGCGTCGGCGTAATTACCGACACCGGAACGAAAGGCGATGCGCTTGATAATGTGTTTTATGTGCAAGGTGTGAAAAAGGCTAAATCACTACTCAAGATTTACCCCAGCACACAGGTATTTTTCTTTTTGCCGGATCAGAGAAATAGGTGGAAAATGGTACGTTATTGACGACTGGTAAGAATTGAGAATAGACTGTTGAAGTGTCAAGGAGGAAGCTATGCCAACACAAACAAACGCCCTCACAGTTGAAGAACCGATGTATGAAATTGATGTCGCGCATTTGATTACGGAGGATGACGAGCCAGTGGACAACATCTTTTCAGAAAAGCAGCAACGCTTGCTGACGGAAACTCTTTACAGTTCATGGGAAGGTCCTGGAGATGGACGAAAGTTTTTTGCCGCTGCCAATATTGGCGTTTTTTATATGGTCAAAGCGCCGCCGCTGGTTCCTGACGTTTTGCTCAGCCTTGACGTTGAAGCGCACGAAGACATTTGGGCAAAGGAACATCGTTCTTATTTCTTATGGGAATTCGGCAAGTCACCCGATGTCGTAATCGAAATCGTCTCAAATAAAATTGGTGGCGAGCTAACTACCAAGCTGGAAAAATACGCGCGGATGAGAGTTCCTTATTATGCCGTCTTTGATCCGGCGCATCATCTCACCGAACAATCATTAACGATTTTCAGCTTGAGTGGATATTCATATCAGGAATATTCTTCGCAGCATTTACCAGAAGTCAGCCTGCGCTTGAAAATATGGGAGGGTGAATATAACGGCTCTATCAGTACGTGGCTGCGATGGGAAGATGAAAAAGGCAAGCTGATTCCAACTGGCAAAGAACGGGCGGATTCAGAGTTGGATCGTGCCAATAAACTCGCTTCCCTTTTACGCGAACTCGGACATGACCCCGACAAAATCTAAACAAAAGTTATTTTGCCACCGCAAGTTCAACCATGGCGTAGCTTCCAACTTTCGGGATAGTAAATTCCGTTGCACTATCTACCATCACAAAATCCTGTAAAACTTCACGCCCGAAACCTGCGACCATCGCTTCTTTGCCTAGTAACTTTCCGCGCAAACGGATGCGCAATCCATCCAGTTCACGTCCGCTATAATTCAATAAATGCAGGCGCGTTTTATTGCTGTCACTGAGCAAACGAGCAATGACAATTTCGCTGCCGTAAATTCTGAGCGAACGCTTTTCGTCTCCAAGCTGGCGGCGAATTTTCTGCGCAAAGGCGCTTGGATTCGCAGCTTCATCGGCTGAATATTCGCGGCTTCCAATTTTGATGTTGAGAGGGAAAAGATTAGATGGCGCACTTGAGAGACGAAACAATAAATTTCTTCGCGTCAACAAATTTATCACTTCACCAGTCGTCACGGAACCATCGTCAATCACGTTGATGTCTGCCACTGGCGGCAGTTCATCCGCCGGCAATAAGCGTAAAAAAGCAAGAGCTTTTCCGAATTCATTCAAATCCGCCGGATCAATTTTCACGACGACATCAGCGTGGTAAACAAAGGCTTCCAGCGCCGCCAGCGTCGCCCTGCCCGCTGGCAAATCATATAAAAACTGACCTGATGGTTGCCGGATAAAACGCCATCCATTGGCATCTACCCACGGAGCCTGCGTCGGCGCAGCAACATTCACTTTGCGCTGAATGCCGGGAATCAGTAAGCGTTCACGCCCTTCGATTTCGTTGCTCGGCATGACTACAATTTTCAGCTCAGTTTTGCGCCAGGCCTCTGCCATTTCTGGTGAAACGGCAATTTGCTCAATACCTGCCTGCTTGAGCTGCGGCATAGTTTCAAGACCTTGTTGCCAATACAGCAACGGCAGAGAAATTAATAAAAGGAGTAATTTCATTCGATTGAGCGAGCAATTGTTATTATCAAGCACTCAGGAATAAATAGCCTACAGAAAAACAGAACGTGAAGCAACAGAGCCTTGCTGAAAAATTAGTGTGGGACACGCCTCATCTGTCCGCTAAAGTTAAAACTACAACTTCCCGCAAAATATTTGCCGTAGCGCCAGCAGGCGAACGACCTATGCCTTTTTAATCAGCAATAGTAAACATCCTGACGCTTTTTCACCTGAAACTAATGTGGGTAATAGAAACCGCGAAGTGAAAAACATTGCCACACAACCATAACATTCCATCCGGCCAAGTAATCCCATTAAAAAAATCTACTTACTAGGAGTAAACTGCTATAGGAAATAGTCATTATAGTCTATTGTAAACACGTTATTATCCCTATAGTCTAAGGCATCTCCCCCCTTTATTTAAGTTGTACGATTGGGTATGCAGCAGTGAAGTGTTTAAAAAAACAAAACACATTTCAGGTAGGTTCGTTTTGATTTAGACTTCATTCTTGCTCTATCTGCTCAGCGTAAAGATTTACTTTTTAGCACATGGTGTTCGAAGTAAAGTATAAGAGATACCTTGCTAAACCAAAAACGGTCTGTCAGTAACCAGCTTATTCGATAACAATAAAATCTATCTCCCTCTAACCATAAAGCTTATAAATAGATAACATCTTTTATCAGGCAGAGAAAGGGCATGTATTATGGAAGAGCTACCGTTTTCTTCATTCCTGGCAGTTAGTCAGCCCCCTCAACGCCCCTGTGTTCGCGGGAAATTCATTTACACGGGGACGCAGAAGTTATTTGTGCGTGGGGTTACTTATGGCACTTTCCGACCTGATGAAATGGAACAGGAAGGTTTTGTGCCGGAAACAGTGGAACATGATTTTGCCTTGATGGCTGCACATGGCGTCAATGCCGTACGCACTTACACTGTCCCGCCTCGCTGGCTACTGGATGTAGCACAGCGTCATGGGTTATGGGTCATGATTGGTTTGCCCTGGGAACAACACATTACTTTTCTGGATGACCCGGCCTGCTCACAAGGGATTCTCCAACGTGTCCGAGAAGCCGTGCGTTTACGTGCTGGTCATCCGGCCTTGTTGTGTTTCACCATTGGCAATGAAATCCCCTCCCAAATTGTCCGCTGGTACGGACGGCGGCGGGTCGAGCGGTTTCTCAAGCAATTATACGATGTCGTCAAAGTCGAAGACCCCGAGGCGCTCGTGACTTATGTCAACTATCCTTCGACCGAATATTTACAGCTTCCGTTTGTAGACTTCTGCTGCTTCAATGTTTATCTGGAATCCGAAGACAAGCTTTCCGCTTATCTCGCACGCCTGCAAAATTTAGCTGGAGATCGTCCATTGGTGATGGCTGAAATTGGACTTGATAGCCGTCGGAATGGTGAGGAGAAACAAGCAGAAACGTTGGCCTGGCAAGTGCGTACGGCCTTTGCCGCAGGCTGCGCCGGAGCTTTCGTGTTCGCGTGGACGGATGAATGGTGGCGCGGTGGCTTTGACATTGAAGACTGGGATTTTGGCTTGACGCGCCGTGACCGAACCTTGAAACCCGCACTGACCACCGTTCACCAGGCTTTTAAGGAAATCCCCTTTCCATCTGCGACACATTGGCCGCGTGTCTCGGTCGTGGTTTGCACCTACAACGGCGCACGCACGATTCGGGATTGCTTAGAAGGGTTGCTGGAATTGGATTACCCTGATTACGAAGTCATTGTCGTCAATGATGGCTCAACCGATGACACGGCACAGATCGTTTCTGAATATCCGTTTCGCTGCATCAGTACAACCAATCATGGACTGAGTAGCGCACGCAACACCGGCTTGGGAGCGGCAACCGGAGAAATTGTCGCATACACCGATGATGATGCGCGCCCTGATCCGCACTGGTTGCAGTATTTGGCATGGACGTTTAGTCACGGCAACTTTGCAGGTGTGGGCGGACCTAATATTGCGCCGCCTGGTGATGGCTGGATTGCGGATTGCGTAGCGAATGCGCCCGGCGGTCCGCTGCATGTGCTCTTGTCAGATACGGAAGCGGAACATATTCCTGGTTGTAACATGGCATTTCGGCGAGAAGTGTTGCAAGCGGTGAGCGGCTGCGATCCCATTTATCGCGCAGCAGGCGACGATGTGGATTTGTGCTGGCGCGTGCAGCAAAAGGGCGGAACACTTGGCTTCAGTCCGGCAGCGATGGTTTGGCATCATCGGCGCAATTCAATCAAAATGTACTGGCGGCAGCAGCAGGGCTATGGTCGCGCTGAGGCGTTACTGGAAGCGAAGTGGCCGGAAAAATATAACGCTGCGGGGCATCTCAACTGGACTGGTCGGCTCTATGGCAAAGGGCTAACGCAAACTTTACTCAGCGCCAGGACACGGATTTATCACGGCACCTGGGGGAGTGGTCTGTTTCAATCACTCTATCAACCTGCGCCTTATCATCTCAGTTCACTTCCGCTCATGCCGGAGTGGTATTTGCTGTTGGCTTGTCTGGCTTTGCTGTCAGGACTTAGTGTTTCGTGGTCGCCGCTGCGACTGGTCTTCCCCTTGTTTTTATTAGCTTTTGGCGTGTTCGTCGGACAGGCTGGTGCGAGTGCCGCGAAAGCTTCGTTTACCAGCCCGGTAAAATCACGAGCAGCGCGGCTGAAGTTGTGGAGCGTGACCTTTCTCCTGCATTTGTTACAGCCGCTAGCGCGATTGAAAGGGCGTTTGCGCCTGGGGCTAACGCCGTGGCGCAAACGTGGGATACGCGGCTTCAGGCTGCCCTGGTCACAAACAGTTTCCATCTGGAGTGAACACTGGCACTCAGCGGAAGAGCGACTGGAGGCATTAGAAAAAATGCTGGGCGAAGCAGGTGCATGTGTCATGCGGGGTGGAGATTTTGACCGGTGGGATTTGGCCGTCCGTGGTGGCTTGCTGGGAGGAGCACGACTGCGGTTGGTCGTTGAGGAACATGGGGCTAATAAACAATATGCGCGTTTTCATTGTGAGGCGAACTTTTCACGGCTGGGGTGGGGTACAACAGCGCTTCTGACAGGACTTGTTTTCACTACAGCATTCAGTGGAGGAAGGCTGGCATCCGGGGTGCTGGGAGCAGGGGCACTCCTATTTGGTTTGAGGAATCTTTATGAGACCGGGGCTGCTCTGGCGATTATGCAGGCCATGTTGCGTCGTTTGGAGACTGCCCTTCAATCCCAAACCAGAAGCATTGAAATTTCGGCAGTAGCGAGCGGCGAGCACATTGCTGCGTTGTCAGGCAATGTTACGGCTCTTGCCCCATCTTTGACCCAAGCTCCATTGTGCGCCGTTTCCTCCATCGGTTCCTCTCTCTTTCGGCATCAGTTGGGCGACGAAAGCCATCCGACGCAAAAACCGTGGCAGGTGGCAGGCAATGATTGAAAGGAGTTTCTGAGCGTTGCAAATTTTTCTTCGTCTGCTGCGGTATGCGCGGCCCCACAAATTACGATTAGGACTCGTTTTCCTGATGGCCTTGCTCGGCATTGTCATTGAGATGGCTCGCCCCTGGCCTATCAAGATCGTCGTCGATTATGCGCTGCAACCGGAACGCCCGCTGCCGGGTTGGTTAAGCACATTAGCTGTCCAGGGGGATCACACGCGTCAGGGGTTACTGTTACGGGCGGTGGCGGGCGCAGTCCTGATTGCGGTGGGAAATGCCGCGCTGAGCTGGGGGCTGATGAAAGCAACAGTGAAAGTGGCGCAGGCTTTGGTTTCCGATCTTTCGCGTGATCTGTTTGCTAAATTGCAACGTCTTTCGCTGACCTGGCATAGCCAGCACGAAGTGGGTGATTTGTTGCAACGGCTAAGCGGCGATGTCTTCGTCGTTTACTTTGCGGTGGCACAGGTCGCTTTGCCCGTCGTCGCGTCTTTGCTTTGTTTAGGCGGGATGTTTGTGATTATGGTGCAACTTGACTTCACCCTGGCGTTGGTGGCGCTGACAGTAGTTCCACTGTTGGCGTTGGCGTTGGTCGTGTTTGTCAAACCGATGGATCGCACGACGACCGCACAGTTACAGAAACTGAGTGCGCTCTCGGCGTTCGCGCAGCAAAGCCTGACGGCCATCCGCCTGATTCAAGGGTTTGGCCGCGAAGCTTACGTGCAGCAAAAATTTCATGACCGCGCCTCCGAATTTGAGCAGGCCTATGTCACGGCCAATCTGGTTTCGACCGGCTACAAGGAATTAACGACCTTGATCACTGCCGTTGCCGCTGCGGCGTTGCTCTGGTTGGGGGCCGGACGCGTCCTCGAAGGCCGGTTGTCGGTCGGCGATTTGCTGGTCTTTCTCGGCTATCTGGCAGCGATGTATGGGCCAGTCAATGCGTTGACGGCAGCGGTTGGATATGCGATTGCGGTCGTTTCGCGGGGGCGGCGGGTTTTCGAGATCATTGATGCGCCAGAGGTCGTGTCGGAAAGTGGGCGTCCTGTGCTCCCCCCCCATCGGGCGCGTGGCGAGGTCGCCTTTGAAAATGTGACGTTCGGCTATCGGATCAAGACGCCAGACCTGGACGCTGAAACGCAAGGTGCGACACCCGTGTTGCGCAAGGTTTCATTTGATGCCAGCTCAGGGCAAATCATTGCTGTCGTCGGAGCTACAGGTGCGGGCAAGACTTCGTTAATTTCGTTGCTCATGCGCTTCTTCGACCCGTGGCAGGGACGCGTGTTAGTGGACGGTTACGATGTACGCGAGCTGTCGTTGGCGTGGTTGCGCGAGAACATTTCTTTGGTCT
>JAYVRW010000328.1:0-48369 GCA_043775925.1 Blastocatellia bacterium
GGTGTATAATGCGTCCAGCCAGACGACGAGTTTGAATCTGGGGAATACAACACAGGAACAATACACGTTTGATCCGCAGACGGGATTACTGACACAACAGAAAGTGGTGCAGGGCGCAAGTACTCACGTGGATTTGGAATACAATTACACGCTCACCAATGCGACGGGAAATGTCGGAGCAAAGACGGGACAGCTCGCCTTCATCAAAGACAACAAGGGAACCAGCGGAAACCGCAATCGCGCTTACACGTATGACAAGTTAGGGCGGTTAAAGCAAGCGAACGGTGGATTGAATGGTGCGCTGTGGTCTCAAACGTATAGCTACGATCAATACGGCAACCGGACAGGGGTAGCAAAAACTGGCAACTCGGCAGGTGGCGGAGCGATTGATTCTGATGGTATTGCCAGCCTGACGTTCAATGCGGCAACCAACCGAATCACAACGGGAAGTTTTGCCTATGACGAAGCGGGTAATCAAACCCAGAGCAATGAAAACGGCTTCATCAGAAATTATCGGTATGACGCGGCAGGACGGTTGTATGATGTCACGGATGGCAGTACAACGCTGGCAACGTACAGCTACGGTGCCAGCAATCAGCGGTTGCAGATGGTGGAAACCGGTGCATTAGGCGCAACGACGTTGTATGCGTGGGAAGGCGGCAGCACGATAGCGGAATACAACGGCGTCGGAAACGGCATGGCGTGGACGAAGAGTTATATTTATCTCGGTGGCAGGTTGCTGGCGACTGAATCCGCGCTTACGATCTCAACGACCGAAACCAAATATCATCATCCTGACAGGCTCGGCACACGTCTGGTGACGAGTAGCACGGGTGCGGTCGTGAGTGAAAACATCAGCCTGCCATTTGGGAATACGATCAGCGGCGAATCTCTCAACCTCGCAGGCAGCGCGACGAAGAAGCGATTCACCAGCTATGATCGCAGCGATACGACGAAGCTGGATTACGCAGTGAATCGGCATTATTCCTCAGCGCAGGGCAGATTCACGCAGGTTGATCCGATTGGCATGAATGCTGTGAGTTTCGGGAATCCACAGAGCTTCAATCTCTATGTGTATTGCAATAATGATCCGATCAATTTCACTGATCCGAGCGGACTCTTTCTGCTTGCTGCGGTGGCGATTGGTGCAGAGACGGGAGGTGTGCCAGGTGCGGTGATTGCCCTTGTCATCGTCGCTGTGATTGGTGCATTACGCTTGATCTTTGGCGGACATGCGAAGGCACAAACACGAATGGTTGGTCAGTCCAGTCAAAACTTTGCCACGAGGGAAAGGGGTGGGCAAAGTGTTTGGGCGGACGCTTCTATTCTGTCGGGAGTTGGGGCCGTTAGTAATTTATTGGGAGATAAGAAAAAAACTGAAAAAGAAAAGAAAGCTTGTCCAGAAAATACTAAAGCAACGGCTAAAGTTGACGAGCTTTTAAAAGCAGCAGGGCTTGATAAATACATCAAGAATAAAAAAGTATCCGCTGCGGGAGATGGGTATACTTATGAAGTATCAGATCCAAATGAGTTTAAAAAAATTGTTGGTGATAAATCCACCTTTGAAGGAGGCGGGGAGATTGGAAGCGGAGCTCATCGAGAAGAGTTACAAATTAAATTTGGAACCCCTGATGGCAAATATAAATTTCCTGATTCACGCTCAAATAAATCAAAGCTACCAGGAAAACTATCGAAGGATCGAGTACTGCAAGTTGGTCTTATTATCGATGAAAAGGGAAATATTTTGGGTGGTTACTCTGATACAGACAAATATAATCCAAAACAAGGTGCTGGAGTAATTGGTCATTCAGGAGAATTTGTTATTGGGATATTCAAAGGTAAATGTAGGTAAGGAGCATGATCAAAATGAATAAATTTATTTTCGTGATGTGTTTATGCTTAGTGGGGCACTTGACAGTGATTCAGGCGCAGTGGCGGAAAAAACTGGTGATTGATCCAGTAAGAAAAAAGAAAGGGGAAGAACTCTGGGAACTAGCGATTGCCGCCAAGGGGGGACGGGAGCGATTAGAGCAAGTAAAAAGTGTAGCATATTTTAGAAGCTTAACTGATGGTGATTTAATCGTATTCCCTGATAAATTTTTTCGCTGGACTGACGCGCGAGGGACGGGGCGACATGGTTTCTTTATTATGTCTCAATTTAATTTAGCGACAGGAATTGACTATAGCCTGATGGCGGAAGGAGAAATTAACTCGAAAGAAATGAGGAAACAAGCCTTAAAGCCCGAGACAGCTTCAGCTTTGAAGAGTTGGTTCAAGCCATGGCAGCTTTACGATTTTTTAGGGCTAAAGTGGTTTTATCCTCGCATCGTAGATTGGCAGCGAAAGAAATATAATGGGAAAATAGTAGATTGGGTGCGCCTATATCCTGATAGCTATGCAGGTGATAGGGATGATGTCGGAGTATACCTTGATCTTACTACTCATCTTCCACTGCGATTTGAACATTATGCTGAGTACAGTTATGGCGAGCAGACAAATAGTTATATTGAGTACAAAGATTACAAAGCAGTAAAAGGAATTATGATGCCAACTAAAGTGAAAGCAGACGGATTTAGGGAATGGTCTAGTCCGAACATAGAGATTGATCCTGAATATGACCCGACTTTCTTTGACAAGCCGCCCGATCCCTCTCTTGGCTTTAATCAGTGGCGATTGAAAAAATAGATAGCAATAGCTTAGATCATGACAGGAATTTTTTTACTTGTATTATTAAGTTACCCCAAATATTGAAACTTACTTTCTTGAACGACCGTTAAAATAGTTTGGGTTTTAACGCATCACGCAGAACTTAAAAATTCACGAGAAATCTGTGGAAGAGCTGTAATTACTACAGGTATTTCTCACACCTATCAATAATAGATTTTCCTCTGGTGAGCTTCACTCGCTCACATTGGGGTTTGTGTGTCAACAATTGGAGAAGCCATGAAGATTCCTACTTTCCGCAGCCTGAATATCATTTCGCTAGCTATTAATCATCGTCGCTTACCGCGTCATTTCGGGAGGCAACTGATGAGTCTGTTCCTGACGATTACACTGGTAGCCAACCCATTACTCGCGGCGCCACAGGGATTGATGGCGGTTGGAAATGAAGTGCGTTATGGCCTGTCGTTCTGGTGGGTCAATAGCGGTTGGGCAAAAGTCGTTGCCAGGCTTGTGCCGCAAAATACCAAGCCCGTTGATACGAAAGGGTGGGACGGGAAAGGTGCTCCTCCGAATACGCCGAATGACCCAACCCCGGAAGAAAAACAATCAGAACGCGATGTGAAGGTTTCGAAGATAGAAATTTCGCCACGCGATGTAACGATCAATACCGGTGAAAAAATAGTCTTCGCAGCAGTGGCGTATGATCCAAAAGGCAATATGATTCCTGGCGTAAAATTCACTTGGGATGGATCGAATGAAGGCAAAGGGCATCGCTTGACTGTGACACCACGCGGCGAGTTTTCAACGCCAATAGCAGGCAAATATAAAATCACCGTGGAAGCCTTGGGCAAAAAAGATAGCATCAAAGTGAATGTCATCGGTGAACAAGTAAATCCCAAAGATATCGGCATTAAAGGCGAACCTGTTTCCTCGCAGGATGATCCCAAACCAGAGAAGCCCCAAAAGATCGGATTGTTACATTCGGTACCTGATGGGTCATTAGAAGCTGCGCCGATACGTTCTTCGATGGCTGAGAAATTAGCGAAACTGACAGATAAATCAACCAAAGCGGCGACTACAACGGCGATGGCTGTGCAGGGCGGTACTTACGATTATTATCAATGGAATGCAAGTAACTATACGACTGCCGATGATCCGGGAAGAGAAGTGGGGCAAATGGCGGGACATGCCATAGACAATGGTGTCGGCAGTGGTAATTTTCAATTTGGCGCGCCGCTACTCTCTTTAGATGGGCGTGGCATTGATGTGAATCTTTCAATGAACTACAACGCACGGCTGTGGCACAAATCGGGTACAGATATGTACTTCGATATTGATAATGATTTTATCCCCGGCTGGACGTTCGGTTTTGGCAAAATCATTACGGCAGGTACCGGCTTTATGCTGGTTGACGCAGATGGAACACGTCACAGTTATGGTGGAAATACCTGGAATTATTCCGCGCCCAATACTTCATTACAGGGATTTGATGGCTACACAAAAGATGGCTCATTCATTAATTATTATGCCCGTGGTTACAAGCCGCAATTCAACAGCACGATTTTGGAAGCATGGGCAAAATTGCCCAACGGTACAAAAATTACCTATGGCGCATCCACGAAATTAACTGCGTACCCAACCAATATTACTGATGTCAACGGCAACTATATCACTATCACTTATGTGAATAATCAGGGACCGAATATTGATACGATTACTGACACCTTAGGGCGTCAGGTGAAATTCAAATATGCATATTTTAATGGTAAAAATGTAGTGGTTGCTATTACCACTCCTGGCTTCAACGGTGGTGCGGACCGCGTAGTCGCGCAGTTTGCTTACGATACGCTTAATCTAAGCAATGCCGGAGCCAATTATGGGTTTAGTGGTGTCACTCCCCGTGTCCCAAATAGTTTGATCACGGTGATGAAGGCCATTTATTATCCCGCTACGAACACGGGTTATTGGTTTGATGCAAATGATAATGCCTACTCACCATACGGCATGATTCGAAAAATCAGCGAACGCCGCGCTATGGTTTGTAGCAATCCATATGACACGACTGCGCAGGCGAATATTACCAGTGCTGGAAACATGACTCGCGAAATGATTTATAGCAGCGGAGCACAGCCTGGGTTTAGCGGAATAACAGGTGTGTTATCTGATGTGCCAACCTATGTGACAATGACTGAAGACTGGGCAGGGCGGCAATCCACAGTTCCAAAACCAGTGACAGAATATTCGATAGTGAGTGGTACGCCTACAACTACAACCAAAATAACGCGCCGGGATGAAAATACAACAGATGGAATTACCAGCGTTCAGATCACCGATAATAACTCTGCTTCCTTAACTTACGGCTTAGTGCTCGAAGATTATACGGTCCAAAATAAGAACGATGCCCCTACCTCTGCGATTCATCGTTCCAAGGTTTATTGGGAAGTGCCAGACTTGAATACTTATCCCTCTCACTACGGAGCACCACGTCCGAATCATTCGGAAGCAACCGATGAGCGCAATCAAACAACAACAACCTGGTATAGTTATGGGGCGAATTATAATCAGGTGGTGGATGTGACAGAGTACGGATGGAGTGGTCAGTTACTTCGACGAACGCATACAGATTACATTAACACCACAAATTATATAGGGTCTTGGTATAATAACCCTTACGGCAGCTATTTCGGTCGGCATATTTACAATTTAGTGAGTGCCGTAGAAATGTATGGTCCCGACAATACCACCAGAGTTTCCCGAACTGAATATCTATACGATCAGCTATCAGGACAGAGCTTAATTGATACGCCAAACGTTCCTCAGCATTGGGAAGCGTCTAATCCTTACTCTCCGGTCTATCAAAATTGCTATTACCAGTATAACGAAGTGTGGGGAACCTATGAGTATGTTTGCGATCCACCCTATACACAGTACGACAGTACGACGGATTATCGTGGCAACGTGACAAGTGTAAAGCGGTATGCTGACGCTCAGAATTACGGGAGTGACCCCTTAGCATTGATAGATGTGCGTAGTTACGATATTTGCGGTAATCAGCGAATCGCCTCTACTTCTTGTTGTGCCCAGACCAGTTTTACCTATACTGCTAACACGGCTTATGCTTAGCCCTCTTCGGTTACGCGTGGTGCGGTGTCTAACTCAACACAACAAAATACGACAAGCACTGTTTACGATTTCAATACGGGCTTAGTAACTTCAGTAACTGATCCTAATTCGCGTACCTCTACAATGGTTTACAATACCAGTAGTCTTCGCCCTGTTTTTGAATATTCACCATCTGGAGGTTATGCCTATCACGAATATTTTGATGATGCGATGATTATAGTAGATTTTGCCTATCAGGCTGGTTCTAATGGAGCAAGTTGGTCAAATCGTGCGGACAAATATTTAGATGGTCGGGGTAGAGTTGCTACAGAACTGGCTTTCACTGTTGGCTTCGAAATGGATGTGGTGGACTCTGTTTACGATCAATGGGGGCGGGCGCAAAAACAAACCCGCCCATACCGCAGGAGTGCAAACTGGGTAAATCTCGAAACGCCACAATGGACGAATTATTATTATGACACACAGGATCGTACAACAAGTGTAGTTGCTCCTGATGGAAGTACTACTTATCGTTACTATAACGAGTCTACTTATCCAAGTGCTGCTACGGCTGGTGCGGGTAATACAATTCGCGTTAAAGATGCTTGGGGACGGGAGCGATGGGCGCGAAGTGATGAGCAAAATCGTTTGGTCGAAGTGGTCGAACCAGACCCGGCAGGTAGCGGCGCGGTTGCGTCCAATGGCTTAAAAACGAGCTATACCTACAACCCACTTGGCAACCTCACCAACATCACACAAGGTTCTCAAACGCGTAGTTTTAAATATGACTCGCTTGGTCGGCTTACGAATCAAAAACTTGCCGAACGAGATGCAACCCTAGATGATAATGGCAATATCGGCTCCACTTGGAGTGATTATTTTAAATATGATAATCGGGGAAATTTAATTGAGCGCAGAGACGCACGCCGTGTCAAAACAAGCTTCAATTACAACAATGATCCGCTCAATCGTTTGTATCAGACGACCTATGACAAATCCGCTGCCATCAATGCCGCGAACATTTTTGATTCAGCTCAATTGACATATACCTATGTTAGTACTGGCGATAAAACACGAATTTCCAGTGTAGAAATGGGAACTCCCAATAGTGCAATCACAGAGTTTGGTGAGCAATCCTTCACGTATGATAGTGAAGGACGTTTGAGTGGTACAACACAAAGCTATGGTAACAACCGGAACGCGACAACTAGCTACTTGTTTGATACCTTGGATCGGATCAGCCAGGTTAATTATCCTGCACAGGTTGGCCAAGTGGGAAGCCCTGTTCGGCAAATGGTGCCGACTTATGACATCTCCAGTCGTTTGAATTCCTTAACTTATAACGGGACAGTGATGGCGACTAACCCTGTGTATAATGCTTCGAGCCAAACAACTTCGCTGACAATTGGTAGTGCCATCCAAGAACAATATGTCTTTGATCAACAGTCGGGTTTATTAACTCAACAAAAAGTAATGCAGGGGGCAACCTCACTGGTAGATTTGGAATACAACTACACAACTAACAATGCCGCTAGTAATGTTGGCGTAAAAGCCGGGCAACTGACATTCGTCAAAGATAACAAGAATACCAATCGTAATCGACAATACTCAGACGACAAAATGGGGCGATTAACACAAGCACAAGGAGGAACGACCTTTAGCCTGTGGTCTCAGACTTACGGCTATGACCGTTATGGTAATCGAATTAGTGTGACAAAGAGCGGTAACTCAGCAGGTGGTGGTCTCATTGAATCTGATGGTTTGCTTGGGAATATGACCTATAACGTAGGAACGAACCGTCTTACGACAAGCAATTTCACCTATGATGCTGCCGGGAATCAAACGCAAACCAACGAAAATGGGTTAGTACAGAGTTACCGTTATGATGCGGCTGGACGCTTGGCGGAGATTGCGAATAGTGCTGGCACACACACCTTTGCTTATGGCGCGAGCAATCAAAGGTTGCAGGTAACGGAAGTCGGTGCATGGGCGAACACGACCCTGTATGCTTGGGATGGGGGAAGCGTGGTTGCCGAATTTAATGGTGTTGGTAGTGGGATGGCATGGACAAAGAGTTATGTATATCTAGGTGGGAGATTATTGGCAACCGAGTCTGCTCTCAATACTAACACTACCGAAACAAAGTATCATCATCCTGATCGCTTGGGTACGCGCTTAGTGACGAGTGCTACGGGTGCCGTAGTAAGTGAAAACATTGGTTTGCCGTTTGGGAATACCATTAGCGGTGAGTCTGTTACAATGCAAAATTCAGGCAGTAGAAAAAGATTCACGAGCTATGATCGCAGTGATACTACTAAACTGGATTATGCTGTGAATCGCAGCTATTCACCAGCCCAAGGAAGATTTACACAGGTAGATCCTATCGGCTTTTCAGCCTGTAATCTTGAGCATCCTCAAAGTCTCAATTTGTATGCCTATTGCGGGAACGATCCAATAAACCTGACTGATCCAGATGGTCTATTCTGGAAAGAAATTGGCAACTTTTTTAAAAGTGTTGGTAAATTATTTAGTAAAGTTGCCGGAGCTGTGTTGAAGGTTCTAAATAACACCTATGTGAGTTGGGCGCTTACCATTCTGGGATTTGTCGTGGGAATTGGTGCTGTGGCAAAAGCTTTGGGGCAATTTGCCAAAGTACTGACTAAAGCCCTAGATATTGTCAATAAGATCAGGAATATCGCAGGATATGTGTCAGTTGCAGGCGAAGTATTACAAGGAAACTTTAAATCTCTTGGGTTAGCCATTGTTGGCGCAATCCCGGCAATCATTGAGGATAGCGTTATCGCACAACTACAGGGTGTAGCTAAGGGAAGCCAGCGCTTTTCCCTCAAAGCATATTGGCAGGGATTTAAGGATGGCGTAAAGGATGGTTTTCACCGAGTAGGGACTGTGTTTAAGCGTGCCTTACGAGATATTTGGTCCCCCGTTTATGGTTTTTACTGTGCTCCTGGTTACGGGACACCGGCGGGCGAAATGGCACCCGGAGTAGACTCTTTCGATAATGGGGTTTGTAAACCGCATGACGAGGAATACGTTGCCGCCCGCGATCAAGCGGATCCCATCCTCAAGGATAAAAACTCGACCCCGCAACAAATTGCCAAAGCAAGACTTGATTTAAACTCTCGCTTACGGGCTTCAGATCGTACATTTTTTATTCAAGGCGTCATGACAGCAACTCGCACTCACTTACTAGATCGCGCTTTTGGTGTCGATATTGGCACAAATATGCGATTCTTAATGTCTACAACCATCGGTGGTCAAGCCTTATTTGGGGCTAAAAAATGATTCTTAAGAAACAAAATGAATAAGCGGAAAAAATTAATACTATTTTTTTACTCAACTATCGTTCTTTGTTTTCTTGTGGAAGGAGCAGCTTCTATTTGCGAAAGCATCTTGCAATCAACAGAAGCTGCTCCTAGGTCGTCAAAATTATTTGCAGGCGAGACGAAATATAAGCTTACTTTAATTAAGGAAGGAATTCCGAAGGGCAAATTTAGAGTTAGTAGAACGGGGAGAGAAATAGTAGACATTGATCAAGGAGCTAAAAAAATTACGATCTGGAACTGGCCCGACCTTAGCCAAAAATCACAAATTCCCATCCTTGAAGAGTTAAGTATTGGAGAGTCTATTTCTCTTTATTCCCTAAAGTACTCAAATTCCCAAGACTACCTTACTTACGACCAGATGACAGGAGTGGTAAAGTATTGGGATTTGTCTTTAGGCAAAACCATTCAGCGATTTGATGTTGGTTATAAGGGCTTTGTTCCTTATGCTGTAGACTTTCAGTCAAAGGTCTTCATTACGCTCAAAAAAAATCAATCGGACGAGGTCAGAGTCTGGAATCTGAAGACTGGGGAATCCATGCAAAAATGGGTGATGTCTGGATATAAGCGGCCTTTCGACATCTCGAACCCGGGTCAGCTGCGAGACGCAAATAGTCAAGTTCGAGAATTACTGCTCTTACCTGATGGTAAATCATTAGTAATCAGAACCTTGACTGACAAGCTACAGATTTGGAACTACCAAAGTGGTGAATATCTCAGATCAATTCCTGTTAATCAAAACGGAATCTACTCGATGAAGGTAAGTCACAATGGAAAGTTCCTTGCGACCGCCGCTCGGTATGGTGGGGTCAAGGTATGGGACCTTGTGAATCATAAATTATGGGCAGATATTACTCAATTTGATTCAACGGCATTTAGTGTTGCGTTTAGCCCAGATGACCGAGTACTGGCAGCCTGTGGTACAGGGAGGAAAAGAAACCTAGTTATATGGGATATTGTAGACAATCGTTTTATGAGCGAGATAGTTGGATTGCCGAAAGATATGTTTATTTCTGATGAAAAAATTAGCGAGAATAGTCAGTTCATTCTGATCAATAATGACGATCAAACCACAACTCCTCCTAAAAAAGGAGTCTCTATTTACAGTACGGTAACTGGGACACTTATCGCAACAATCTCTAACCAATATGGCGACTTTGTTGGTAACAACCAAATCATTTCAGGCTACGGTGGAGAAGGACTGAAACTCTGGAAAATTGATACCGTTCTCCCAAAAATTGCCGACAAAGTGATCAACGTCAATTAGATTTCCCGCTCGTATTGCCTCAAGTAAAATGTTACTTTCTGAGATTCGGATTGTGGAGTTTGTGGCAGGTTTTAAAACAAGATAAAATCTGTTATCTTAATCTAAATTCAGCAACTCTAAACATAGCTACCTGAGCGGAATTTTATTAATATCAGCTTAGGTCTGATGTAATATTCGCATCAGAGCGGCAAAAGCTTTCAAAGCGGAGACTTGACGCTTGCGCTACGCATCGTAGCCGCGATGGCTCAAGGTCACAGTCGTAACTGTTCTATTTTGCCCTGCACGACAATTGGGCGAACTGTCTGCTTCCACTTGTAGATCATCACTGAAAGTTTGTGCGTAAGTTACTTCTTCCCGCTTGCTAAATCAGCCAGATAATCCGGCACAAACAATCCAAAATGACCATAAACTTTGATGTAGCTGCCGCTGTATTGCGGTGAGCGAAAATTCAGTAGGCTTAGTTCGGATGGTTGCATCGTCGAGCCATCAGGTGAGTCGCGGAAATAGGCGACATCACGAAATAACAAGCGGGCTTTGTCACGTAAATCAGCACGCCCAGTGATGCGTGCGGCGTAGGTCAAAACAGGCAGGCTCATGATTCCTAATTCGGTTACGCGTACGTCTGGCAAATTTTTATCCGGCGCCCACCAGAATGCCGTCCCCATTGGTTCATACTTGCCGTCGGGCATCATTTTGCCACCTTTCAGGACAGGTCTTCCGCCTTTGGTTCCGGCGACCCAATCTGCGACGCGGACGAGGAAATCTTTCACCCGTTGATCGTTGGTTTCGCGGCAATATTCAATCGTTCCGAGTTGCGCATATCCACTCCACATAAAGGGCTGAACCTGATTCCCGAAGGAATTATTGGGCGGAATGTAATAGCCTTTGCGCCCCTGATTTTCTTCGGCTTGCACCATTGTATAAATCAGCTTTTTAGAGTATTCAAGGTATTTGACATCGCCGTTGTAACGCCACGAGACAACCAGATTGAGCGCAGGCCAGCCCAACCAGCGTGATTCGTTCCAGTTCATGCCATCAACATAATTCGCAAAGGGATGATTCAACATGGCTTCAGAAGCTTCTTTGGCAGAATCGTGGACGGATTCATCACCGCTCAACGCCCAGTACAGCCATAATCCTTCAATCCAGTTATGGCTTGGGACAGGAATTTTGTAAGTTCCATGATCGCCTTTTTCGTAGAAAGAAAATCCTTTGAAATTATAAGAGCGCGAAGTATCCCAATAATCTACGGCGTGATGTTGTCCCCAATCAGAACGGTAGCGGGAAGTTTCGCTACCAAGTTGAAAGGCGCGTTTGTCACCACTGCGCAGATATTCGCGCAGCAAAATAAAATTGATGTCGTAATGTAAATTCGTGAACCCATCAGCCCAGGTGAAATCTCCGAAGTTGCGCCATCCGAAATGTCCATTATCTTTTTCGGCGTTGCCTTCACGACTAAAGCGGCGAACTTCAAATAATGATTGCGCCGGACGTGGCCCCGAACCTTCATTTGATTCGGTGGCATACGCGCCTGACAACCAGCGTTCGGTACGCATCGCGGCGGCGCTGATCATTTTGTCTTCGGGAAAAACTTTCGTCCAGTTGCGTTTTTCAACCATCACTGGGCGAACGGCCTGCGTCGTTGCCACGTATTCAGGTTCCAGCGAAATTCCCAGCGAATTAGTCAGGACAGCGGCGTTTTTTGTTTCGAGTCCAAGATAAAAATCGGTAGTTTTGGCGCGTGCTCCTTCAAAAACATATTGCCCATTTAGCTCTCCCAGACCACGCGGCAAAATTTCAAATTTCGCCAGATTATTTTCAGCGCTTAAAGCCTTTGGGAAATTTTCAGTAAATTCCGGCGCCGTGATTTCAAAGCTTTTTCCAAAAGCCAGCGTTGCAACTTTGACTCCATTTTCATTGGATGTTTCGACTCGTTGGCGTGTGGTTCCAGTGACAGGAATATTTACTGTCAAGGCATTCACCAGCGCGTGCTGGGCGTAAGGCGGAGTATCGTTGCGGTCTCCGCCAAATCCAAATGGACCAGTATTAATGACGCGAAGTTGTGTCCGAATGTAAGGCTGTGAGGCGTAGACAAAATAACGTAAGGTGAAGCGCAGCATGGTTCCGGCAGTGATGCCGCGATCAGCGCTTTGAAAATGTCCATCCTGCCGAATCACGGTGCGCAGGTTTCCACTTTCTTCAATTTTAGCTTCATCAACACTAGCAGCTAAATTTACAGATGGAGCATTGCTGGTGATTTTTTCATTCGCTACGTGTTTCAGTTTGAGAGGACGATCCAGCGTGACAATTTGTTCACGGACAGCTTTGACTACGGCGGTGTCTTCTTCGCTGGCAAGATCGCGGATACGTGTGCGCTCAGGATGTGCGAAGCGTAACGGAGTGCGTGCGTAAAGCCATCCACTATCATCGCGTTTCGTGGCGTAAAAATCTTCCTGTCTCGGAGTGCCTTCCTCAATTCGATAATTTCTGAGCGGGGTAATCATTTGATCTTTGTCACGCGCTGTGACGCGAGCCGCACCCGCTTCAGATGGAAAAGGCAATTCGCCGAGATGTTCAAATTTAATGGTTGAGCCAACGGCTAAAGCTCCGGTATCGGCGACTTTGATAATGCTGCTTGAAGCCGTTGTTTCTTTGACGACCATTGTGGCACGAGGTTGTTCAATCGAAATTGTCAGTGGTTGAAGTAATCGCTCAGCCCCATCCACCGCAAGACTTGAAAGGAGATTTTCACCTTTATTCGTGACGTTCAATTGCACTCGCCCGGCTTGCACTGTGAAGCCATTCGCGGACGAATTCACCGGATTAATTTTGACCGCCGGAGTTGCGTTGGCTCCCAGTGTTAATTGATATTCACCTGCCGGAGAATCAGTATCCACGAGCAACCATTTGATTGGACGGGCGGTATCGTTGGGCAATCCGCGCCAGCGTGAGAGGACGCGAAATTGAGCCGGGACGGTTTTATTAGAGGCGTCAACTAAAGCGATTCGTGCAATGTCGCGGACGTTTGAAGCTTCTGTCAGCGGAACTCCGGCAGTCGCAGGTTTACGTGTGATTGTTAATCGTACGGCAAGTGAAGACGATTGTGTCGGAGCTGCTGCGATAGGAACCGAAGGGTCAAATGATGAGTCCAATGCTGTTTCAGTCCAATATCTTTTGACCAGCGCTTTGCCTTTGGTGCAAGTACATTGCGAAATCAACAAGACAGTAATCAGTGCCAATGAAAGGGATTGGCGAAAGAAAGATGGGTGAAAAAATGATGATTGACGCATAGATTTCTGTCCGAGAATATCAAGGGAAAATGTCGGGGAGGGCTGAACAAACCAGTCTGATTTTATGGCGACGCAGTTCTCACTGGATCGTGGCTAAGCGCGTAATTTGTGCCTGCGCCCTGGTTTCATCAAAGAAGCGGTCAAGTTCGGAATTGACTTTGATTTCGCTCAGGTCTTTTTCAATTTTAGTCCGCAAAGCTTCATTGAGTTCAGGCGCGCCTAAACCATTGCGTGCAGCTTCAGGAATGACAGTTTTTTTATAGTACTCCTCAATGTCTTCCGGTTTGATAAAGACAAAAGAGCGGAATCGAAACTCGACATACCTCAGAATCTCCAGGCGTCGCCGGACGATTTCGCGCAGCATTACCTGTTCCAACCCAACTTTTTTCATGCGGACGATGAATTTGTCATTACTGCCAAACTTAGCGACCAGCTCGTGATTTATGTAATCGGTGATTTCTTCTTCAGCAGGTTCGTGGCGTGGGATTTTTTCAGCTTCCTGCAACAATAGTTTTTGATCAATCAATCGTTCCAGCATGCCGCGACGATTTTCAGCAGTCAATTCCAGAATAGGTAGGTCTGAATCAAGCGACAAGGCCCAAAGTACATCGCTTTCAGTAATGACATCACGGTTCACCAGCACTAATAAACGATCCATCACGACGGTTTGCGCGAAAGAAAAAGTCGCAAAACACACAAGTAAAATGCTCCACGCCAGTCCTGATTGAATAAAATATTTGTTCTTCATTTTATCCTGCCTGCTCAAATTTCAGCTTCACAAATTTTTCAGGGACATGGTAATTCGGCTTTTCGGTCAAGGTTGGAGAATACGCCAAAAAGTGGCGAACACCGTTCAGGCGGCTAATGCGAAATAAATTAGCTTCCCATTGATCGCCTACTTGCGGGGCAGCTCCGAATGCAGTAAAGGGAATTGCCATGACTGCTCGCCAGATTTTTTTGTCTTCGTCAATGTGCGCCAGAGTTTTCATTCCGCTCGCCCATTTCCAATCATTCCAGACTTTTGTCATATCGGTACGATCAATGCTCAAGTCAATCCATTGCGCCGTCGGAGCGACTTCAAATTCTTTATAGCAGCGCTCATCAGGTTCGTTTGGTGAACGCACAAAAGCTTCGCACACATCCCGATCCCATAAGCCGTGTCGCTCTTCATTCACCTCGAATTCGGCATCCCTATCCAGTTCCGTGTAATGACATTCATATCCAAAAATAATCTGCCTCGAAGTCCACAATACTCGTGCGGTCGTGTGTAATTCTACCGGAGCCTCGTCGCCCTGCCAATTCAAATGAATGTTATGCGCGACAGCCTTCTGCCAATCAGAGCCAGTAAAATCAAAGCTCAACGCAAGGTTGTCAGGATGATGAATAGCCGTAATTTTCATAACAAAGTTCGCAGTTGTTAGTTCGCGGTTCGCAGTAAAGGCCGTTCATAGGATTCTTGCTGCGAACCGCGAACTAATAACTGCGAACTCTTCAAATATATTTCACAAACATCACTTCATTGTGGGTCTCGTTATAGACCAGTTCATCTACCATTTGTTGTGCCAGCATTAATCCGAAGCCGCCGGGGCGCATTCCGATTTCGGCGCGGCGCTCGATGTGCGAGTATGGCGAATCTTCAGGATTGGAAATTGCTGCGTGTTGTAACTCTTCGATCTTGAAGCCTTTTCCGGGGTCTTTGATCTGGCAAAGAATGGCGCGTTTCAGCCGGATATAACTGACTTCGACATATTTACCTTCCTGGCATTTGCAGCCGTGTTCGATAGCATTTTGCAGCAGTTCCCGAAAGGCAATGCCGAGCGATTCGCGGATTTCCAAATCTATTGTTGGGTCAAGATTAGTAATGACACGGTAGAGCGGCTGCATCGCTCCCAGATGGCAGGGGATTTTCAAGGTCAGCCAATCAGGCCGCGAAGAAATAATTTCAATATTCGAAGGTAAGGTTGGCGATGCCAAAGCAGATTGTACGGTATCGCGTAATTCAGCCATGGAAAAAGGTTTGAAGAGTAATTCGCAGACGTGATGTCGCAGGGCTGTGATCGCCGTTTCGGGTGAATGTACCTCGGTCATAACGACGGCTTTCATTTTGTTGTTGAGTTGATACGCTTCAGCGAGGAGTTCAAATCCTTCGTCTTGAGGGGATTCCGCATCGGCGATCAGCAGGTCTACCTGCCGATGCTTGAGGATGTCCAATCCTTGAGCGGCGTTTTGTGCTGATAACAATTCGTAGCCTTCCGCCTTGAAGGCGGCGGCGAATTGTGCCGGAATCATCGGGTCATCATCAACAACCAAAATACTATTCATAGGATAACGTCCATCTACCTACCTCAAGTTGAACTGTCAGCGGATGATTGGTCTTCATTCGCTGGCAGTGTATATTAGCATCTGCGAGATGCAGAATAATTCCGCTGCACGTATTGTGCAATCAACATTTGATTTATGCCTATTAAACTGGACTTACCGAAAACTTTATTTGCTGTCGTCAGTATTCCTTTGGAACATTACGGGCCATCCATTTTGGCAGTGAAAGACTTAACAGGATTCGTCTCGCTGACGCGCGATAAAGATGAAATCACGTTGATTGTTGCTCAGGATGACTGGTTAGCGATGGCTGAAAAATTCCCCGGCTCACAGGTACAACTGCGCCGTAAAATGATTCGCTTTGATGCTGTGCTGGATTTTTCAGTGGTTGGATTTATCGCTGAAATCAGCCGCGCTCTGGCTGATGCTGACGTGAGTATTTTGAGTTTATCAACGTACCGAACCGATGCCATTCTAGTTCATGAAGCCAGCTTTGATCGTGCGGCAGCAGCGGTCAAAAGTGCATTAATAACCATCCAGCATACAATTCTTTCACAGCATTAGAGTCTGTTGAGTCCAAAAAGACTCAACAGACTCAACAGACTTCTTATGACAGGTAATCAGACAAAATCCGTTCACGCTTCGCAGGAATTTAATCATACCACTTCGATCAGTCCGCCGATTTTTCAGACGACGACGTTTAGCGCGGAAAATGCTGAGCACTTTTATGAAATGGCGACGCAGCCGCGCCACGCAGAATTTTATACGCGCTACGGCAATCCCAATCATCAACAGGTCGAAGCTACGCTGGCAGCTCTCGAAAACAGCGAAGCGGCATTAGTTACCAGTTCCGGCATCGGCGCTATTTTTGCTGCGGTCATGAGCCAACTCAAAAGCGGCGATCACGTCATTGCGCAAAAGAATCATTACGCTGCGACGACAGTTTTATTTCGGGATGTTCTCCCCCGCTACCAGATTGAAACCACTTTTGTGGACAATACAAATATCGAAGAATTTGCCGCTGCCGTGCGACCGGAAACGAAATTGATTTACGTCGAAACTCCCACGAATCCGTTGATGCAAATTACGGACTTGCGCGCCATTGTGAAGATCGCTAAGCAGCATGATATACTGACAATGGTGGATAGCACATTTGCGACTCCGATCAATCAGCGTCCTTTGGAATTAGGCTTTGATGTTGTTTTGCACAGCGCAACGAAATACATCGGAGGTCATCACGACGCGACTGCCGGGGCGATTGTCGGATCAAAAGAAATCGTCGAAAAAATCTGGCGTTTCGCGTTAGTTTCTGGAAGTGTGCTCAGTCCTTTCGATGGATGGTTATTGTTGCGCGGACTTCGGACATTAGGCTTACGTGTGGAGCGGCATAATCAAAATGCGCTGGCGCTCGCACATTTTTTAGAAGCGCATCCCAACATCGAACGGGTTTATTATCCCGGCCTGGAATCGCATCCACAGCACGAATTAGCGAAATCTCAAATGGAAGGCTTCACGGGAATGCTCAGTGTAGACGTGGCGGGAGGTTATGCCGGAGCTGAAAAAATGATTGCTTCCTTAAAACTGGCGATTCGTGCGGCGAGCCTGGGTGGATTTGAAACCCTGGTTGTTCATCCGGCAGCGATGTGGGCTTTGCAGCTCACACCGGAACAGCAGCAGGCTTCAGGGATTAGTGAGAGCTTAGTGCGAATCTCGGTGGGCTTGGAAGATGAGAAGGATTTGATCGCTGATTTTGCGCAGGCTCTGACAAAATTGTAGCGTAAAAAATAGGAGAGGCTTTTTTACGACCTCTCCATCAATCTAGCTTTGCTGGGATGAAATTCTTAGAAATTTCAGGTGCGACCCGAAGTCGCACACTCACCTACCATAGAGCAAACCGAATGCCACGCCGTTCATATTTTTAGAATCTTCTTGTATCTCTTGCAGAATTCAAATTTAGCGGTTTTGCTCGGCGATTCATTTTTTCAGCCATGATGCTTGTTTATCCAAAATTTCGTATCCATCCCTTCAGTTTTTCGGAGATATAAATTTTTCTGTACTCTGAAGACCAATTTAGCATAAAATAGAAACTGTAAAGCGTAGGCATTCAGCTCCGCCTCCCTCGCCTGCACCCTCACACGATTTCCCCGAAATCTTCACCCATCCGAATCACAACCCGGAAATCATCACGAGTCACTGTGAACATGGGGTATAGAAACTATGAGCGATAACCTTGTCTTGCCGAATCGTTCTGCGTCAAGTGTAGATGTAGAACCAGGCATCAGTCGGGGACAGAAGCGACTACCGAAAGAAATCATCAGAACTGAAACGATTACTACCAAAAATTCTCTTGTCCCGTTAATTGGAGAGGGTGAAGACATCAAGAAACGCTTGATGGAACTGGAGGATTTAGTTGAGAAACTGAAAGAAGAAAGCAGCCTGAAAGCCAGTTTTATTAACGCGATGGTACATGACATTCGTTCGCCATTGACGGTTGTACTTGGTGTGCTGGATTTAATGAATGACGATCTGGCGGAAAAGCGTGCTCTGGATACGGAGTATTATGGCAAAGTTCTGAATGATGCCTTGCGGAGCTGTCAGGAAGTCACGGATTTAATTAATGACATGCTGGAGCTTTCAAAGATGACGCAGCAGAAAATGCTGTCCATGAATTTTGAAAGAGTTCCGATCATCGAAGTTGTCGAACCTGCTATGCAATTAGCTGCCGGCATCGCTCGTCAGGCAAAAGTAAAACTCGGCTTCAAAATTCAGGCGAATTTGCCACAGGTTTTTGTGGATCGAAAACAAATGCATCGCGCTGTCATGAACCTGCTGAGCAATGCTATTAAATTTACGCCAACTAACGGTTCTGTCACGATTCGTGCCAGCTTTCTTAACGAAAAACGGAGCGATGCACTTTGTGATTACGTGCTGTTATCGGTCATTGATACCGGCGAAGGCTTAGCGCCGGATGAATCGCCGTATGTGTTTGATGCGTACTGGCAGGCACAACGCGGACAGCGCAAAACGGGTACGGGACTTGGCTTGGCAATCGTCAAAGGGATTGCTGTGGCACACGGCGGCAATGTTTCTGTTCGTTCGCAAGTGGGACAGGGCAGCACCTTTTCAATTATGATTCCGGTGAAAGATGAACCGCCTGTGATCGAAAGCGCGTAGGAGAATCGTTGAGTTCTTATGAAGTTCATTAAGAATTATCTCGGCGCTGCGTTTCTTCTGTTCTTTCTTCTGTTTTGGTCAACCCTGACGTTGATATTTGATTGTCAAACGTTGCGTGGTATGACGGAGCAGCTCCGCACACTTTCTTTTCAGGAAACACAGGGTCAGCTTTTACAAAGCTCAGTCGAAACTCACGAAGATAGCGATGGTGGTGATATGTATCGCCTTGCAGTTCAATATCGCTATCAAGTAGGAGGCACGGAATATACCAGCCATATCTACCGCTTCGGCAATCTGTCTTCAAACGATAAATTTGCGCATCAGAGGTCGGAGGAACTTGCTTCCAAAACGAATGTCACGGTTTATTACAACCCTGCGATTCCGCAGCAAGCTGTATTAGTGCGCGGCATTGAAGGGCTGGATTTATTTTGCCTTTTATTTATGACGCCATTCAATATGGTGATGCTTGCAGGCTGGTTAGCTCTTGCCATTTGGTTCGCACGATTCATCAAAAAACCAATTGCTGGCGGGATGAAATATTCTGAGAAAGACGGGCGAGTCATTCTCAAATTGCATTACAAATCAATGTGGGCAACAGCCCTCGTTTCACTTGGAGGAAGTGCTTTTCTTGGAGTTTTCATCATCGCCATCCCGTTTGGATTTCACCCGGCGCTAACGCTCATGATTTTTGTCTGGGCTGTGATTGTTGCACTGGTTGGCTTCTTTATGTACAAAAGCTGGCAGCATAACCACTCTGACGAAAATGATTTTGCGATTGACGATTTGCAGCGCACGGTTTCTTTTAGCCCGGTCACGACGAGAGAAAGTCTGCAAAATAAAACCGTCAAAGAGATGTTTCGCGCTACGCCATTTGGTAAACGAGTTTCAGTCCATCGCTCACAAATTGAAAACATTTCCATTGAATCAAAAGTTATCCGTGACAGCGATGGAAACGAACGCACTGTCTATCTACCCACCATCAGTTGGCAAAAAATAAATCAGGCAGTGTTACTGGAAATAAGTGATAAAGAATGTGCGGACGATTTTGTTGCGTGGTTACGGCAGCGTATTGGTCTGACGGCGTATTCAGTAAAGAGACAAGGCTTCTAATTTTGTCGGAGACTCAAAAATGAAAAGAATAATTTCCGCTCCTTCATTTGCGTCCATCAGCAAAAATAAAGAGGAGCGAGTTATCCTTTTTGCTTTGTTGGTTAGTGGCTGGGTTTTGTTGGGTATTTTTCGGGTAGAGCCGAGATACGTGTAAAAATAGGACATAGGAATCAAAGCGTAGTCAATAAGCGTCGGACAGAGGTTCAACCAATGCCAAGACGCCAGGCGATCTCAGCTTTACTCAAACCCTTGGCAAATAATCTTCGAACTTCTTTTTCTTTCGTGGCGGCTGTTTTAGAGCGCCCCAGCAGGCGCCCTTCAGCCCACGCCTGAGCAATGCCCGCTTTCACTCGTTCACGCATGATTTCACGCTCAAATTCAGCAAAGACGGTAAGCATCCCAGCCATCGCACGACCCGATGGAGTGGTTAAATCCAAAGCCTCTGTCAGGGACACAAATCTGACTCCCAACTCGGTTAATTCTTTGAGAGTGACAATCAAATCCGCCAGTGAGCGTCCCAACGATCCAGGCATCGCCGACAAATAAACCAGCCAGCAGGAGCGTGAAAGTTTCAAAGACCTCAATCCGCATCAGCGGGCGAAAGTTTTCAAGCAACGGAATAATTTCTGATGGTAGGATTTGCATAAGTTGTTCGATGTTTTCAGTTTGGTCACCAAAAACATCGAACAACTTTACAAGGAGCGCAATCGCTCCTCGTACTACCATCATTCTCAAAAATCAAAAACCGGAAACTATAGTTATCGACTATTGGTCAAAGAAATATCTACAGAATGAAAACTGCGCCTACATTCGCTGCTACAGTCAGCAGCGCGAGCAATTCATGGCGTCTCAATTTCTCCCCCCTGAAATAAACCGCTACCTTGAAAGCATTGGTAGGGGGAAAGCTGGATTTTATCTGACTGGAATCAATAGAAAATAAATCCAGCGGAACGCCGCCTCGAAGGAGTAACCTGGCTCTCTTACGATGTCTCTTCTGCACCGATGCGTTCAGAACGGGCCACCAGTTGGCCCACGCTCCCTGCGCCGCTCCACGGTATTTTCTTCGGAATCACCTGCCAATGTCTCCCTCATTCAAGACTATTTCCTCTTCTTGGGGAGTAATTTTCCGTCAGGCCCCATCTCGATGCCAGACTTTTTCCCCGCTTTTAAGACACTGGCTTCATAGCCTGTCAGCACGCCACTTTTCGTGACTGACTCTAACCTGAGCAGTTTCGCCTGGCCGATATTCTTTTCAACCTCCGCCCTGATTGCCGCCGAGAGCGAATCCAGGGTGACATCTTCTTCGACTTCCAGGATCGTGCCGTTGGGGGCAATGATCAGGTCCTTGGCGTGTCCGTTGACCGTCAATTCAAGTTCATATTGTGTCTTGCCATTCTCAACCTCTTTTGACAGACCACGGATTTTCGCCCCCTGACTTTGCTCATCCACGGTCTTTTGCACGGCTGGCGGCACCTTGGTTTTTGTTTTCCGCTCTTGCGCCGTCACCGTGCCGAGCAATAACACGCCAAGCGCGCATAGCAGCAAGAGGTTAAGAGTGATTCTGTTCGTCATGTTTCTCCTGGTTTGAGCCACCGCGATGACGGCGGCGCACGTAATTGATCGAACGCATTGCTATTCTCGCGGATGCGCCCTGTTCCGACTAGAAGGTAAAATTGAAATTGAGCTGTACGCGCCGCGCAGTCCGTGCGGCCACCGGCAATCCGAAGAAGGGGGAACTCAGATTGCCCACATAACCCATGTAGTTCACTCGATTCAGCACATTAAATGCGCTAAGGGCGATTTTGACCGACGGCACTTCTTCCGTTTTCTTTCCCTTCTGAGCTGCTTTGAGAAAGAATTCCTTCGACCAGCGTAGATCAATGGTTGCTGCGCCCGGCCCTTGCAAACTGTTGCGGCGCACACCGACAGGTCGGTCATTGGCCACTGTATCGTGATTGTCATCACGCCCTGTTGTCAGGCTGTAGGGGCGCCCCGACGTGAGCGCAACTGTCATCCCCAGATTGACCCAGTCCCTGGCTTTGAATGTCCCCAATAAATTGAAGCGATGGCGCTCATCAAACTCTGCTCGCGACCATTCGCCGGTCAAATCATAATTATTGGCTGGCCTTACATTGATCCCACTGTTGTTGTTGTAGGCTCGCCCCAAAGTGTATTGAACCGTCCCGTTGAAGAAGCGGGTGATTTTGCCACGCAACATCAATTCCAGTGCGTGCGTCTGTGAATGCGCTGCCGATTCAATCTCCCGTAAAACACCGATGGTCGGGGCTGGCCGTTGCAGTGAGAGCGGCAGTGGCGCATTGATGTCGCGCGAGCGAAATAGTTTGATGCCGCGCGTATTGATATAATTGGCGCTGACCGTCAGAGATTTGTTCAGTTGTCGCTCCACGCCCAGGTTGAACTGGAATGTATAGGGCGAGCGCAGATTGGGCGCAAAACGGACGACACTACTAGGCTGAGCGGCGAGCGTGCCACCGAGCGAGAACGGATTTGGATAACTGGGATTGGAAAGATTCACTTGCCGCAATCGCATGCCGTCAAAACGCAATCTGTCGCCCATAGGACCAGCGCCAGTGCGATCATAAAAAATCCCCGCGCCACCGCGCAAAACTGTTTTGCCTTGCTTCCCCGGCGCGTATGCGAACGAGAGGCGCGGTGAAAAATTGTTATTATCCGCCAGGTAATTCTGCTTGTCATAACGCAAGCCTACGCCGATTGAGAAATTGGGCCGCACGAGAAGATTATCCTGTACGAACAGTCCTACTTCTTTTTGCCAAAAGACCAGATAGCCTTCGCCCTGATTGATGGAATACAGGAAAGGGCGATTGTGAACATAGTCGTCCAAGGTGGCGAAGGAGAACGTGCCACCAAAGTTTGTCTGGTCACTCAAACCTCGACGGCTGATGTCGGGAATATTCAAGCCACCTCGGATAAAATGTTTACCGTGCGACCAGGAGAGAATTTCATTAAGCTGCACATGATTTTCAGTCGAGCGGCGATCTGCTTGACCGCCTCCGCCAGTGAAAGCGTCCTGCACGACCAACCTGGGAAGACCCTGCCGGACGCTACGCGCAACACCATTGTCTCGACCAGCCCGCACGGTGAGTTCGTTAATCAGTTGGGGCGAGATAATTCTGCGATGCGTGAAAAAAAGCTGTTGTTCACGGCTCATTGAGTTGGCCGCTACGTCCGGGAGGTTGAACCCACCGACGCCATTATTCTTGGTGGAATCATCGCCAAAATCATACTTAACTGAGAACGTAGTTTTCTCATCCACCTGATGATTGACGCGGAAAGAAAATTCAACTTGTCGCTGTGGAGTCGCCACATTTTGAGAAATCACTCCGGTCGGCGTCCTGGCAAAAACCACCGACTGTAAATCCTGTTCTTCCCGGTTGGCGCTGAAAAAAAACGAAGTCTTTTTGCCGTTACCAATGGGGCCAGTCAATGTCCCTTCGTAGATGCGGCGCTGTTCCGGCGGGCGTTCACGTGCAAAGGCATTTCGTGCGTCCAGATGATAATCCCGAAAAATGAGGCCGAACTCACCGTGATATTCGGTCGAACCAGCTTTGGTAATCACTTCGATCCGCCCGCGTCCTGGTCGCGCGAATTCCGCCGAGTAAGGATTCTGATTAATCCGCACTTCCTGAATCATTGAGGCGGGAACTTTTTTAGTTGTTTCCAAACCATCAACAATGACAGATGCGCCGCCCGATCCGCTCGAACTGGCATCAACCAAGTTGGCCACCGCGCCAATTACATCATTGCCCAAAACCGGCAGGTTGTTCAGCGACTCGCGATCCAGTTTAATGACATCGAGATTTTCCGCTGGATTGGTGTTCGCTTGGGCAGACTGATTATCCACGGTGATCTCGTCATGTAAGTCAGTAATCACTAACACCACTTTCAGCGTTGCCAGCGGGCGGGCGGTGATATTTAATGGAATCACGGTTGGTTTGAAGGCTTCTTTTCGGGCTTCAAGCTCCCAGCTACCGGTGGCCACCCGCACGAAGCGGAACGCACCCAGGGCATTGGCTGTCGTTGTTAGGACGGTCTTTGCGCTCTGTTGGCGTAGTGTAATCGTGGCACCAGGAATGACCTCGCCACTCGCATTAAAAACCGTCCCGGAAACTTCCACCAGACCCGATGAAACCTGCCCGGTGGTGCCAAAAGAGACGGCCATCATCAACCCCAGACTTAATAAAAAGCACTGCATAAGTTCACTCCCTGCTCAATCATTACCAGGTCACTAGCTTTGCCTGGAGACAACAGTTTTACAGACAGAAATTAAAAAAGCATTAATCTGGAGAGAGAAAATGAATTGGCGTCGGTTGGAGTAATATAGCCTGACCGGCTCTAATGCAATTTTAATATCATTTCCTGTAAATGGTGAACGACATGCGCTTATTACTGGTCGAGGATGAAAAGAAACTGGCCGCCTTCACCAAACGAGGGCTGGAGCAGGAAGGCGACTGCACGGTAGATGTCGCCTACGAAGGCGAAGAAGGACTACTGTACGCGCATACCTATGAATAT
The DNA here is from genome assembly GCA_043775925.1 of Blastocatellia bacterium. Taxonomy (GTDB): domain Bacteria; phylum Acidobacteriota; class Blastocatellia; order RBC074; family RBC074; genus JAFDVL01. The sequence goes on from JAYVRW010000328.1 coordinate 24,822, forward strand.
GACGCGATCATCCTTGACGTGATGTTGCCGCGCAAGGATGGGTTGGAAGTCTTGCGGGAACTGCGCTCACGTGCCAACCGCGTCCCGGTGTTACTCCTCACCGCCAGGGATTCTGTGGAAAACAAAGTACAGGGGCTGGAAAGTGGCGCTGACGATTATCTGACCAAGCCTTTTGATTTACGGGAACTAATTGCGCGCCTGCGTGCTTTGCTACGGCGCACGCGAGAAGAACCATCAATCCTCTTGACTGCCGATGACCTCACACTGGACCCTGTTACGCGAGTGGTGAAACGAGGGAAGCACGAATTGAAGCTCACCGCGCGTGAGTTCAGCCTGCTTGAATATCTGCTGCGGAGAAAGACTCGCGTACTGACCCGCGCACAAATTGTGGATTATGTCTGGCCGGGCAACTTCGATGGCGCGTCCAACATTGTGGATGTGTACGTTAATTACCTCAGAGCCAAAGTGGATCAGGGAGACGGGCGCAAACTGATTCAGACCGTCTGGGGCGTAGGCTACGTCCTGCGAGACAGTGAGGACGAATGATCAGATCACTAAAAACCAGAATTGCCGTCTGGTACATCATCCTCTCTACTACCATCCTGATCGGCTTCGGGCTGATCGTTTATTTCAACCTGACGCGCAGCCTGCGCCAGGAACGCAGGGATGTCGTTCTCGGCTATGCTGAGCGAATTCGCGCTTTCGTGCTGCTTCAATCTCGCAATGAGGAGGGGAACAATTTCATTCACGAGTTTGATGAAAGCTTTTCACTCAAGCTCGAACGCGAATATCTGCAAATTTCCGCTCCGAACGGCGTCATCCTTTATCTCTCACCCAACCTCCAAACGCGTCCTTTGCCTTTCAAACCGGACTTGGCGATTGAAGGCCCGCCGCAATTACAGGTCACTGAGGCGTTCGCTGAACGGCAGCCGATGCTGATGACCGTCGTGCCTATCGTCGTAAAGGGCGAGTCTAGCCTGGTCACGATAGCGGCATCGCTGGTGGCCGTAGAGGAAACCGAGCACCGATTACTGTTGACGTTATTACTGGCGGTGCCTATTGCCATTCTGACCGCTCTGTTAGGTGGCACTATTTTGGCCCGCCGCGCGATTGAACCAGTGGCTCAGATGGCTGCCACTGCCCAGCAGATTACGGCCCAAAATCTCAATGAGCGCATCCGTCTGCCGCAAGCAGATGTGGAGCTTGCGCGCCTCGCAGAAGCTTTCAATCAAATGATCACGCGCTTAGAGAACTCCTTCAATCAGATGCGCCAGTTTACGGCGGACGCCTCCCACGAATTGCGCACCCCACTGACGATTTTGAAGGGCGAAACGCAATTGGCGCTCAGTAACCATTTGCAGCCGGATGAATACAAGCACGTGATGCAGAGCCGGATGGAAGAACTGGAGCGCATGGCCAGAATTGTGGATGACCTGTTGATTCTTTCACGGGCGGATTCTCAAGCCGCAGAGTTGGATTTTCAGCTCGTTGACCTCTCGGATTTGGTCATTGAAACCTGCGAGCAACTGCGCCCTTACGCCGAAGCTGGAGAGTTGAAACTGCTTCTGGAAAACATCGAGCCGATAGAGGTCAAAGGCGACCACCTCCGGCTCCAGCAGATGCTCCGCAACGTGCTGGAAAACGCCATCAAGTATACATCTAAAGGTGGGACGATTCAGGTTCAACTTAGGACGAAGGGGCCTGACAGTTGTCAACTCATTGTCGCAGACACCGGCATTGGCATTCCTGCGGCTGATTTGCCCTGCATCTTTGATCGTTTCTACCGCGTGGACAAGGCGCGTTCGCGGGAGTGTGGTGGCAGCGGCTTGGGACTGAGTATTGTGAAATGGGTAGTCGAGACACATGCTGGAACGATTTCCATTAAAAGCGAGCCAGGCAAGGGCACCATCGTAACGGTCTTGCTACCGCTTTGTACATCGGACAGCGTCTATGACGCAGCAAATTAGAATCGAATAGATTCACAATGAGAACAATGGATTCTAATTTTGAATGCTCCCTTCTGCGTAGCTAAATTTTTTTCAGGTGAACTTAGCTTACCCACTCCTGCGGCTGATAAAATTCCCATGCTTCAGCCTCTGGTGAGTTTGGTTCCGGCTGATAATCGTAGACCCACTTTGCCAGCGCTGGTAGTGACATCAGAATGGATTCCGTTCTTCCATTGGTCTGCAATCCAAAGGTAGTTCCGCGATCATAGACCAGATTAAATTCCGCATAACGTCCGCGCCGAATCAGTTGAAAATCGCGTTCGCGTTCTCCGAAGGGAAAATCTTTGCAGCGTTCGACGATAGGCAAATAAGCAGGCAAAAATGCTTCGCCAGCGTCGCGGACGAAGGCAAAAGTTTTTTCTAAATCTTCTGTCAAATAATCGAAAAATATCCCGCCCGCGCCGCGCATTTGCTGGCGATGCTTGATGTGAAAATATTCGTCGCACCATTTTTTGTATTTCGGAAAATATTCCAAATTGTGCAAGTCGCACGCCGCCTTAAATGTACGATGAAAATGCGTGATGTCTTCGCGTGAGCTATAATACGGCGTGATGTCTGCGCCGCCGCCAAACCATTGCAATTCGCCCTGCTCAAAAAAACGAAAATTCGCATGCACAGTCGGCACATACGGATTTTGCGGATGCAGGACAAGCGAAACTCCGGTAGCGAAAAATTCGCGTCCGGCGGCAAGTCCGTCAGCATTTTTACCTATTTTTGTGCTGAGCTGTGAAGCCATTTGCTGCGCCAGAATTTCTGGTAATTCGCCGTGGACAGCAGAAAAATTCACGCCCGCTTTTTCAAAGACGCCGCCATTTTCCATCACACGAGTACGTCCGCCACCACCGCCTTCGCGCGTCCATAAGTCTTCGCGGAATTTGTTTTGCCCATCAATATTTTCGAGTGCCGTACAGATTTTATTTTGTAGCGTAGCAAAGAAATCACTCGCCCTATTTTTTAATAGTTCAGTCTTCATAAGGTTGTTGACGTTGTAACGCGATTTGCCAAATCACGCAATCAGCCGTGAAGCATCAAATAATTATTAAGCTTGTCTTAAATCTGAAAAGCCTTCTTGACATTTGTAACAATTTTAGTTACAAATCTGTTCCTCAATTATCTCGAAAGGAAAAACTATGAGTACGATAAAAGCAATTCAGATCAATTCTTATGGCGGGGCAGGCGTTTTGACTTATGCGGATGTGTCAAAACCAGAAGCCCTGGCTGATGAAATTTTAGTTCGCATTCACGCTACAGCGGTCAATCCAGTGGATTGGAAAATCCGCGAAGGCTATCTGAGCGACTGGCTGCAACATCAGTTGCCGTTGACACTGGGATGTGAATTTTCTGGCGTGGTGGCTGAAATTGGCGCAAATGTAAAATCTGTCAAAGTAGGCGATGAAGTTTATGGTTACGCCAGTCTGATGCGGTGTGGCGCGTATGCTGAATTCATTGTCGTTAAAGAAAACGAAATTTCGGCGAAGCCCACCAACGTAGATTTTATTAATGCCGCTGCGATTCCAGTTGGTGCCTTGACTGCGTGGCAGGCTCTGTTCGATTACGCAGGTTTGACGGCTGGGCAAAAAGTTCTGATTCACGCCGCAGCGGGTGGGGTTGGTTCTTTAGCCGTGCAATTAGCCAAAGCCAAAGGTGCGTATGTAATTGGTACAGCTTCGGCACGCAATACAGAATTTGTCACAAACCTGGGTGCGAATGAAGTGATTGACTACACAACTACAAAATTTGAAGAGACTGTGAAAAATGTAGATGTAGTGTTCGATTTGATTGGCGGTGAAACGCAAACGCGGTCTTTCGGGGTGCTGAAAAAAGGTGGATTTTTAGTGTCAGTAGCTTCCGCTCCTGACGCAGAAGCACTAATAAAATATGGTGTCAAAGGTACCATGATGGGAGTGCAGCCTAATGCCGGACAACTGCAAGAAATAACTGCACTGGTCGAGGCAGGCAAAATCAAAACCTTTGTCGAAAGGGTTCTGCCGCTCAGCGAAATTCGTCAGGCACAGGAATTGAGTCAAGGTGGGCGTACACGCGGCAAAATTATTTTGCAGGTGACGTAATAATCATTTAAGTAAGAAAGGAAACTGAACCATGAATAATCTTTTTACTCCGATCAAAATTGGTACTTATGAATTGGGCAACCGTATCATTATGGCTCCGATGACACGCAGTCGCGCCAACGATGCAGGTGTGCAACCGGATTACGTAGCGACGTATTACACGCAACGTGCAACGGCAGGATTAATTATTACCGAAGCGACAAATGTTTCGACGATGGCCAAGGGCTACGTTCGCACGCCAGGCATTTTTAATGCAGAACAAATTGCGTCGTGGCGTCCGGTGACAGACTCCGTTCACGCTCACGGTGGCAAAATCTTTTTACAGATTTTTCATACAGGAAGAATTGCGATGCCAGATTTTCTGCCCGATAACGTTGTGCCTGTTGCGCCAAGTGTAGTGCAAGCCAAAGGACAAAATTACACGGACGCAGGTATGAAAAATTTTGTCGAACCGCGTGCGCTGACGATGGCGGAAATTAAGACTACGATTACGGATTTTGAGACAGCGGCTGCGAACGCAATCAAGGCAGGTTTTGATGGCGTCGAATTGCACGCGGCGAGTGGTTATCTCGTCCAACAATTTCTAGCGACGAATGTCAATCAACGCACCGATGAATATGGAGGTTCTATTGAAAATCGCGCACGCTTTTTATTTGAGGTTTTAGAAGTCATGACTGCTGCGATTGGGGCGGATAAGGTCGGCCTCAAATTGTCGCCACGGATGGGCTTCAATGATATTCAGGAAGACGACGTGGACGAGCTTTACACCTACATCGTCAAGCAATTGAATGATTATAATTTAGCTTATTTACACGTCGGCGATTTTGGTAATCAGGGCTGGCATACAAAATTGCGTCCACTTTACAACGGCAATTATTTTGCGGGCGCAGGTTTTGATCGAGAACGCGGCGAAGCCTTGCTTAAAGATAACGGTGCCGATGCCATCGTGTACGGTAATTTGTTTCTCAGCAATCCTGATTTGGTCGAACGTTTTACATTGAACGCGCCACTGAATACTGCCGATCAAACTACATTTTATACGCCAGGTGAAAAAGGCTATACCGACTATCCCGCGCTGCCACAGCAACAAGCCGCAGCGTGATCACACAAACTTAACTAAAATATTTAAGGAGAAAATTTTTATGCCAACCAGAAAAGCAGAAGCAGAATGGGCGGGAAATCTGACGGAAGGAAAAGGCAGTATCAAACTTGGCAGTGGTGTGTTTGAAGGGAAATATGATTGGGGATCGCGTTCGGCTGATGCACCGGGAACGAATCCCGAAGAATTAATCGGAGCCGCGCATGCCGGATGTTTTACGATGGCTTTGTCTGCCGAATTAGGTAATGCAGGCATTACTCCGACGCGCCTGCACACAACTGCCAAAGTTCATCTCATCAAAAATGAAACAGGCTTTGTGATTCCGAAAATTGAATTGGAATTAGAAGGCGAAGTGCCAGGTATTGATGCCGCGACGTTTGAGCAATACGCGCTGACCGCCAAAGCCAATTGCCCCGTGTCGAAGGCCTTAGCAGGCGTAGAAATTCATTTACAAACAACGTTATTGTGAGCAATAGAAGGGAACTAAAATATGAAAAAAGTAGCTTTAATTACAGGTGCCAACAAAGGGATTGGCTTTGAAACAGCACGTCAGTTAGGCAAACAGGACATCACGATTCTGGTCGGTGCGCGGGATGAAGTACGTGGAACCGAGGCCGCAAAATCCTTACAGGCAGAGGGCATTGACGCACATTTTCTACACCTTGACGTGAACGATGCCGCGACACACGTCAACGCCGCAAAATTCATCGAAGAGAAATTTGGCAAGCTGGATATTCTCATCAACAACGCAGGTGTCTTGCTGGATGCCGGAGTGCCAGCTTCTGCTGTGTCGGTAGATAACTGGCGCAAGACCTTTGAGACAAATGTTTTTTCGCTGGTTGAATTGACGCAAACGCTGTTGCCGCTCATCAAAAAAAGTGAAGCGGGGCGCATCGTAAATCTTACCAGTATTCTTGGTTCACTAACGCTGAATCGTGATCCGAATTCGCCGATTGCTGCAAGTGGAGCTTCAAATACTTCGTACCACGCTTCAAAAGCTGCGCTAAATATGTTCACTATTCAATTGGCGAATGAATTGAAAGACACGCCGATTAAAGTGAATTCTGCACATCCAGGCTGGGTCAAAACGGATATGGGCGGAGAAGCTGCGCCGATGGAAATTGTGGATGGCGCAAAAACTTCGGTGTCTCTTGCGACGCTGCCTGCGGACGGCGTGAGCGGCGCATATATTCACCTGGGCGAAGAATTACCCTGGTAAGCGCGAATATCGTCTGCGGTAGCGGGCGGTAATTCCACCCGCTACCGACTTGAAATAACTAAAAATAATCAGGAGAAAATGATGGGAAACATGACAGGAAAAGTTGCATTAATCACGGGCGGAACCGCAGGCATCGGACACGCTACGGCGCTGGCTTTTGCGAAGGAAGGCGCACAGGTAGCGATCTCCGGTCGTCGTGAAAAAGAAGGCAATGAAGTCGTCGCTGAAATCAAAGCGCTAGGTGGCGAAGCGATCTTCATCAAAACTGACATCACCAAAGAGGCCGATGTTAAGGCGATGGTTGAGAAAACGATTGAAGCTTTTGGACGGTTGGATTACGCCTTCAATAATGCCGGAGTTGAGCAGGTTGCGACGCCAATTGCGAAGCAAACTGAAGAACTTTATGACCTCGTCATGAATACGAACGTCAAAGGTGTCTGGTTGTCGCAGAAATACGAAATTCCCGCAATGCTGAAAACTGGCGGCGGTGCGATTGTGAACAATTCTTCGGTGGCAGGTTTGATCGGAATGGCAGGCGTAGGAATTTACAACGCCAGTAAACATGCGGTCATCGGCTTAACGAAGGCGACCGCGCTGGAAGTAGCAAAGAAAAATATTCGCGTGAATTCCGTCGCGCCTGGCGGAGTGGAAACACGAATGCTGTCTGATTTTTTGAATACTCCTGAGCTGATAAAAATGATGGAATCCCTGCATCCCATCGGACGTATTGGGCAGCCGGATGAAATTGCGCAGGCGGTGATTTATTTATGCTCAGAAAAATCATCCTTTATCACCGGACAGACGTTGGCGGTTGATGGCGGCTTTACCGCGCAGTAGGTAATAGCTTAGTGGGGCGGCAAAAACAATCAGATATTTAGACAGGATTAACAAGATCAACAAGATTTCTTCAGACTCGTATTCGCAGGCTGTTTCTTCCATCCTGTTAATCCTGTCTAAGCCTGCTTTATTCTGCTTACGAACTTATGAGCAAATTATTTGAAAAATTAAAATTGCGCGAAGTTGAATTTCGCAATCGCCTTTGGGTTTCGCCGATGTGCCAGTATTCAAGTGTGAACGGAATGCCGACAGACTGGCATCTTGTTCATCTTGGGAGTCGCGCTGTGGGCGGTGCGGGGCTGGTCATAATGGAAGCGACGGCGGTGTCGCCCGAAGGCAGAATTTCTCCGAGTGACGCGGGGATTTGGAGCGATGCGCACGCCGAAGCCTACAAAAGAGTTACGCAATTCATCAAATCGCAGGGCGCGGTCGCGGGCATTCAACTGGCGCACGCGGGACGCAAAGCTTCGACGGCGGAACCCTGGAACGGCGGCAAAAAAGTTGACGAAAAAGATGGCGGTTGGGAAGTTGTCGGCCCGTCTGCGATTGCATTCGCCGACACTTATCCTCATCCGCGTGAGATGGCCAAAGCTGATCTCGAAAAAGTGAAAAATGATTTTGTTGCGGCGACCAAACGTTCGCTCGCAGCAGGTTATGAAGTCATCGAAATTCACGCGGCGCACGGTTATCTTTTGCAGGAATTTCTTTCGCCGTTGTCGAATCATCGCACGGACGAATATGGCGGAAGCCTCGAAAATCGAATGCGTTTTCCGCTTGAAGTTGCCAGTGAAGTCCGCGCCACAGCTCCCGAAAATCTGCCTGTTTTTGTGCGGATTTCGGCGACAGATTGGGCGGATGGCGGTTGGGATTTAGATCAATCCATCAAACTTTGTCGGCAGCTAAAAACGCTTGGCATTGATTTGATTGACGTTTCGTCGGGTGGCAATGTACATCGCCCGACTATCCCTGTCGCGCCAAATTTTCAGGTTCCATTTGCGAAAGAAATCCGTGCGGAAGTAGGCATTCTAACCGGAGCAGTCGGGTTGATTACCGAACCACAACAGGCCGAAGAAATTCTCACCAAAGGTGAAGCGGATGCCGTGTTAATCGCACGAGAATTTTTGCGTGACCCGTATTTTCCGTTCCGTGCGGCGTGGGAATTGGATGCGAAGATTGAGATTCCGAATCAGTATGCAAGGGCGATAAGTTTATGATTGGGTTAGCCGCGAATTACACGAATTTTCACGAATTAAACCAGACAGGGTTGACAAGATTTTCGCCAGGATTTTCAAGCGACTCTATTCAACGAATTCATTTCTTGTTTATTTTGCGTGGTTTAATTCGTGAAAATTCGTGTAATTCGCGGCTAAAAAATGTATGAGTAACCTCCCAAACATCCCATTTTCCGTTTTAGATTTATCGCCAATTGTACTGGGCGCGACAGCGGCGGATGCTTTGCGCAATACGTTGAGTTTGGCACAGCACACGGAACGTCTCGGCTATAAAAGATTCTGGCTGGCTGAGCATCACAATATGCGTGGCATTGCGAGCGCAGCCACTTCCGTTGTGATTGGTCATGTAGCCGGAAATACTTCAAAAATCCGCGTTGGTTCAGGCGGTGTGATGCTTTCCAATCACGCGCCGCTAGTGATTGCCGAACAATTTGGAACCCTTGAATCACTCTATCCCAATCGAATTGATTTAGGCTTGGGACGCGCTCCGGGAACCGACCAGGCAACGATGCAGGCTTTACGTCGAAGCCTGAATGCGGACGACGATTTTCCTGAACAATTAGAAGAGCTACGATTTTTTCTACGCGAGCCGGAATTAGGTCAACGAGTACGCGCTGTGCCGGGCGCAGGTTTAAATATTCCGATTTGGTTGTTGGGTTCGAGCGGCTTTAGCGCACAACTCGCTGGAAAGCTGGGGGCGCCGTTTGCCTTTGCCGGACATTTTTCGCCGGAAAATATTTTGCCTGCGCTTGAACTTTACCGCCAGTCTTTCAAGCCTTCGGAAGTACTCGAAAAATCGTATGCAATGCTGGCAATCAATATTATTGCGGCTGATACTGACGAAGAGGCGTGGCGGCTGGCGACTTCACAATTTCAATCCTTTTTGCGGCTGATTCGCGGTACGCCTGGACAAATTCAGCCGCCCGTAGACAAGATGGACGGACTTTGGTCGGAACAGGAAAAAGCTCTGGTCGAAGCGCGACTGGGTGGATCAATCATCGGCAGCGCGGCAACGATCAAGGCAGAATTAAGTAAATTACTGGTCACTACAAAAGCTGATGAATTAATGGTGAATGCCATAATTTTTGACCACGCAGCACGGCTTCATTCTTATGAAATCGTAGCCAGCATCTGGTGAAGGTATGGGGAATAATAGTAAATTTACAATTGCGGTTCATATCTTAACGATGCTGGCGCACGCCAAAGATGCTTCGCTGAAATCAAATTACGTGGCAAAAAGTATTAATACCAACCCCGTCGTCGTCCGACGCATTTGGGCGAACCTGGTGAAAGCGGGATTGCTTGTTTCACGAACTGGTTCAGGTGGTGGCGCACGTCTGGCACGAGAATCCTCAGAAATTACTCTCCTGGACATTTATCGTGCCGTTGAAACCGGATGTCTTTTTCCCGTCCAACCCAATCAGCCGAACCAGAATTGTCAGATTGGGAAAAATCTTCAAGGTGTGCTGGAAGAAGTCCTTCAAACTGTCCAGCAAAAGATGGAAAGAGCTTTGGTTGAAGTGACGATTGCTGATGTTTTGAAGTCAGTAATGAAGTGTCAGGAATCATTGTAAACGATTGGGCTTTGGCTTTTGTCGAGGTCTTAGCAATAGTTGCTTGGTCAAAAATATTAACTCTCGTGTCAGTGTCACCTGAGACAATTTATTCGTGAAGATGCCCCAAGACCAAAAGCCAAAGATCAAAGACCTCCGACCAAGTTAATAATTTGCAACCGATTACAAAATGGAGCGTTTTGTATACCAGCGGTTACGCTTTGTTTTTCGTCATCAAAATAATCTGAACTTTTCTGCAACAAAAATTTTCTAAACAGAAAATGATGAAGTACAATGCAAAAACTTTTGGATTGCCGTTTGTAAAGAGGAGTTAAATTACGTGAAAGATATATTGGAAAGTCGGGTTGGAAAAGAAGTAGATGTGAGCTTTGGCGCAGGCGCTGTCAGTGGGAAAATAACTAAAATTGACGATAATATTCTTCATCTTGAAAAGGATGAGAAGCATTTTTTCGTGCGTATTGACAAGATCGTAGCGGTTTGGGATTCGCTGGAAAAAAGCGAAAAACGGATTAAAGCTCCCGGCTTCGTTTCTTCCTGATAAAAGAGAGCAGGTCATACTCGTTGCTAATTATGACGTGACTTAACGTAATTGCGTGGTTATACTTGAATCGTTTTTGTGATTTGCCTCCCCTGGCATTCGCGGTCTACATTGGCCCCTCGAAATAATTGGTCTGAAACGATCTACCTCGCTTTCATAAATTGAGCCTTAATATTTTGCTTTATGAAAATTGCTATTCTGGGGACGCGTGGGATTCCGGCAAATTATGGCGGTTTTGAAACCTTCGCTGAACAACTAAGCACCCGGCTGGTCACACGTGGTCACGAAGTGACTGTGTATGGTCGTAAACATTATTCCCTGAGCGAATCTCGTGTTTATCAGGGTGTGAATCTCGTTATCCTTCCGACGATCCGCCACAAATATTTCGATACCATCGTTCACTCTTTCCTTTCTGTCATCCACGCCGTTTTTCATCGCTACGACGTAGTTTTGATTTGCAATGCGGCGAACAGTGTCTTTGCGGTCTTCCCGCGTTTGTTCGGGATGCCGACGCTGGTCAATGTGGACGGATTGGAACGCAAACGTAAAAAGTGGAACTGGCTGGGACGGCAATATTATCTGGCTTCGGAATGGCTTTCGACGTTTCTGCCGACGGCGATTGTGACCGATGCGCAGGTGATTCAGGATTATTACGCGACACGCTACAAAAAAGAATCTTCGATGATCGCTTACGGAGCCGATGTCGAACGTCGGGCTTCTCCTGAAGAGCTTGAAAAATTTAACCTGAAGCCGAATCAGTACGTGCTGTATGTCAGCCGCCTGGAGCCGGAAAACAACGCTCATCTGGTCATCGAAGCTTACGAGAAAGTCGAGACAGATTTGCCCTTAGTCATTGTCGGTGGCGCTCCCTACGCGCACGATTACATCGCCAAATTAAAAAGTACCAAAGACCCGCGCATCAAGTTTTTAGGCTTCGTGTTCGGGGAAGATTATCGCGCCTTGCAACAAAACGCTTACTGTTATGTTCACGCTACCGAAGTCGGCGGAACGCATCCGGCGTTGATCGAAGCGATGGGAGCAGGGAATTGCGCGCTGGTTTTGAATACACCGGAAAATCTGGAAGTGATGGGCGATGCCGGAATCAAATACGATTCCATTAAAGATTTATCCAAACAGTTGCGCCGATTGTTAGATAATCCGACGATCATTAGTGAATATCGCGCTCGTGCAATGGCTCGCGTCCGCGCCCGCTACGATTGGGAACAAATCACCAATCAATACGAATGGTTGTTGGCAAAACTGGCAGGAGTTGAAACTTCGGATGAGCCATTACCGCTGTTATCGCGTGAAATGAGCGAGATGGAGCCAATCAGTTATTCCGTCAACAGCTACGCCGAAAGCCGCGTCGCCGAAGTCGGACACCGTGCCGCCATCAAATAGATTCATTAGCAAGTGAAACAACAAAACGAGTGATAAGCCGTGCGCTTGTCGCTCGTTGTTGTTTATGGGCTGTGCGATAATCGGGGAGTCTTAGCTTGGGAGGTCTGTATGAATTTTCAACGCACCAAAATTTTGCTGCTGATTGTTTTTCTGCTCGGAGCTTGTGAGCAAATTTCATCGGCACAAACGAAGAAAAGTGACGCATGTGAAGAAGAGTTTCTTTTGTACAAGGAGTATTTCGAGGAAAAAGATGTCGAGAAGAGGTATCAGAAAGCAAAAGCATTCCTTGAATTCAGCAGTAAATTTTCCGATGAAGAACGGTCTCGTTGTCTTGAAGATTATGGTGTTGTCAGTAGCAGGCAAAAATTCATCAATCGTCGTGAACTTCTCAAGATCAACACCAAATGTGTTGAGGCAGACAAAGCATATTTTACAAAGCCTGATTTCCCTAATCTCAATTCAATAATTAATGCCTGCGATATTTGGATCGAAAAAGCCCCAACGCCTGATGTTTATTACACTGCGCGACTAGCCAACGCTACAGGTTTTGGACTTCTCGCCGATTTTTACAAAGACACAGATCGAACATTCTCATACGCAGAAAAAGCGCTTGAAAGACTGGTGATTCCGGCAACACCAAATGAATGGAAAGAACAGGATTGGCTTAAATTTCGGCGTGATCATATTGGGAGGCTGTTGCAGTATCAAGGGCTTTGCAAATTGCGACAACCAAAACCAGACGCAGAAGCGGCGGTAGTTTTTCTTACGAAAGCCGCTGAAATTAGAAATGGAACTGCGTACAAAGACACAAATACCTATCTTTTAAGAGCAGAAGCCAACATGATGATTTGCCCTGCAATCAAAGAAGCGTTGGAAGTAAAAAATAAAAGAATTCAGCCAAATGAGAAACCGTTGAAAGCAGTATGTCCCGTTGCAGAAAAGGTTGTGCAAGATTATGCGCGAGTAGTCGCATTATCTACTATATTACCAATACAAAAAATACAGAATGATGATTCTTATCAGGTTTTTCAGCAATTGTATAATCTCACTTACGGAAACATCTCACGAAAAAAACTTACTGCTCTCATAGGTTTTTACAAACAAGATTTCAGAAAGAAATAAGTGGAAAATATTCAATATCAATCCAGTGCCAAAGCCCCGTTGTGGCGTCCATTGCTGAAGCTTTTCACTGAGCATCGCGGCTTAATTCGTTCAATGGTGCAGCGTGAATTGACGAATCGCTACAAAGGATCATTCTTCGGAATTGGATGGGCGATCATCGCTCCGGCATTGATGATCGTAATTTTTACGATTATTTTTTCAGGGATTTTCGGAGCGCGTTTCGGCAACAAAGGAGGTCATCTCAGTTTTGCTGTCTCGCTGTTTTGCGGACTGTTGCCGTGGAATGCGTTTAGCGAAGGCGTCCAGCGTGCGACGAATTCAATGATCGAAAATCTCAACCTTGTCAAGCGCGTCGTCTTCCCCATCGAAGCCCTTCCCGTGAACGTCGCGCTTGCCGCTGTCGTCCAGCAATTAATCGGAACCGTAGTCTTATTAATCGCTCATCTCGCGCTTGACCATCAACTTCACCTCACCGTTTTATGGCTGCCCGTGCTGTTGATTTTACAATTAATTTTAACGTGCGGTTTGGGATGGTTAATGGCGAGCCTCGGCGTTTTCATCCGCGATATGCCACAAATTAATCAACTGATCCTGATGGCGTGGATGTACCTGACGCCGATTTTTTTCCCTGAAAGCAATATTCCGGCGGGCTATCAATGGATGATTAACTGGAATCCGATGGCTCCGCTCATCCGCAGCTATCGCCGCATTTTATTGGATGGCGAACAACCGGATTGGAACGGATTAAGTTTCACACTCGCATTTGCGCTGGTGTGTTTTGTCTTCGGATACTGGTGGTTTCATCGTACGAAGAAAGCGTTTGCAGATGTGCTGTAGTAATTTAGGTAACTTTTTTGATTACGTCTCTCAGCTCAGATTCGCGGAAAGGTTTTTCAAGGAAGGCGTCGCAGATTTCTTTGACGAGGCGGGTGTTTTCGCTTTTATATTGCCCGGACATCGCGACAATTTTGATGTGGGAGAAATTTTGTTTGATTTGGCGGGCGGCTTCGACGCCATCCATGACAGGCATGTCTAAATCAAGGATGACAATATCGGGCTTTTCAGACTCGGCTAAGCGAACGGCTTCGAGGCCGTTGTCAGCCTGAATCACGCTGTGCTCGTCCTCAAGTGTTTGAGTCAGCATGCGGCGTACGCCTTCGATGTCGTCAGCTATTAAAATCTTAGCCACTTCGGTTCTCGTCTGGATGAGGTCTACGCCCTCAGAAATAATACTACTGCGATCTCTTAGAAGCTGGGCTACCAGTGATGAAGACAGGTTGTTTACTTTTCTGGTAGAAATAATTTTCCTGCGTTCTGTCATGAGTTACAAATCAACAGTCCGGCAGGTTGTGAGTATGTAGGCGGAATCTGTGAAGAAAATTTGGTTACCAATTCCGCCGGAATCGTGACACTGCGGATTATAACGAATTCCTGACTAATTGCCAGCGTTGATTGTTAGTCACTGTGAAAACTTGACATGCCATGTTTGATAGCGGAAAATTAACAGCAATAGTAATAAGGCTTGGTGATCGGACAGGAGTAAGAAATTTTCGGCAAGAGATTTTATCAAGCCCTCGTATCAGTGAGCATTCATATTCATCCCTTGCTAAATCAGTCACTGCGGAAAAAGGTTCTTGCCTGCTGACCCTGACAACCAAATCAGCAGACATTTTCTGGACGTGAGAGTATGAAAAAAGCGGTCAGTTATTTAATTACAAGTTGCATTGTAGGCGCATGTTTATTGCTGCCAGCGACGACAAATTCGGTAGCGACTTCGGCTGAAGCAGCGGCAGTCGCGATGGCTTTGATTTCCGGGACTGTCAATGACGATTCCGGCAAACCGTTAGCGGGAGCCGTGGTCGCTTTATTTACAGCGCAGCCGGGACAGACCATTGGTGGTAGTTTGCTGAGGAATTTGACGACGGATAGTTTGGGGAAATTCCAGACGAATGTGTCACCGGGAATGTATCGAGTGCGCGCTGTCGCGGATGGGTTTCGCCCGACCTTCACTTTAATTACGCTGGATGCCGCGAACAAAATTACGCATAATTTTTCACTTCGCCGCACTGGAACGCTGATTGAAAAGCGTGGTGACAAAGGTGATTACCGCTGGATTGGTCGCAGTGTGCCGCGCAGTATTCTGCATTATCAGGAAGAAGAAAGTCTGGAAAATTCTTTGGCAGAATATGCTGCTCCCAAACCGAAATCAGAATTTCATGGCATCGCGCAACTAACCTCCAGTCAGGTTGGGGATGCAAATTTTTTTGGCGCGAATTTTGCCCTGTCCAGTTCCTTTGGAGAAAATATCGAAGTCGCTTTGATCGGACAAGTAGGACAAGGCGAAGCAGCTCCGCAAAGCATCCGAGCGATTGCTTCGATGCGTCCGAAAGCAAATCATCAGGTCACGGCTTCCGCTGGTTTCGGTCAAGCTGTCCTGCGCGAAGGAAAACAAACTCGCATCTTGGATCAATTTTCTTTCTCCGCCATAGATCAATGGCAGGTGGCGGATCCGCTGGTCTTGATTTTAGGTTTTGATTATTCTTCATTTGGCAATTTCGGCAAAGGCAAAGATAGCGTTTTACCGCGTATCGGAGTGCAATTCACTCCCAATTCACGGATGCATCTCAATGCTTCGTTAACGCCAGGAGCCAGTGATTCCAGTCAATCGCGTGAAGGCTTCGATTCGGAAAATATTCATACTCGATTTGAAACGCAGGCACCGGAAATTGCAATGAGCAGCAGAAACGAACCGTTGATGGATCGCAGCCGACGCCTTGAAGCTGGCTTTGAAAGGATTCTAGGTGAAGATGGAGACTCTTCGCTGGCAGTTGCTGCCTTTTACGATGTCATCTCCAATCATGGAGTAGGCGTTCTTTCCCTGCCGCTGGAAGCTTCGCCCGAAGCACAAAATGCGTTTCAGGAAGTAGCGCGTAATGTAGTTTCGATGAATGGTGGCGCACGTGGAGTGCGGGTGATGTATGCGAAACGGATCAATGATTATTTGACTGCTTCCGCCGGATACAGTTTCGGGAGAGCTGAGCGAATGAACGAAATCCCCGCAGGTGAATCATTCACGCCCGCGCATTTATTTATCAACAGCAATTTTCAGGTTGCCTCAGCCAAACTTGATCTTGACCTTTCTCATCAGACGGGAACCCGCATTTCGACAGTCGTGCGACTTTCTCCTTCCGCCGTCATTTTTGCGATAGACCCTTTTGCCGGAAAAATGGGCGTTTATGATCCAAACATCAGCATTTATGTCACGCAGGCGCTGCCTAATTTTGGCTTGCCCGTCAAATGTCAGGCGTTGATTGACGTGCGAAATTTGCTCAACCAAATGAATGGTATTGAAAGCGAAAATATTCAGCTTGTCGCCACTCGCTCGCAGCGCAGTGTGCGGGGGGCGATTTCAATCCGATGGTAACTCTTCCAAATTCTCGGACATTGCTTCAGAAAAATGAAAATTTTCTAATTAATAGGCAGTGTCCACCTCCGCGCAAACTATTGAAAATACTGGAAAATAAGAAATTTCTTTAAAATAAATGGATTGGAATAAAAGTTGCTCCATAAATGACGATTTAGTCTGACCAATTGGCAGGTAAGGTGAGAGGCAGGAGATAAATTAAAAGTGGGAATGGCGAATTCACAATCAGGGACAATTCAGTTTTCAACGCGGACGCTGCTGATGCTTTTTGCAGCAGTGGTGGCGTTGACCGCTGGGCTATTCAATTTGCGTGACCGGATTGTGCAAAAGCCTGTCCCAACGGATGGTGTGAACTGGCGCGATGACGCCGCTCGCGGAGTTGTGGCTGACACGGTAGAACCTCGCAGTCCGGCGGCGATAGCGGGGATTTATCCCGGCGATATTCTCGTCGGAATCAACGCTACCGGAACTGCCAAGACTGACCCTGAAGAAATTACCGAAGCCCGCTACGTCCAACTGATCCTCGATCAGGTAAAAGACACCGTCAACGACGAACATCCACTGAGTTATTACATCATCCGCAAAAATGATGCGGGCGATTTCACGATTAAAGAAGGCATTGCGGACATCAAAGCTCTGCAAGCGCGTCCAACTAATCTGACCCGTGGAATTTATTTAGCCTTGATTGGTTTGATTTATCTGGGAATCGGGATTTACGTTTTATTATTGCAGGGACGTGCGCCTTACGTCAGACATTTTTTCGTGATTTGTCTGCTGGCATTTATGGCGCATTTTTACAGTCCAACCGAAGAGTTACGAGCGTCATTTGATAAATTTATTGATCTGACTGATATTTTCGCTTTGATTTTATTGGGGCCAACCTTCGTCCATTTTGCAGCGATTTATCCGAAAAGAACCCATTTGTTTGAAGAGCGGCGATGGATCGCAACTTTGTTGTATGTGCCAAGTGCCTGGTTGATTCTGGTTGAGGTGTGGCTACATTTCGAGAAAGTACGAAATTTGATTCCATACAGTACTGTCTCATTAACAAATCTGAAATCATTTCTGGAACGCGGCGAAGCCATGATTTTTGCGGCTTCGATGCTGGTAAGTTGCTGGTTGCTGGTGCGAACCTTTCGCGCCGCACGCTCCACGACAATTCGTCAGCAGCTTAAATGGGTCTTGTGGGGATTAGGAATTGCCGCTGTTTCATTTACGGCATTTTATGTTCCTTCCCTGATAACACATTCAACTTCGACCGTGCTTTTTCAAGCGCTGGCAATCGCGCCGTTGATTCTGATTCCGATTACGCTGGGCTATTCAATTGTTCGTTATCGGTTGATGGACGTTGATGTCGTGATGCGCCGCTCTGCCGCTTATCTAGTGGCATACATTGCGATTGCTTTGCTGTTTGGCTCAGTCGCGGCGGGAATTTATGAATTTCTGCGCCCACAGCTTGAGCCTGAAGCGACGTGGTTGATCGCGGTAATTTTGATGTCGGTCATCGCCATGCTGTTCACGCCGGTGAAAAACTGGATGCAGGAACGTGTAGACCGGATGTTTTACGGCGAAAAATATGATTACCGCATGACGTTGCAGGATTTCGGGCGGACACTTTCTTCGACGACCGAGTTGGATGTCCTGCTTGACAGCTTAACGCAACGCCTGAAAGCGGTGCTGTCCGTCCAACGTCTGGGCGTATTTGTTGAAGATCGAACTTCAGCGACAGGTTTTTCGTTGGAGCGAGCAGAAGGCGTTGACCGCGAAAATCATTTGCCAGCGGATGTTATTGAACGCATCAAAGTTGATGGTAATACGGAAATAATTCGCGCTGGCGAACTTGAAGCCGATAGTGACGAAGGCGAAGAAGGCACACGTCGCAGGCTTTATTATTACGTTCCCTGCGCCGCTCGTTCCAGAGTTGTAGCCGTCATCGCCCTGGGACGCACAATGGATGGCGCTTTGCTTTCCTCTGAAGATTTGGATTTGTTGCGGGCGATCTCAGGCTATGTGGCAGTGGCGATTGAAAACGCATTATTACTGGAAGAGCGTGATCGCCGTGCTGATGAATTAGCGCAACTCAAAGAATTCAACGAAAACATTATCGAATCTATTAACGTCGGAATGATGACGATTAATTTGCAAGGTCGCATCACAAATTGGAATGGAGCATTGGAAACACTCTACGGTTTGCCTCGTGCCGAAGCCATTGGCAAACGCATCCCCGAGGTCTTTCCGCTGGGCATTGTGAATGCTTTGAAAAAGATGACGGAAAATAACGGATTGAATGAACCAATTACCGTTTATAAATTCCGCTCTCAGGCGATGGATGGACGAGAATTAACGCTGAATATTTCGTTGGCCCCCTTACACAATAAAGCCGGAGCAGTGGAAGGAACTCTCTTCGCTATTGAAGATGTGACGGCACGGATTGATCTTGAGCAGCAATTACAACAATCCGAAAAACTCTCTTCAATTGGCTTGCTGGCGGCTGGTGTCGCGCATGAAGTAAATACGCCGCTGACGGGAATTTCCTCCTACGCACAGATGTTGTTGCAGCAAATACCAGACACCGATCCGCGTCATCAATTACTACAAAAAATTCATCGGCAAACGTCCAGAGCGTCATCAATCGTTAATAATTTGCTGAATTTTTCACGTGTCAGTGATGCTCGATTGACTGCCGTAGATTTGCCGCGTGTGATGGATGACACTTTGCAATTGCTTGATTTGCAACTTCGTAATACCAGCATTGAAGTTGTCCGGCGCTATTCGCAAGATTTGCCTGCGGCGTTTGGAAATGCCCCAAAGCTCCAACAGGTTTTCATGAATTTGATTCTCAATGCGCGTGATGCCATGCCGCACGGAGGAATCCTGGAAATTTTTATCGAAAGCGATGAACGTGCTGTCGTTATTACCTTCCGTGACAATGGAAGTGGAATTTCGCCGGAACATTTAAGCAAAATCTACGATCCATTTTTCACAACCAAACAAATTGGGCAGGGAACAGGTTTAGGCTTGGCGGTCAGCTTTGGCATCATTCAGGATCACGGCGGACATATCCACGTCGAAAGTCAGCAAGGCAAAGGCACAGCATTTCACATCTCAATTCCGCTGGCTTCGACGCGACAACAGTTAGCAGCAGCGGATTAGTCAGTACCACCTGCGGTAGCGGGTGGGTCAATCTTTTCTCACCCATACAGTACTCATCATCCATCAACGGAGCGAATCAATGACAAATCAAATTGAGCGTAGAAATTTTCTCAAGCACGGACTAATTGGAGCGGGAGTCACCATAGCGAGTGGCAGTGTTCTCGGCGCGAGTGATCGCGTCCGCGTTGGCGTTATTGGCTGCGGACGACAGGGACGCAGCGATATGGGAAGTTTTATGAGCCAGCCCGAAGTTGAGATTGTCGCGGTTTGTGATGTGTACGAACCACAAATCACGGAAGTGAAAAAACGAGCGAAAGATGCCGAAGTTTACAAGGATTATCACAAGCTGCTGGATCGCAAAGACATTGACGCCGTGATTATTGGCTCGCCCGATCACTGGCACGCGCTCCACGCGATTGATGCCTGTAAAGCGGGCAAAGATGTGTATGTCGAAAAACCGATTGCAACCACGATTGCCGAAGGTCGTGCGATGGTGCAGGCGGCGCGAAAATACAAGCGCATCGTGCAGGTTGGAACGCAACAACGCTCCGGCGATCATTACCAGCAGGCGGCAAAATTAGTGCAGAGCGGAGGTTTGGGAAAAGTGACTTTTGTCCGAACGTGGAATTTCGGCAACAGCGCACCGGAAGGCATTGGCAATCCTGCCGACAGCGCGCCACCCGCTGGACTCGATTGGGACATGTGGCTTGGCCCTGCGCCGATGCGTCCATTTAATCTGAATCGCTGGGGAGTTTATGCGCAGGGCTATTCCAAATTTCGCTGGTTCTGGGATTACGCCGGAGGAATGATGACAGACTGGGGCGTACACCATCTCGACATTGTGCAAATGGTGATGAACGTTGACGCTCCGACGGCGGTCACGGCGATGGGCGGAAAATATGTTTTGACGGATAACCGCGAGACTCCTGATACATTGTTGGCGACTTACGAATATCCCGGATTTATTTGCACCTACGAAAACCGCGAAGGGAATGGACAACCATTAGCGGGTGAGGGATATGGAATGACTTTTCATGGCACGGAAGCCACCATGTTTCTCAATCGCCAATACTTTGAAATCACGCCGGAAAAAGGTAAAAAAGCTGATGCGCAAAAAGTGCAAAACAAGAACAATCAAAACCAAATGCACGCCCGCAATTTCCTTGATTGCATGAAGTCGCGCCAGATGCCGATCTGCGATATTGAAATCGGACATCGCTCAACCAGTACAGCATTATTGGGCAATGTAGCTTTGCGTTCCGGTCGTCGTATCGTCTGGAACAAACAATTGGAAAAAGTTGAAAAAGATGTCGCAGCGAATAAATTCGTCTCCCGCGAATATCGCAAGCCTTATAAATTAAGCGTCTAAAATTAGAGGATAAGAAAGAGTTGGCAAACTTCTGGGTGAAGATCGAATTCTTGTTAGGCGCTCATAACCCAAGAGGAGCTAAAATATGCGAATAAGTAAAAGAATAATTTACTCCATTTTAGTGATGATTTTGCTTATCTCTTATTGTTTTGCAAAAGCTAGGCAAATGCCACTTGAAACTGTTCTGAAGGAGTCAGATGTTGTCGTGACTGGCAAGGTAACTAAGGTAATGGAATACCCCGATATCTCAAATCGGGGGAATATTAAAATAGCGGAAGTTGAAATCGAGGAGGTTCTTAAAGGGGAAAAGAATTTGCAACGGCTCTACTTTTTGGCTAGCCCAACTTGGACATGTGACATCAGCGATGCGAAAGACGGCGAGAGGCTTTTGTTAATTCTCAGAAATGCAAATCGGCGATATTTAGAATTTAGCCCCCTTTTTTACATTGCTCAATCAGGTGGCGGGAGAATACAAATTGAGCATGACTTAATATCACTAAATCATTATTTAATATACCCGCAAAACATCGAAAGTATTTCTGAGCGAAAAAATCATGTTGATTACGTTGATTATAAGACGATGATGGCATACATAAAACAACAACTTTCATTGCCAAAATAACGCGCCTAACATTCATTGCACGGGAGCGCGTGACACGTGGGGTCGTTTGGTTTCAATAAAATCTGCAACGCGCCCCGTGAACAAATTGTTATCTCCACAAAAATCTTTGCCAGCATCGAAATTAAATATTATGAAATACCGGATAGCAGTCATCAGCCTATTCATCGTGTCTTTCATTTCGCTTGATTCTTTGGCGCAAAAAACACATGGAATCAAAATCATACGAACTGAATATCACGGGTGGAAAGATGCGATTGTGATGAGCAACGGTCAGGTCGAAGCCGTCATCGTCCCGTCAATTGGGCGTGTCATGCAATTTCGGTTGATTGGTGAAGAAGGCGTCTTCTGGGAAAATTCTGAAGTCGCAGGAAAATCTGTCAATCCAAAATCAAATGACTGGACAAATTTTGGCGGCGATAAATCGTGGCCTTCGCCACAATCTGAATGGCCTACAATTACGCCGCGCAGTTGGCCTCCGCCGATTGGATTTGATGCAAGCTCGTGGGAAGCCAAAGAATTTATTTCCAACATCACCAGAATGTTTTCGCTTGATCGCAAAGGAGCCGTTGGAGCAACTACGATTCAATTGACTTCACCCGTAGACCCACATTTCGGCATTCGCGTCATCCGCGATATTTACCTTGATGTGACGGGCGCGGCAGTCATGAAAATCAAAACGACTTTTGAAAAAGTTTCTGGTGATCCGGTCAAGGTCGGAGTCTGGGTGATTACGCAGGTCAATGAAGCGGAAGCGGTCTTTATGCCAGTGCCGAAAAATTCACCTTACAAAGAAGGCTACAATTTACAATCAAAAGAATTACCGCAATCTTTCAAAGTCAAAGATGGATTGATTGAACTGACACGCGATGCGAAGAAACCTTCCAAGATTGGCAATGATGCTGGAACATTATTATGGATGAACGCTAAGCACGTGCTGCGGGTAGATTCTCCACGTCTTGCGAATGTTGAGTATCCTGACAATGGCAGCAGCGCAGAGATTTACACCAATCCCGATCCAGCGAAATACATTGAACTGGAAATGCAGGGGCCGCTGAAAGAGCTGAGAGTTGGCGACCGGATTGAGCGCGTCAATATTTATACGTTGCTCCGTCGTCGCAACAAAGATGCTATCAAAGAAGCACGTAAGATTTTGTCAGCCGCATCAAACTAAATTGATTCATGGTGCATCAAAGTATTTGAAATAAGCCGCAATATAACTGCGGCAGGAGAACTAAAATGATTCGTCAATGGAAATCAAAATTTGCGGCGGCGCTAACGATGGCGGTTTTAATAGTGAATGCCGGAATCGCGCAATCTCCGAATGTGACGTTGCGAAATCTGGACGGCAGCGCGTTTGCAGTAGCTGAAAATAAAGGCAAAGTAATTGTCCTTTCGTTCGGTGCGACGTGGGTTCCGATGACTTCCAAAGAATTGCCGGCGTTGCAGAAATTAGCGAACACGCATCCGAAAGCTTCGTTTTACTGGGTCAGCACGAATACCGCGAAAGCAGGAGCGACGAATTATTCAGCGGATGGTGATTTGCAGGCTTTTGCGGCAAAAAACGGATTAAGAATACCTGTCTTGCGTGACGCTGAAAAAGTGGCATACAAGGCGTATGGTTTGACTTCCTTGCCCTGTATTATAGTGATTGATAAGGACGGAAACGTGAAGCTGAAACAGGAAGGCTTCGATCCTGACCAAGCGGAGCCGTTCGGTGAGGTCGGACAGATGATTAGTTCTTTGACGAAATAATTATTAATAGGGCTTTGGATTTTGGTCTTTGGGTCACCGGAAGAAGAATATTTATTTAGCCAAAACAAAATGGAGTGGGCTGATGCATTCAGTTCCACTCCATTTTTTCGTTACCTGAACAAAGTCCCAAG
>JAYVRW010000329.1:0-12961 GCA_043775925.1 Blastocatellia bacterium
TTTATTTTTTGTTCAGGTCGTGACGGTGCGCTGGATCGTGTTCTAGGGTTACGGATGGGAGCTGATGATTATCTGGTGAAGCCGATTGTCCCCGAAGAAGTAGTCTTAAAAGTCCGACTTCAATTAACTAAAATTCAATATTTGCGGGCGCTCAAAACGGCGTTGATGCGCAAGGATTCTTCAGTCATTATGAGCGGAAATTTTGGCGGGATCAGTGTCGTTGATGTTCTACAGACAGCACGCATGCTGGGCAATGGTGATTATGCCGTCCACCTGACGACTGAAGAAGACAGTGGCGGAGTTTACTTAAAAAATGGACAGGTCTTACACGCCGAAACTGGTTGGGCGAGTGGCGGCAAAGCTTTTTCTCGTTTACTGACCTGGGAAAAAGGGAGCTTCATTATTGAATATAAACAATTCGATGATGATCGTACGTTGGTTGGTGGATTAGAAGAACTAATGCTCGATCACCTGACGCAAATTGATGAAGTCCGTCAGTTGCGAAGTGAGATCGAATATTACGGTACGAAATTTATTTGCAGTCCGAATCCTGAACCTATCAACGAAGTTGAAATGCACATTTGTAAAATGCTGCAATCATCGTTGACGCTTGATAAGCTCTTTGATGATTCAAAAATGAATGATCGCATTATCGCGGAGGCTTTATTACAGCTCATTAAAAGCCGTGGCGTGCTGGCTGTCTCAGTACCTGCGGTAGCGGGTGGGTAATTAGTGTAGTTGACTCACCCGCTACCAGACGTACTTATTTTGAAATTCCTACCTGTCCTAACGCAAAAGCATAATCAAAAGCCATATCTTTCAAACGATCATACCGACCCGAAGCTCCACCGTGTCCGCCTGGCTCAAGTTTTGTCTTGAACAGGATCAGGTTTTTATCGGTTTTCAGGGCGCGTAATTTGGCAACGTATTTCGCCGGCTCCCAATACATGACCTGACTATCATTCAGCGAAGTTCGCACCAGCATCGTGGGATATTCCTTCGCTTCAATGTTCTCGTAGGGCGAGTAAGATTTCATGTAAGCAAAGGCGGCTTTTTCGTTCGGATTTCCCCATTCCAGATATTCGCCAACCGTCAATGGCAACGTAGCGTCCAGCATCGTATTCATCACATCTACAAAAGGAACATACGTCATCACGGCTTTGAAAAGATCGGGGCGCTGATTGGAAACGGCTCCCATCAGCAATCCTCCCGCGCTGCCGCCGGTGATGATGAGCTTATCTTTGCTGGTATAATTTTCTTTGATGAGGTGTTCACTGCACGCAATAAAATCAGTGAAAGTATTTTTCTTGACCATCATTTTCCCGGCGTCGTGCCACGGTTTGCCGAGGTCTCCGCCGCCGCGAATGTGCGCGATGCCAAAGATAAATCCACGATCAAGCAGGCTGACACGGTTCGATGAAAAGTTTACATCGTTGCTGATGCCATACGAACCATAGCCCTCCAATAAAAACGGATTGGAGCCGTCGCGCTTCATTCCTTTTTTGTAAACAATTGAAATCGGAACCTTCGTGCCATCGCTCGCCGTCGCGTTGATTCGTTCGGTTTGATAAAGCGATTTATCGTAACCGCCCAGTACTTCGGTGGCTTTCAGGAGTTTGCTTTTACGAGATTTCAGGTCGTATTCAAACACTGAATTCGGCGTCACAAAGGACAAATATCCATACCGAAATTTCGTCGTATCAAATTCGGCATTGGCGCTTCCGAACAATGAATACACTGGTTCCGGGAATCCGATGAAGTGCGATTCATTGGTTTTCAGATTGACAACTTTGAGCGTATTCAATCCATTTTCACGTTCGTGGATGACATAATCCTGCTTAAAGAAATCAGTGTCTTCAATCATGACACCGTCACGATGTGGAATAATTTCTTTCCAGTTTTTCTTCGCCGGATCGGAAACCGGCGCGGTGACTAATCGAAAATTTCTTCCTTTGTCGTTGGTGCGAATATAAAACAAATCGCCGTGATGATCGGGGTAATATTCAAGATCGTTTTCGCGCGGAAGCATAATTTTTAATGCTTCGTTCGGTTGGTTGGCGGGAAGATAGCGGAATTCGGAAGTAGTTGAACTGCTGATTTCCAGCAGGATAAATCCTTTGCTGCGTGTCCGTGCTGAGCTGATGTTATAAAGCTCGTCTTTTTCCTCATACAGCAATTCGGTTTTACCTCCGAGCGTCTGCCGAAAGAATTTGTCAGAACGTTTCGTCGTCGCATCTTCGGTGCAATAGAACAGCGTTTTATGATCCGTTGCCCATGAAAGCGAAGTCACACGTTCGGCGGTATCCGGCAATTCCTGTCCCGTGCGTAAATCTTTGATGTGCAATTTGTATTGGCGAAAGCCTGAATCATCAGTCGTGTAGGCCAGTAGATTACTGTCATCACTGACGTTGAAAGCAGCGATGGAGAGGAACGGTTTGCCCTTCGCCATTTCGTTCATGTCCAACAGGATTTCTTCTTTGGCCTTGAGAGTGCCTTTTTTACGGCAGTAGATCGGATATTGCAGTCCCTGCTCGGTTTTCGTGTAATACCAATAACCGCTTTTGGGATACGGCACGCTCAGATCAGTTTCCTTGATTCTGCCCAGCATTTCCTGATACAGCGCGGTTTGAAATTTTTCCGTTGGCTGCATCAAGGCGGCAGTATATTCGTTTTCAGCTTTCAGATAATCAATCACTTCAGGGTTGGATTTTTCACGCAACCAAAAATAATTATCAACCAGCGTTTCGCCATGAATGCTGGTAGTTTTGGGTAATTTCTTCGCTACTGGTGGAGTCTGAGACATAATTTGAGATATTCCTGTGAACAATAAAATTATCAATAATAGGGCTTTCATAAGTTCTCCCGATTTGACGGTTTCTGGTGAAGCTGCAAGGCGAAGATAGTAACCCCGATTGCGGGTCTTGCCCAGCCGAAATAAAAAACGGCGAAGTGAAATAGCTTCACTTCGCCGCTTAAAGCAGGTGGTACTGGCCAAATTATTTGGGACAAACCGGAATAGCGACAGGAATGTCCAGCGTGACAGTTCCGGCTAAGCCGACGGCTTGCAAGTTATTGCCTCCGTTGAAGGTGGAAGGTGACTTGGGAGCAGAGTTGAAATTAAATAAAATGCCCGTCAGTCCAATATTTGAATCAGCACCGATTTTCATCCATCCGCTCTGCCCAGATGGAATGAAGAGGTCTAATTTTTTAGGACCAATACGCGGAAAATTAATGGAGAATGTATTCGTTGATTGTGGTGTCGAAGTTGTGAAACTAAAATCTTCCGCGACGCGACCAGTGTCGTATATTTTGCCAGAGGTCGCTCCAATCGAAGGTGCGCTGGTGATCAAATTCCCGCCGATTCGATTCAAAATCAAGAGGAGATTATTTCCGTCCTTGATGCTGGCAATGTTATCAATTGCCAAGAGACGCGGCAATCTGCTGTACGCTGTTCCGTCGAAATTAATGGTGGCTGTCGTCCCACCCGCAGCACAGGTGGCAGGCGTTGTGGCAATCGCTGAAACCGCAATTGCCGGGAGGTTTGCGCTGTGTCCCGTTGGTAACTTGATGTATGCCCCGCCCATTAAAAAATTAGCTTTCACGGGGCATCCGGTCAGTTTATCAACCGCGACGGCGATGATGTATCCCGTCACAGAAGGATCGTATTCGGAAGCGAGGAAATTAATCGTCTGGTTCGCCGGAAGGCAGAAAAATAAAGTAGTTATATTTCCAGTTTGTCCTTCAATCAACGACATTCTGACCGTAACTTCGGTAGTGTCGCTGGTGTTGGTGAGTTTGATCTGCGTGTTTTTGGAGGCAGGGGACGAAATATCAGATGTATAGTAATTATAAATTAACATCGAACCAATTTTGTGGTCTCCGGCGGAAGTGTCAACGGTCGGCGGATTGCAATCAAGATTGTTGACAACATTAATTGAGAAGCTGGTCGTCATTGAAGCGCCCTGTCCATCTGTAACTCTCAGTGTGACTTGATTGCTTCCCACTGTCGCAAAACAAGAAGCCGAAACTGCCGCTGAAATCGTTCCATTGGTATTGATGATCGTGCCAATGGTGATTCCGGTTGGAATCGTCAAGGCCGTGACAGTGAGTGCACCCACAGGAGTTTCTGCGTCAGAAACAGTAGCGATGGTAACCGTTGTTGCCGCGACATTTTGCGTCGCGGCAATTCCTGTGGCAGCCGTGATGGTTGGTCCCGTATTAACCGCCTGGACAATCGCAAAGGTTTGTCCGCCAATGCCAATACTTCCAGCGCGCGCTGTCCCGTCACTCGCTGCAACTGAAAATGAGACGGCACCATTTCCCGTCCCGGTATTCGCAGAGGTGATGGTCATCCACGCCGCACTCGGGATGGCTGTCCAGGTACAACCAGTTCCGGTGGTGATCGCAATCGCGCCGGTTCCTCCACCAGCCGTAAGATTTTGCGAAACCGGATTCAGCGTATAACTACAGCCCGTTCCCTGATTGACTGAAAAGGTCTTTCCAGCCACAGTCACTGTTCCAGTTCGAGCTGCCCCTGTATTTGCCAGAACGGAATAACTAACTGCTCCATTTCCGTTTCCTGAAGCGCCCGCCGTGATTGAAATGAACGCCGCATTACTAACGGCTGTCCAGGCACATCCGGTCGGGGATGTGACGCTGATGGCTCCTGTGTTGGCGGTCGCAGAATTTGTCACATCAGGTGGAGAAATTGTATAAGTACAGGGCTGACCCTCCTGATTAAGTGTGAAGGTTTTACCTTCGATAGAGATTGTTCCTGTGCGGGCGGCTCCGGTGTTGGCATCAAACGTAAAATTGAGTGTGCTATTGCCAACGCCAGTTGTATTGGGCAGATGAATCCAGGTAGTGGTTGTCGTTGCCGTCCAACGACAACCCGTCGTGGTTGTAACCGTGAAGCTGCCTTGTCCGGCTGCGACTGTGGTGGTTTGCGAGGAGGCTCCCAAAGTGTAATTACAAGTGGCAGGCGTATACAATCCCAGCTTTGAAGTTTTGGCACCATCCCAGTCGCTGACAATCGTCCACCAGTTATTCATCAAATCAGTATTGTCATGAAAGACAGAATTGCCCAGACCGGGCATGGATTGCATCCAGTAAATGTACCATTGCGTTTCGGCTTTGGCGGCGGTGTCAGGCGGAGCTACAGGCCAGCTCAACGTCAGGTCGCGCCACGCCGCACTATTAATTAAAGCAGTGGTTGGCGGCGGGTCTATTGCATTCCAATCTGTGATGTCGCTTTGGGTGGAAGTCGCATTATCGAAATCAAGTTCAGTTGCCGTGTTGGTTGGGCGCGTAGATTTTCCGACCCGTCCATAATTATTTGTTGTATTCGGGAGGATGGTTCCCGCCTCGTCCAACCCCTGAAAAGATCGCGCAAACATTGTCGTATCGCCATCATGATTTTTGTTGGCGTATGTGAAAAGTGTTTCGAACTGGCTGGCATGCGCACGCGCCGCAACTTTGAATGGGTTCGTTAGATCAATGCCATAAATGGTGTAGGATTTATTGTAAATCGGAAGGTCATCGTTGCGTCGTGCGTTGTTGGTGACATCGCCGGTCAACTGGCTGGACATATTGGCATCTTCAACTAATGGGCGTTCAAAGCTGGTCGAAGTTGTGCTATAGGATTCAATCCAGATTTCCTTGACGTTTTGCGTATTGACCAGGCTGGCAGCATCAATCCGTTCGAGAATTTGTTTGTAGTCAGGGTAGTAAGTGCCTGCCGTCGCGCCCTTAATTCCGTTTGGAATAGGTTCGTAAATATTGATAATTTTTACTACTTCGTAGCCGAGGGAAGGCGCCGGCGGAGCAGGCGGCGTTTTATAAGCACGGAAGCGGCTGCCGCTTTCCAGCATAAACTTTAGATTTTGCTCAACTGTATCTAAATTACTTTTGACGGTCGTTAATGCGGTACTAGCTCCGGCGATGGAGCTGTCAAGGCTGGTTCCATTTGAGGTCGGTAAATACCGGACAATCGCCACGGGAATTTTGGCAACAAATCCATTGGCTGGGGTTGCCAAACTACCGAGAGGGGATAGGTCAGAAGGCAGAAAGGTACTGCGAACATTGGTTGAAATTGAAATTAGACTCCCGCTGAACGTAGTGCTAATCGTTGCTACACCAGTGGCAGGAGCCGTATCTGAGGCGGCAGCTTTCGCTTTGATCCTTCCAGTCGCAACGTCCATTTCAGCGATATGGGAATTCGTTGTTGACCAGGAAGCGGCTAAGACTGGCAGGGTCAATATCCCGACACTGGTCGTGGCGTTAATGCGTAAATCCTTCCAGTAGTTCCAGCCCGGATATAATTCAATGCTGGTCGTCGCAGGTGCCAACGCCGCGCTGATGACTGTGATGCCGCTCATCATCCGAGTTGCAACTTCCTGTGAAGTTCGTGCGCTGTCACTTATTTTGACATCCTCTACGATAGCTTCGAACGGGGATGCGATGCCGTTTCCCCCAAGCTGAAAGCGGTTATTAGTAACCTGATTAATAGTTGGTAAGCTCCCGGTAAAATTGCGATCTGAAACCAGTGAGCCGTCGATGTAAAGTTTGACAGATTTTCCGGTATTGCTCTAGGTAGCGGCGATGTGATGCCATTCATTTATCGCCCAGGTTTCAATTCCGGCAGTGGCTTCAATTTCATTGGAACCATTATCACTGTTGCGGTTTAAGGAAATTTTAAGATTCGTTCCTTCCTTAGAAAATTGAATCCCGCTCGTTGCTCCATACCTGAGTATAATTCGATTGGTCGCGTCGCTCCCGTTCCAATTCGGTTTTACCCACATTTCGATAGAGCCTTCGAGGTCAGAAATATTCCCATCGCTGCTGTAATACAGTCTTTCATTGCGCCCGAGATAAACTCCCTGATTGAACAGTCCAGCGGGATACGCCGTATTGTAGAAATTGGAGCCATTCAGCGTTGCTATCGTTGGGACTTCGCCATCATCCCCGTTTGGGGAATTATCAAAGCGCAAACGCAGAATGGTATGCGTGTCGCCGGCCTGAACGAGAGTCACCAGCGCTGCCGCGTTGGCGGTAGGTGGCTTCACGACTGCTGCCATTCTGGCAGAGCTGATCCGTTGGACTCCAAGCAATATTCCAATGGTCAGAATTGTAAAAATAACAACATAGCGGCGAATTAGGGGGGATGTAAACATAGCACTAACTCCAGTTGATAAATCGAAAATAAATCAACAAGTTCGATATTTGTCTAAGCCGGGGGTTAATCAACTTAAACGTAGTAGTAGCCAGAGATGATGCCGGACATCGAAAGACTGAAGGCTTCAAGAGATTAGCGTCTGAGACTTGAAGCTGAAATGTGGAGAAACCGCGAATACTAATTAAGTCTGAAATACCGTAATTAAGACTAACGCAGAAGTCCAATAAGTTTGAATGAGTCGTTTACAAAATAAAATTGTAAGAGCGCTTTCATCAGGAACATGGACTCGGAAATAATAGGCACAGGTTTCCAGTCACGATGAGGTGGAAATTCTATGGTTAATCAGCACATTAACTAAAATTCATGTCTTCACCTAATAGTGAGAGAACTATGAAGTTTCTTTCGGTAAGTAGTGAAATATTTTTCTGCGGCGCTGCGAATACTAAGTCAGGCAGGACTCTTTTTTAAGGTATTTCAAGAAAATAATGAATGACTGTCACAAAACTCGCTTCGCAGTCGTTTATTAAACGATGTGAGCTGAAAAGCGCGTCCGGCTTCAGGTTTGGTGCGCTGCATTGATTGACTCAAGAAAAATACTGCTGGCTGGGATCATCCTCGGAAGAAAATAACCGTCAATATTTCTGACATTCGCGCCTGACGCGAGGAGCATCCATATGTCTTTGACACCCCTGCAACGAGTTTTCTCGGTTTCTGGTTCTTTGTTAATTTTGACCATCTTTGCGGCGACTTACTGGGCGCAAAATATTGCACTTGAGTTGAATGAAAAAGCCTGCCGCCTGAGCTTCGGCGAAGCGCAGGTGACGGCTTTACTCGCGCTTAAAAATAATACTTCCCGCCTTTTAAACATGAATATTAAGTTGGAATTAATTGACCAAAGTGAGCGTGTTCGCTATCGCGCTGAGCGTGATGAAATCATCAAATCAGGCTCCTCAGCCATTGAGCTTTCCTTTATTAAAATTGATTACAAAGGCATCGCACTGAGCGATGAAAATATGTGGTATCGGTTGCGTTATGTCATTACTCCCAAAGATGACAGCACCGTTCTCGAAGGGATCATTTCAGCCTCAGAAATCACCCCGGATATTTTTGATTTGCAGGTTTTTGCTACTAACCAATCAATGGCGGGAACCAAATATCATGCTCGATTTTTGACGGCACATCCGATTACGGGAATGCCGGTCGCAGGCGTCAAAATCAATGTCATAGCTGTCTACGAAGCCAAAGAAAAAGAGCACTCAATTAAAGTTAATACGAGCACCGATCAAAACGGCTATGGTCAGATCACGGTTGATTTACCGGATGACTTTGCTGAAGACGATGATATGAATGTTAATTTAGAATTCATTGCCACCAAAGGAAATCAAAACCGAAATCAAAAACTATCGCTCGACATGCTGCAATCAGATACTTATCTGGTGACGACCGACAAAACCCTGTATCAACCGGAACAGACAATTCACACGCGTGTGTTGCTCTTTGATGCACAAAAAAACGCGCGGGCAAATTTTGAAATGGATGCCGTGATTGAAGACAGTGAAGAGCAAAATGTTTTCCGCACAAAACTAAAAACTTCAAAATTCGGAGTCGCTAGTTTTGATTGGCCGATTCCTGACAATGCTCAATTGGGCGGCTATAAAATCAGGATTGGAAAAAAATCTCCGCGTCAGATGTGGGGTGAAGCAAACATCAAAATCTCGCGCTACGATTTGCCAACATTTGCGGTGAAGGCGATACCGAACAAACCTTATTACTTATCCAGTGAAAATGCCGAAGTCGAAGTCAGAGCGGATTATTTATTTGGTCAACCTGTGACCAAAGGTACAGTCAAAGTTGTCCGCGAAGCCGAGCGTCACTGGAATAATAAAACTTATCAATACGATGTCGAAGAAGGCGAAACGTATCGCGGTGAAATTGATGCCAGCGGCAAATTCATTGCAAAAATTGACCTCAAAGCGCAACACGAAGAATTTAAAGGCAGCGAACGGTCAAAATTTGAAGACGTTCATTTTTCCGCTTATGTCACAGATGCGACTACCGGACGCGCCGAGCAACGAAAATTTGATCTGCGCCTCACGAAAGAGCCGATCCATTTATATGTCATCAAGGACGAAAAATACGCCCCGCATCAACCCATAGATTGTTACGTGAATGCTTCGTATGCCGATGGCGCTCCGGCGCAATGCCAAGTCAAAATATTTCAGACAATAAAAAATAATGATCCTGATAAAGAGAATGAGCAACGTTTGTTGATGACCGTTTCGACCAATAAATATGGCATTGCAAAGGTTACGGGCTTACAGCGGATCAAAGCGGATGACGAAGATGACAGCGATGTCGAATTAATCGTGAAGGCGAGTGATTCCAGCGGCAAAACAGGCAAAGTCGAAGCCGAAATCAATATTAATAACGATCCGAAGATTACAATTTTTACCGATAAAACTTTGTATCGTGCGGGTGACTCCATCAAAGTTGCGATTCGTTCCAGCGTTCCCCAGGCACGCGCTGTTATCGAAGTTCTCAACCAGAAAGAGCGCGTCTATTCGCAGATATTCGAAGTCAAAGATGGCGTCGCGGCTCTGGTGATTCCTTATAAATCCGAACTGAAAGATGATGTGACCATCATGGTTTATG
This sequence comes from Blastocatellia bacterium, assembly GCA_043775925.1. Classification (GTDB taxonomy): domain Bacteria; phylum Acidobacteriota; class Blastocatellia; order RBC074; family RBC074; genus JAFDVL01. Next base: position 9,827 of record JAYVRW010000329.1, read on the forward strand.
CAAATGTTTTTGATGAAGAATCGGTAGATTCTGAATTTGTTTATCGTTCGCGCAACGTGCTGTATCTGCGTGATCGTGAACTCAAAGTTCAAGTAAAAATCCCTCGGCAAGAGTATCAGCCCGGTGAATCCGTCAACGCCGATTTGAAAGTCACAACGGCTGAAGGCAAGCCTGTCAATAGCGCCCTTGGTGCAATTATCGTAGACACTGCGGTAGGCGAACGTGAACGGACAGACAATGATTTTCGGGGTAACCAGAGTTACTACGGCTACTACTACGATGGAGGAAATATTGCTGGACTCAGCCGTCGGGATTTTGACAAGATTGATCCGAAGCAGCCAATCCCCGAAGGTTTTGATCTGGCCGCAGAAGTGTTATTGAGAAATCAAAACTCAGACCGTGTTTCTCAATATTACGATTCGAAAATCAGTCGTAATCAAAGCATGATTTTTCGGACTTATTTTGACCAACAGTTACAACCGATCAGGAATTTTTTGGAAAGTGAATACACTGCAAAGGCGATTTATCCCAAAGATATTGCCACGCTACGCAACATTTTGCGCCGCATCAACATTGATCCCGAAGCCTTGCGTGATCCGTGGGGAATTCCATATCACATCGGATTTTTGACCAATAGAGATAAGGATCAGATGGCGTTGCTGTGCGCTGGAGCCGATAAAAAATTTGACACCTACGATGATTTTATTGCCCTGGATATTTCGCGGCTTTATTTCAAATTCACCGGCGAAGCGATCAACCGCGCCGTTGCCAATTATCAGGCACATACCGGAGATTACATTCACGAAGCAGCGGCGCTGAAAGATGAATTGAAACGCGCAGGCATAGATTTTGACAGCCTCCGCGATGCGTGGGGAACGCCTTATTCCATTACCTTTCGCAAGGATTGGAACGGCTTCAGAATGATCGTTAAGTCAGCCGGAAAAGATCAAAAATTCTCGCGCTTAAAAAGTGATCCAGCCGATGACATTGAGGTTTGGAGCGCACCGATTGATTACATCAGCGACCTGCAACATCGCATTAGCAATGCATTGGATGCTTACGAAAAAGCGACCAAAAAATATCCGGGCGACGACGCGACCTTCAGAGAAGCATTAGAGCGCAGCGGGGTTAATCTTGATGCACAACGCGATCCATTAGGTCATAAATATTATGCGCAAGTCAGGTCACAATCCATTTATTCTAACCGTGCTGTCAATCTTGACTACGCAAAATTTGGCGAGAAACCGCAACCTAAAACTGAAATTATTCCCGTCACACAAACCTACATCACAACTACCATCAAAGGCGTTGGCGAAGATGACACCGAAGGCACACAGGACGATTTTGAAGTCACCAGGTTTTCACACATCATAGCTGAGCAGGACAGCCAATCCGCCACCCCAGAAAAGAAAATCGAAGTTGCTACTGCAAAAAAAGAAAGCTCAGGCACTCGTTCTTTATTGTTGCCCGGCTTGTCAGGTGGACTGATAGGGTTAGTAACTGACTCTTCAGGCGCTGTTCTTCCTAATGCTATCATCACTGTTACAAATGACGGATCAGACCTGAAATATTCAGCCAAAACAAATAGCGAAGGGCTGTATTTTATCAAAGGAATTTTGCCCGGTGTTTTCAAAGTGAAAATAGATGCGACTGGTTTTAAAAGCTCAGTCGTAGTTGGCCTGACGATTGCATCTTCAAGAATCAGCAAACTTGATATTACGCTTGAGGTGGGTTCCGTTTCTGAGACGGTTAGTATCATGTCTGATGTTGCAAGGCTGCAAACTGAATCGTCAACGATTAGCAAGACAATTTCCTCAAAGCAAATTACTGAGCTTCCACTTAGCGGGCGCAATTTTTTACAGCTCATGAAATTAAACTCTGGCGTTGTACAAGCCGATATTTCTACGCCTCGCCTTCGTGAATATTTTCCTGAAACATTACTCTGGCAACCGAATATCGAAACAGACAAACAAGGCCGTGCGCAGTTGAAATTCAAGCTTGCGGATAACATTACGACGTGGAAATTGTCGTTGATTGGTTCGACGGTGGATGGGCAAATCGGCTCTGTAGAAACTGACATCCGCGCCTTTCAGCCGTTCTTTGCCGAGCTTGATCCGCCGAAGGTTTTGACCGAAGGCGATGAGATTTCGTTGCCGGTTGTGCTGCGGAATTACCTTGACAAGGCACAGTCTGTAGACGTGCAATTCAAGCCGGAAAGCTGGTTCAAATTGCTCAGTCCGGCGCGTAAACGCTCCGAAGTCAAAGCCAACGATTCGACCAATGAAATCTTTGATTTCCGCGCTATCGCCTCAATTAATAAGGGCAAGCAGCGTGTGACAGCAATCGCTTCGGCGGCGAGCGATGCGATTGAAAAAACGGTCAACGTTCATCCTGATGGCGAAGATGTTGCCGAAACTACAGCAGGAGTTTTCAATGAAACAGGAAACCTTGAATTGAATTTGCCGAAAGAAGCAATCACTGGTTCGGTACGCGGAGAATTAAAAATCTACCCGAATTTATTGGCGCATGTGACCGAAGGCATCGAAGGAATTTTGCAGCGTCCGCACGGTTGCGGAGAGCAGACAATTTCTTCGACGTATCCAAATGTGATGGCTCTGCGACTGCTGAAAAGCAGCGGCATTGAAAAGCACGCGATTGAAAAGACAGCGCGAAAATATACGCAGGCTGGCTATGACCGCTTGCTCGGCTATCGTGACAGGAGCGGAGGTTTCACGTACTGGGGTAAGGGCGAACCTGATCTGGCTTTGACGGCATATGCGCTGCGCTTTCTGAACGATGCGGATGACGTGATTGATGTCAAAGGCGATGTGATTGTCGAGGCGGAAAACTGGCTTTATAAAAAGCAAAACGCCGATGGTCGCTGGATTGTGAATGATTATTACAACGCCAAAGAAGACACGCGCCGTTCGTTGATGTACACGGCATTGATTGCGCGGGCTTTGACTTCCGGCGGAGCAGTTTCAAAAGAACATTCGAGCAATTTAAACCACGCCTTTACCTATCTCGAAAAAGAATTGAAGTCGTTTACCGAGCCATATTCACTGGCGAATTATGTGATTGCTGCGCAGCAGGCAGGCGAAGCTAACCGCGCAATCTGGGCGATTGAAGAGCTAC
>JAYVRW010000330.1:0-48369 GCA_043775925.1 Blastocatellia bacterium
TGATGCTGATCGAAAGATTAGTCGAACACGACCGCAAACGGGTAGCGTTGATTGTCCCGAAATCTGGTCGCGTACCTGTTTGGGAACGCACGATTAATACTTACTTGCCGCATTTGCATGGCGTATTTTCCAATCTAATTATTTTCAATCACACCGATTTGAATCGTGATAGCAAAGCCGCAGATTTTGCCCGCGTGAAAGAAATGGCGGATGTCATAATTGTTGACGAAGCGCATCACTTTCGGAATCGAACCTCGCGTTATCACAAATTGTATGAACTGGCGGAAGGCAAGCAAATGTTTTTGTTGACCGCGACGCCAATTAATAATCACTTGTCCGATTTGCAATATATGATTGAGCTGTTTTCGCGGCGACAACTTGATTATTTCAAAACCTCGCTTGGCGTTCATTCTTTGCCATCCTATTTCCGCGAAAAAGAAAAATCGCTCGAACGCCTCATTCAGCAACGCCTCGACCCACACGCAAATCAGGCTGCACAAACCGAAGAAATCCAAACGAATCTCTTTGAAGCGGAGCAGGTTTTAGTAAACGATAAACTATTCAATTCACTTGTCGTTCAACGCAGTCGTGCGTATGTCCGCGAAAGCCAAATCAAGGAAGGAACAGCGCAAACACTTTTCCCGAAAAAGCTTCCGCCCCAGGTCGCTGAATACTCGGTCAAGAAAACGTATGGACGATTGCTTGGCGTGCTGGATAAAGCGTTTGCTCGTAAAAAACCGTTGTTCTCACTGGCTGTCTACAACCCGGAATTTTATAGCAAAGGCGATGTTGATACTAAGCTCAACAATCGTCAAAAACAGGTCGTCGGACTCATTCGTACCAACTTCCTCAAGCGCTTTGAAAGTTCAACCTATGCCTTCCAAAAATCATGCGAAAGATTATTTGCTAAGCTACTGGCGTTTATTGAAAAAAATGGAAACCCCTCTGATCTTTCACGGCTGGAACGATGGAAAGGGCAAAAGGCCGAACGGCTCGGTTTTATCCGTATCGAACAACCTGACCTTTTCCATCCGCAGGGCGACATAGGCGAAATTGACGAGGACGACGAAAGTTTTGACAGTCTGGTCAGTGAAGAGCTTTTCACCAATACACACAAGCTTAATCGTGATGAATATAAAGTGGATGAAATCATTAATGAAACATTTCTTGATCTCGATCAGATTGTTGATTTCCTGGACGAACTCAAACGGTTTAAACCATCAAACGATGACAAGCTACGTGCGCTGATTCGCCTGCTCAAAAATGATTCTGTCTTGAAAAAGCATAAGGTGCTGATCTTCACTGAATTCAAAGACACGGCGGAATATCTGCTCGCACAATTGCAGGAAGATGGCATCGAAGGCGTCACCAAAATTGACAGCAGCACCAAAGAGGATCGCGGCAAATTGATCGAACGTTTTGCCCCTTATTACAACGGCACAACGAGCGCCCAGCTACAAGCCGAAGGACGTGAAGAAATCCGCGTACTGATTTCAACTGATGTTTTATCCGAAGGGTTGAACTTACAGGATGCAACGCGGCTTATCAATTATGATCTGCATTGGAATCCGGTGCGCCTGATGCAAAGAATCGGTCGTGTAGATCGCCGCATGAATCCCAAAATCGAAGAAAAGTTAATTGAAGATCATCCCGACCAAAAACGGTTGCGCGGCGATGTTGCTTACTGGAATTTCCTGCCACCTGACGAAGTGGATGATTTGCTCAGTCTTTTCAATCGTGTCGCGCATAAGACTTTGCGCATTTCGCGGACGTTCGGGATTGAGGGCAAAAAGCTGCTCAAACCCGAAGATGAATTTGATGATTTGCGCGATTTTCTGCACGCTTATGAAGGCGAACGCACTTCCATCGAAAACCTGCGCCTTGAATATAAAGACTTGCTTCAGGATGAAGACTTGGCAAGCGAACTTGACCGTTTCCCCCAACGTATCTTTAGTGGCAAAGCGCATCCACAGGCGGACACGCAAGCCGTATTCTTTTGCTTCCGCCTGCCAGTGCTGATGAGAGACGCGGGCAAAGACACCGAAACCGATGCGGATGATTGGTCAACGGAAGAAGGGCGAACGGCCTGGTATCTGTACAATCTGGCAACCGAAACCATCGAAGATGAGCCATCTATTATCGTCAATCTGATACGCAGCACACCCGAAACGCCGCGTCATCGTGCAGTCGCCGACACCACGCTGAGCGAGATTCGCGCCAAAATTGAAAAGCACATCAAGAATTCGTATCTGAAAAAAGTGCAAGCGCCCATTGGCGTCAAACCCACACTGAAAGCCTGGATGGAAATTGCGTAAGAGGTAAAGTTTTATGGATAGCGGATTAGAAAAACTCAGATCAATTAAAAGCTTTCCCTCATTGCTCAAATATCTGCGTGATGAATTGGAATGGCCGATTGAATCTGATGATGTCGAAGATTTGACCTTTGAATATGAGCCTGACGAATTAGGGATTGATCGGCAAACGGCGGTCAAAATCAAAGAAATCAAACAGCTTCGCCCGCTTGCCAGCAATCAACCCTGGGGCATTTTCTATCTTGGTTTTGAACCAAAGCAATTGCCGATTGTGGCGTTGCGTCGCATTTTGCGTGCGTTGGTAATCAAGAAACGTGAATCCGCCAATCAATCGCAAATGGCGACTTGGGAATTGAATGATCTGCTGTTTATTTCGGCTTATGGCGAATCAGAGCAACGGCAAATTACGTTTGCACATTTTTCTGAAAACTCCGGTTTGGGCGATTTGCCAACGCTGAAAGTATTAGGCTGGAATACAGACAACACCGTCTTACGTCTGGATGACACGCATCAAACGCTGAAAGAAAAATTGCATTGGCCTGAAGATGAAACCAAAGTGAACGAATGGCGCGAACGGTGGTCAGCCGCCTTCAAATTGCAATATCGTGAAACGGTTCGCACCTCTAAAGATTTGTCTATCAGATTGGCAGACCTCGCCACTGTGATTCGTAAACGAGCCAATAATGTTTTGCAAATTGAATCGGCTAAAGGCGAACTGCGCAAACTTTACAGTGCTTTTCAGGAAGCCTTGATTCACGATCTCAGCCAAGACGATTTCGCCGATATGTATGCGCAAACCATCGCGTACGGTTTGCTGTCAGCGCGTATTTCTCGTCCCGCTGGATTGGTTGCCGATAACCTTGCCGATATGGTTCCGGTGACGAATCCATTTCTCAAGGAATTGCTCCAAACCTTTCTGACAGTTGGCGGACGCAAAAGCAAGATTGATTTTGATGAACTCGGCATTAACGAAGTTGTTGAATTATTGCGTCAGGCGAACATGGAAGAAGTCTTAAAAGATTTCGGCGCACGCAATCCGAACGAAGACCCGGTCATTCATTTTTACGAACTTTTCCTGAAAGAATACGATCCCGAAAAGCGGATGAAGCGCGGCGTTTTTTACACGCCCAAACCCGTCGTCAGCTTCATTGTACGCAGCGTTCACGAAATCTTGCAGAAAGAATTTGGTTTGGCGGATGGCTTGGCTGATACGACGACTTGGGCGGAATTCGTTCAGAGTCCACGCTTCAGCGTGCCTCCCGCCAGCGAAGCGCGGCGGGAGCAAACTGAAGTTTGGACTCTGAACATTCCCGAAGGCGTAAAACCTGATGCGCCTTTCGTCCAAATCCTCGACCCGGCAACAGGGACGGGAACTTTTCTGGTCGAAGTCATCGAACAGATTCACAAAACGCTCGTTGAAAAATGGACAAAAGAAGGGAAATCAAACCGCGAACAAATCGAAGCGTGGAATGAATATGTTCCGAAAAATCTGTTGCCGCGTTTGTATGGTTTTGAATTGATGATGGCTCCGTATTCCATCGCCCACATGAAAATTGGTTTGAAGTTGAGTGAAACGGGCTACGGCTTTTCATCAAACGAGCGCGCCCAAATCTATCTGACCAACACGCTCGAAGAACCGAAGGACTTTTCCGATTACTTCGCCACAATGTCGCCCGCGCTCGCGCACGAAGCCGAAGCCGCCAATCGCGTGAAAAGACAAACGCCGATTACGGTTGTTCTTGGGAACCCGCCATATTCAAATCTTTCTGCTAATTTGTCATCTTCTGCAAGAGAACTTATAGAAGAATATAAATTTATCAACGGTCAAAAGGTCATTGAACGTAATGCTTTGCAATTAGAACGTAATTTGAATGATGATTACGTCAAATTTATCTCTTGGTCTGAAAAATTATTAACTCAAAAATCCATTGCAGTTTTGTCGTTTATTACAAATGGTGTTTTTTCTAGCTCACCTTCACTACGCGGAATGCGTGTTCATTTATTAAACAGCTTCAGCAAAATAACAATTTATAATTTACACGGTGCTTCCCAACGTGGTGAAGCCGAAGCCAAGTCTGAAGGAGATGAAAATGTTTTTGAGATAGAACAACCAGTAGCAATTAGTCTATTTGTTCGAGACAACAAAAACTCTCAAAATGAAACTATTCTGAAATACGACGAACTAATTGGGAAAAGAGAAACAAAGTATAAGGTATTGCTTGCAAATTCAATTTGCAGCCTCAAACCAAGAAACGTTGAAGTCAAACCTGAAATGTTCTATTTCAATTCTTTGGAAGGGACATTTGCAGATGAATACGAAAATTTCTTTCCTTTAAGTTCTGCACTTCCACTCTATGCAGAAGGAATTAAAACGGGAAAAGATTGGTTAGTAACCGATTATGATTCGTCTCGTATAATTGAAAGATTATCCGAAATAAAAAATTCCATAGAATCTGATGAAGATTTATGTAACAGAATTGGGTTAACGCGAAAAAAAAGCTGGAATTTCAAAAGAGCAAGAAAAGCCCTTAATGAAATTGAAAACTTGAATGTTTTTATAAAGAAAATAAACTATCGAGTGTTCGACGTAAGAAATATTTTCTATCATCCAGATTGGGTTGCAAGTCCATCCTTTCCCGTAATGCAAAATTTCATTCAAACGAACAATAAGTTTTGGAAATCGGGTCTAACAAATCTTGCATTTGCTTCTGGGAGAATTAGTCGAGATAAAAAATCTAGATTGTTTTGGTGTTCTCAGGAACTTACTGATAAAGGTCTAGTGAGTTCATTAGATAACATCTCTGTTTTTCCATTACTACTTTATCCAAACGATAGAGAAAAATTACTGGCTCAAGAAAATGTTTCAAGCATTCCGCACTTGAATTTATCATCAGCTTTTATTCAAGAAGTTGAATCAAAATTAAAGATAAAACTTAATGAATTTGACCCATCAATTCCACTTCAATTCTCAAACGCAGCTAAACTATTTCATTATATTTATGCAGTCTTAAATAGCCCTACATATAATAATCGTTACAGTGAATTTTTAAGTCTTGATTTTCCGCGTCTGCCGCTGACCACCGACCGCGAACTCTTTCGCCAACTCTGCGCACTCGGCGCGAATCTCGTCGCACTGCATTTGCTCGAAGGCGTTGATACAAACGCCCACGTGGAATTACAAACCGACGGCGCAGGAAACCCGCCCGCTACCGCAGGCGGTACTGACAAAACAGTCGCCGCCGGATTCCCGAAATACGATGACGGCAAAGTTTTCATCAACAAAACTACGTGGTTCGATAGAGTTCCCGCAGAAGTCTGGCACTTTCACATCGGCGGTTATCAGGTTTGTCATAAATGGCTGAAAGATCGTAAGGGCAGAACGCTCTCCGCCGAAGACATCGCCCACTACGGCAAAATCACCGTTGCGCTCGCGGGAACCATTCGCCTGATGGCAGCGATTGACGAAGTGATTGAAGAACACGGCGGCTTCCCCTTGGTCGGCAGTCAAACACGGGCAACACCAGAAACAGGGGCAGGCGGAAAGCTGACGCTCCCTTTTGCATAAAGCCCATCGGACTAAACTATGAACGAACTCTTTGATGAAGAGCTGCCCGATGATTCGGCATCAATTGAAATTCAACGTTTGTTCGTTGATGAAGCAGGTGATCCCACGTTATTTCATTCATCAGGCAAAGCCATCGTAGGTACGGATGGATGTTCGCGCTTTTTTATCATGGGCAAACTTGAAGTTGACGATCCGTTCGCCCTGTCACAATCGCTCACAGAATTGCGGAACGAGCTAATGGCTGATCCTTATTTCAACGGAATCGAATCCTTTCGACCGGAGCGCAAAAAAACTGCATTGCTTTTTCACGGTAAAGATGATCTGCCGGAAGTACGTTATCGCGTCTTCAATTTATTGCGCGCGGCAGGTTCCTCGCTACGCTTTCACGCTGTGGTATGCGACAAACAGGTATTGCTGGAAAACGAAATGAAGCGACGCGAATTAGACCCGCGCTATCGTTACCAGCCTGATTCGATTTATGATGGACTGATTCGCTCACTGTGCGCTAAGTTTCACCGACTCGCTCATCGCTATGAAATCTGCGTCGCCAAACGTGGAGCCAAAGACCGCAATCAGGCGATTCGCACCGCTATCGAACACGCGGAACAAGATTTTGAGCAGTCGTTTGGATTTTCCAGAGGTGGCGGCGATGCCTGGGACATCAGCATTTCCAATCCGAAAGAAACAATTTGTTTACAAGCAGTGGATTACTTTTTATGGGCTGTGCAGCGTTTTTATGAAGTGCGCCGCCATCCGAAGACAGGCGAAGAAATTCGAGAGGATAGATTCTTGCGAATGATGTGGCCGCAAATTGGTGAGATTCACGATTTGAATTTTGGCCCTATGCAAGGGACTCATTTCACAGCAAAACGCCCGCTTACAATCGAAGAACGCTTCGGCGAAAGCGGGCGCAAAAAGAAAAAGCCGTGAGTATAGGAACCCAAAAGGTTCTCACGGCACGAGGCCGAATTTTGCTCACGACTGGCTCAGATTAACATCAATGTTGAAAATTACAAAATAATCTATCAAGAGGGATTCCTGCCTGATGGTGCTAACTGAACGAAATAGAATCGCTTGGACGTGTGTCTGGAGCGAAATGGCAGAAAAAGGGTAATACCTCTAAAAGAGGGTATTAATAAAGGTAGTGTGATCCTGTCACGATTAGCTTCTGAACTCAGCGCTTTTCCACTCACTTGCTTTTGTTTTTTCAACCCTGAATAATGAAAGTTGATGAACAAAAGCATTTTCTATTTTTTACTGGTGATGGTGATGTTTCCGGCTTCGCGGGGAGTGGCGCAAACAATTAAGCCAGCCCTCGAAAATCCGAAATATCCATCAATCATTGAAGCTTCAGCGGCGCGTCAACAGGCGGCGGAAGATGCGTGGAATGCTTTTTTATCGGAATACCGCCTGACATTTGTGAAGCCGGAATTAGAGCCGATTATTAATACGCCACGCTTATTGCCCGTGGCGATTGCCAATCTCATTAATCTTAAATCACCCGATCAAAAACCGGATGAAGTGTTAGGCGAAGGGCAGATCAAAGAATTGCTGCGGCGCTTTATCGAACGTTATCATGCAATTCTCAGCGGCGATTTGCGCTCCAGTTCGCTGACGCTGAAAGATATTTCATTAGTCGCTTTCAGTCTGGACGGGAATTTTTTCCGCGCTACTTATCAGCAGATGAATTACCCATTCCCGCTCGCCAACGGATTTGGAGAGCTGAAAATTGCCGTCTCGAAAACGGGCAATTTATTACAGCTCAGCAGTACGATTTTACCTCCTGACGAATTCCCGGCTCGCGCCAAAATCGAAGCCGCAGAAATCAAAGCCAAACTCGCCAACCGCGAATTCGCGTATTCAAATCTTGCCGGACAACCGATGACTTACAAAGTCACGCAGGAATCAGAAATTGAAGTTCACGATTTAGTGGTATTTCCGAAACGAAGTGAAAACAAACTGGAATTGCACCTCGCCTATCCCGTCGAAGTCGGACGCGGTACTACCTGGACGATCTACATTGATGCCATCTCCGGCAAAGAAATCGAAGTCAAACAGAATTTTCAATCATAAAAAGTGCTGAGTGGAAAGCGCTGAGAACTCAGGACTCAGCACTTTCTACTTCCGCCACTTCTTTCCGCGTGTCCGTTTTGTCAGAAGGCTGTCATATTTCTGTTAATGACTTGCTCCAAATTAGGGATGTCAGAAGAAATGATGATTCAGTCCTGATGGCGTGAAGAAAAAATGTCGCGTAAGGCTTCAGGGACGGGCGGAATGGTTGGCGGTTCAAGTTCAGCAGGATGAGCATTCATTAATTCCAATGATAATTCACAAAATTCGCAAGTCTCCAGATGTTCAACGATCCACGGTTCTGACGGCAGACCGCCCGAGTTTAGAAAATTCAGGAGCAACTCATTCGTAGGACACTGAAGAGTTTTGCGAAAGTTATTATTTTGTGACGATTGCCCTGTAAACATTGCTGAGATTAAACCATAGCCGCCCCGCTGTGAGCAAAGAAACGAAACCTACTACCGAGGTCAAGTAACAAATGAGTACGAAACGTTTCGGATGGCGTCAGGCTTTATTAGATGAAGAAGTTTCCAAAATATGGAATGAGCTGTACCGCATGGTGTATTTGCATCCGCTGGTGCAAGCGGCTCGCAATTCCGGGATGCTGGGATCAAATCAATATTCGGGGCAAACTTATACCGACCTCACACAGGAATTATTTTTGACGCTGTTTCAAAAAGGCCGTTTCGAGCATTACATCGAAACGAATATGGCAGATCGTGAAGTCGAGCACGAAATCTCGCAAATCGAATTAACGAATATGCTGGTCGCGCATCTGCGCCGCCAACATCCTGAATCGTACCGCTTGGCGCGACGCATCAGCACTTTAATTCAACACAACGAAGTCTTCCGCCGTTTTGATACGCTGTATGTCCGTGATGTGGCAACGGCACGTCGTCGTGGATTAACTGAAAAAGTTTTTGGTTTGGCGGAGTGGCAGGACAACAAAGAAATTAAAGAACGGGCTTTGCTGGAAGATTTGATTCTGCAAGTCCCGATGCGGATTCGTAATACCCGTGAAGCCGGATGTACGGCGGACGCGCAAATCGTTATCTCAAATGCTGATTTATTAACACTGATTGTCGAAGTTTTTCAGAATATTGATTCGCTCGCAGACATCAAGACGCTGCGGAATCTGGTGATGTCACGACTTCCAGTGATTAATATTCAAATGGTTCCGATCAGTAAACCAGATGATGACAACTCAAGTTCGATCATTGAATTTGATATTCCAGATGATCGGGAAAATCCTGAAGACAATTTTTTAAGCCATGAGTTTTCGCAACATGCCAGCCATCTGGCAAATAATTTTCTGGATCAGTTGTCGGAAACCGTCCGTCGCAAACCAAAACAGGCAGAGCGCATGTTACATATTTTGTGGCATTGCTATCTGGAGCCGGGGCGCATGTCCAACGTCCAGTTATCAAAAGAATTAGGCGTCTCTGATTCATTGGTCAGCGACTACTGTAATCGCGTCAACGCCCAGCTTAAAACGTTGAACCTGACGATTGAGCAGGCGCGCGTCTTTGAATTTGCCCTGAAGCGGCAAACTGCCAGTATGATTCAAGGTCAGTCCGTAAGCATGGCAGCTTAAATATCGGTAAACAAAGGGCTAAGAGAATCTACTCTTAGCCCTTTACCATTCCTATCCTTGCGCACATATAATATTTTGCTTAATAACTCCTTCCACTGCAACAGTTCGATACTTTCCCAAAAAAAACTGTAGACAATGATTTTTTTTCTGCTAACATCCGGCGTGTTCCTTTCCTCACAAAGGTAGTTAATAAATAAGCGGTCAGATTCCTAACTGAAAACTGAACTGAAAGGATTGGTCATGAAACTATCAGCACATGCTTTGCGATCTCTCCAGCAAATGGATGAGACGGGACGACAAGCTGTCGAACAAATTGTTCAAGCGCACATCCGTGCCTGCTTACTCAATGGATTCCAACCGGAAAACCTTGAGCGCGTGTATCAGGAAGCAATTGAGATTATTCGACTTGAAGGTCCACCGCAGCCAGAAGCTACGGTGACAAGTAAATACGAGCCAACACGTCGCTACGAGCAATATCGTAGTCCACGTGCATTATAAAAATTGGTATCTTTAAAAAATTCCGACGGCAGTTACAATCGTGTGAGGTTGTAGTTGCCGTTTCTTTTTGCTAGTATAAATCTGCTTTTTAAGAGTCAGTCTCAACACTGATATTTATTACTCAACAAAAAACTGAAAGGACTGCGAGGTTATGAAAAAGAATCTTGTTCTCGTGATGATTGCGCTGTTTTGCTTCGGAGTCGTCGCCACAGCCAAGGCTAAAAAAGTAAAACTGACAGGCTACGTCGTAGACAAATCCTGCGCCGCTAAAATCTCCAAGAAAGACAACGTGCAGGAAGCCGCCATGGGTCACACTAAAAAATGTGCGCTGATGGATGGCTGTGTCAAGAGCGGATATGGTGTGTTCGTAGACGGTAAGTACTATGAATTTGACGCCAAAGGTAACGCCATGGCTCAGGCCTTAGTTGGAAAAAGTAGCCTGGAAAAAGGCATTAAATTTGCAGTTGAAGGGAAAGCAGAAGAGGCAACTCCGACAGCTTTGATGGTTAAGAAAATTACCGAAGCAAAGTAACCCGCTTCAATTACAATTTCGGCAAAGGGCGAGTACGTTTTTCATGGCTCGCCCTTTTTCATGGAGTCCGGGAACGCAGGCCGGCTCGCCTGCGTAAGAGCGTGTAAAACTAAGCTCGCTATGACCAAAGAGAGTGCTTTCTCGAAAACACCCCCCCTCTCCACTAAAAGTTTGCGTTGCTCCGCTCACAAACTCGCAGGCGAGCCGCCTGCACTCCCAAGACGATTGTTTCAAACTAAGATTGACAAGCCATTTCTAACTGATGATAATAAACCCCTTGTCGTTGGTGGTTAGACAACCAAGCTATTGACAGACTAGCTATTTACATAATGATTCCACTGACGATAAGAAATTGGTTGATTGGTAAGTCACGATAATGAGCCTTCATCCAATGAAATCACGAGATTAATTCAGGGTCAGCAGATTATCTTGCCCCTGTCCAATAAAGTTAAGTTGTACTGGCTCCCGCAATTTCACCTGAACATCATTCACATCACCTGACCAGTCATTTGGCTATCAGCGGAGGGTTACAAGTGTCAGAAAATCAAACATGGCAAGAACAGCTTCAGCAAAGAGCAAGCGATTTAGTTGCTTCCAGAATCGGCAATTTTGCCGAGGAATTGCAAAATGTACAGAATGCACTAAATCAACTGTGCCAGCGTCTTCCAGCGGCAAGCAGTTCGGTCACACCTGAAGAAGTATCCGGTCTCCAACAACATTTCGAACAAGCGCGAACCAGTGCCGTACAGGATATTGAAGGCAGTTTCCAGGCGCGTCTTGAAGATGCTGTCGCGCAGGCTCATACCGAAACTGCGGCGCAATACGAAGCACAAATTGCCACCCTCAAAGCAGAGCTTGCCACTGCCAGCAGCTCCGGCTTAGGTCTGGCGGCTGCCGGAGCAGCACTCGGTGGAACTGCTTCAGCAACTTCCAATGTTTCACTCAAGGCGGCCATCTCGGATATTGATTCTCAAAGGCAACAGGCTGACGTACTGGCAACATTGGTCAGGCACTCCGCTCAATTCGCCTCAAAGGTGGTGTTCTTTGTTATCAAAAGCGGTAACGCGATTGGCTGGAAAGCCAGCGGTTTCGAGAATGGATTGAATGACGAAACGGCACGAAGCCTGAATGTCACAATTCCGGTCAATGCCCTCTTCAATGAAACGGTCTCTTCACTGAAAACTTCACACGTCAGTGGTGGACAATCCGGGGTTTTAGGATCGTTCAGCAGTGAAAATGATTCGCAGGCGGTGGCTATTCCGTTGGTGATCAGAGGTAAGGCCGCAGCCATTTTATACTCCGAATCAGCCGAAAACCTGGACGCTTTGGAATCCCTGATGCAGGTCACGAGCATGGCCATCGAATTATTGCCGGCCCGTCGCAATCAACCGACAGCCGCTGCGCCTGCTCCGGCGCCACAACCGGAACCAGCCGCACCAGTGCCATCAGAGGCAGCTTCTGCACCGCCGCCGCAACCTGTTCCGGCGGCAGTTGTCACATCACTGGGAACGACTCCGGCTTACGAGGTCAAAGAGGTAGAGGCAGCAGCAAAACCCGCAGCAGCGACAGCTTCAGCGACACAGAGCGATGATGAAGTTCGCGCTCACAATGACGCGCGAAGATTCGCCCGTTTACTAGTCTCGGAAATCAAACTCTACAACGAGCAAAAGGTCATGGAAGGTCGCCGCTCGCACGATCTTTACGAGCGCCTGAAAGAGGACATTGATCGTAGTCGCCAAATGTATGAAAAACGTGTCTCGCCCGCAGTGGCTGGCAAGTTCGATTACTTTTATGATGAATTACTGCACACACTGGGAGAAGGTGACACCGCCAAACTAGGCAGTGGTTGTCCCGGGCCAACGGTTCCCGTCAGTTAATTCTGAAATCGAAAATTCGTCTTAAAAAGAGCCGGAGAGAAATGTTTCCGGCTCTTTTTTTATTCAAAAATCGCCCCTTCTGAGAATTTTCCTGCTATACTTCTGCTCCCTTAATGTTTTTGTAGCCCGAACTGTTGCGCCCTTTTTAGCTTTTTCAGGTCAGCACTCTTGTTGCCCCACAGAGTGATTATTCTTCGTTGATGATAGGAGCTATCAAATGAACTTTACCGCTACGCCTCACCTCAAGATGATTCGTCCCTGCTTACTGGTATTACTAATTACCTGTTCGGGATTATGTGTTGCGCAGGATTTGCAGGCACGCTTAAAAAGCGCCGCTGCCGCTCAATCCGAAACTGAGTTACAAAGAATTGAAAGCAGTAATCCGCGCTCTGAGGAAGCCGCTTTAGCCAAATTATTTCGCGGCTATTTGCGTTTGCAGGCGAAGGATTATAACGCTGCTCTGGTTATTTTAGATGAAGGCGTCATCAGTAGGCAGAGTAAGCTCGGCGATTATGCGATTTACTATCGCGGACAGGCTTTACAAGGAGTTGGTCGGACGGAAGACGCCGAACGAATGTACGTCAGAGCGGCTGAACAGTACCCAACCTCGCTGATGGCGCGGACTGCCGTCTTACAAGCCGCCGGAGCAGCCACCTTGCGCGGAGCTTATCAATCAACCATTGATGACATCAACAGCCTGGGCGCAAATGCTGATGGCACAGCTTTAAAATTAAAAGCCGATGCTTTAGAAAAAATTGGCAAGCGCGAAGAAGCGGCGACTGTCTGGAAAAAAATGTATTTCGAGATGCCACAGGCTCCTGAAGCCGGAGAGGTCTCAAATAAACTTGTCGCGCTTGGCGCAGCGCCGGTCAGCACCGGAGCGACTGCGCCAATGATGCGCGCTCGGGCGGATAAATTATATAAAGCCAATCTCTGGGTAATTGCGGGACAAGCCTACGAACAACTCTCTCGTCAATTCCCGGCGGCGACTGATCCTGAAGTCTATTTACGCGGTGGCGTCAGTTACTACAAAGCCAAAATGTACTCCAACTCTTTAGCTTTGCTAATCAATGTTCGTTCACGCTCGACGCAGGATCAGGCTGACGCCATCTACTACCGTGGACTTTGTTATCGCGCCCAACGTCAGGAATCATTAATGCTGCAAGCCGTGAGCGACCTCAGACGGATCGCCCCCGGCAGCCTCCAGCTTGGAAATCTTTTGTACGAAATCGGTAAGATGTACGAAGAATCGCAACCCGCTGTAGCTACGACTTATTACGAACAGCTTTTCAAAGAATCACCTCGGGCGGAAAATGCGGATGAAGCGCATTTCTGGCGAGCGTGGCGGACGCACGAAGCCAAAGATTATGCCAACGCGGCGCGCTTGTTCATTGAACATGTCGCCGAATACGGTGAAGTTACCGAGAATCGCGGCAAAGCTGCTTTCTGGGGTGCGATGGATTCCGAACGTACCGGCGATAAACCCCGCGCCGTCACGATGTACAAAGCTTTACTGACACGTTACGGAGCCGGATGGTACGGTTATAATGCTGAGCGACATATCGGAGAGTTGATCCGTCAGGGAGCTAAAGAAATGCCCGCCGATTCAGACATAGTTTTGAGTCGTGCTGTCGCTAAGCTCCAGATTAATCCACCGATTGTTGAATCACTCAATCCAGCGGACGAAGAACGCGTCGCCAAAGCTGATTCACTGGCGCTAATAAATTTGCCCCAACTGGCACTCGGCGAACTGGAATTTGCCCGAAGCCGTGCGGCTAATTCTCCAAAACTAAATCTTCGCATTGCTCAAATCTATCGTGCTCGCAATGAAAATGTTTCGGCAGTCAACGTCCTCAAACGCGCTTATCCAAACTACGGACAAATGCTGATTCATGAAATGCCACGCGCCGCCTGGGACGTTTTTTATCCGCTCGGCTGGTGGGCCAATATTAAGGAAGAAGCGAAGCGTAAAAATATTGATCCATATCTGATTGCCGGATTAATTCGACAGGAAACCATTTTTAATCCCACCGCTCGCAGTCGTGCCAACGCGATGGGCTTGATGCAACTCCTGCCTTCCACCGGACGTTCCGTAGCGAAAAAATACAGCCTGGGCGGAGGCGTCATCAGTTCGGCAGATTTATACAATCCAGCTTTGAATATTCAGCTTGGAACTGCTTACGTGGCTGATCTGGTATCGAGCTTCGGGCGCTTTGAATACGTCGCAGCAGCTTACAATGGCGGCCCGACACGGGTCGCACGATGGCTCAGAGAATTGCCCGCAGCGGATATTGAAGATTGGGTAGATTCGATCCCGCTCAGTGAAACGCGAGCCTATGTGCAAGGCGTTTATCGCAATGCGCGTCAATATCGTCGTCTTTATGACGAGCAGGGACGCTTCAAACCTGAAGTCGGAAATGGGAACTGATTTGGCAAAGGTACTGTAAATATCCCGTTTGCAGTACCTTTGCACTTCGCCAGCCACAAGCATAAATTCTATCTTTAACTCCTTAGAATCCTGTGTCCAAACAATTTGCTTCGATCCGAATTTTAATCCTCATAAGTTTCATCGTGGTCGCTGTAACTGCTGCCATGACCTTCAAGCCCTATACTCTCAAAGAAGCTGGATTTCAGTTTGAAGTGCCGGAAAGCTGGGTGGTAAAAACCTCCGATAAAGATGGAGTTAAGCAATATATTCTCGCCTCAGCGGATGAAACTGTCATCATGTTTTTTGCTGTTGCAGAGGACGCCGGAATGGCTGAAAAACTTTGGGATGCTTACCGCGAAGGCATTGACGAAGAAATGAAAAACGTCAAATCCAAGGATCACAAAGAAAACAAGCATAATGGGATGGATCACCTCAGCGAATCAGGGACCGGTGAAACAAATGGAAAAATTATGAATTGGAGCCTTGATATTCTTGTCGCCGATAAACCCATAGTGATTTTCGGGGCAGTTGAGGAAAAATCTGCGAAAAAGAATGCTGAGGCTTATAGTAAACTTCTACAAAGCATGAAACATACTTCGTAGCGCAACCAGCCATGGTTGCGACAGCCTGTACTCTGACAGGCTAATCTTTTCCAGTTGTCGCAAATCATGAAACCAACTCGATATTTCTTCAGCTTTATTTTTTGCTTCGCCACTCTCCTGCTCCTCCACGTTCAAGCGCAATCTCAGGAAATTACTTCGTTACAAATTAAAGCAGAAGCAGAAACAATTATCTGGCTGGATAATTTGCGGTATGGCACAGTCAAAGAAAATGGTGAGCTGACGATTAAAAATTTGAAAGCCGGATCGCATTCACTTCGTGCCAGACTGTTGGGAAAACATGAATTGGCCCAAACTATTATCGTCAAATCAGCGACCACCAATCAAATCCAATTAACCTTCAAAGTTGTTGCTGCGCCCGCTGAACTCAGTTTTCAGACGGCGGAGGGACTCCGTGAAAAAGGTCAGCACAAAGCTGCCATTACCGAATATCGCAAGGCGCTGAGCTTCTCAAAAACCCCTCTCCCACGCGCACGTCTCGGCTTAGCGCGGAGCCTGGCTGCAACTTCTGAATACGAAGACGCTCTCAACGAAGCGCGTCGGGCAGCCCGTGAATCCTCTGCTGCGCCCGTGATTGCCGCAGAAGCGTTGACCGTTGCCGCCAATACGTTTCGTGCGCAAGGCTTGTACGACGAAGCCTTCACAAGCTACGAAAAAGCCCTCAAGCTCGCACGGAACATTTCACCTGAAGCGCACACCGGAATTGCCTTGAATTTCATGGAAGAAAACGATGCTGCCAATGCCATCAAACATCTCAGCCTCGCCGCTCAACAAAGTAACGACACCGAACCGATCATCTATTACCTGCTCGGAAATTTGCTGGACAGGAATGGGCAAATTAAAGAAGCCATCGCCGTTTACGAAAAATTTTTATCAATTGAACCAACCGGAAAGAATGCCTTCACAGTGCGTTCCATGCTCAAGCAGCTAAAACGTGAAGCGCACTGATTTGACGCTTATGCCGTTGCACAGGTACACTTTTGGTTGAGCATTTCTGTCTCATCATTTTTATCATTCAGGCAAGGTCTTCTTATGATTCATTCCAGACATACTTCGACGGTTTTAATTTTTCTGGCGCTGGTCTTTCCAGTACTCGCCCAAAAAGATAAGGGGAAAAGCCAGAAACTCTCTTCACCGGCAGTACCGGAGGTCGCACCACGAACACCATTCAGTGATGTTCGGCGTGACAGTCTGCTCAACGGATTACAAATTGTGACGCTGGAAAAAAATGATTCCCCGAAGGTCATCTGCCACTTAACCGTTCGGGGTGGCGCAATGTTTGATCTGATTGGCAAAGCCGGAGTTGCTGCTTTAACGGTAGAAACCTTACTGGCAGTCAACCCGAACCTGAAGGAGGAATTAGTGACGCTTGAAGCAAGCATGGATTGGGGCGTAACTCTTGATCACACCTGGTTTCGTATTGAAGCTCCGGCGCAAAATCTTCAGGAAACGATTTCGATTATCGCACGCTTACTAGTGACCGACAATCTTCGCAAAGATGCTTTTGCAACCGCCCATAAAGCACACCTTGACCGTGTCAAAGCCTGGCAATTACCCGCTGCTGCTCAAGCAGACGAGGCTTTTATCGCAGCTTTATACGGAGACCATCCATATGCGCACAACAGCGAAGGCGACGCCACCACGATTGCCAGGATTCCCTACGGTGACGTTTATGATTTCTACAAACGCGTCTACCTCGCCAATAACATGTTTGCCGTTGTCGAAGGGAACATCAAACGTGAAAAAGTGATGGGAATTTTCCGAACATATTTCGGAGGCTGGGTCAAAGGTTTGCCAGCTCCACCGACATTTCGCCCCCCCCTTCGTACCTCTGAAGTACGCGTCATAAAAATTGAGCAAGCTAATTTATCAAATGTTGAAATTCGTGGGGGCGTCATCGGCGTTTCGCACACGGATGCAGATTATCTTGCAACTGTCTTGCTCTCGCGTGTTTTGGACAAACGCCTGAAGCAGATCGAAGCTACCAGTGTGACATCATTTGCACCGCACATTTTAGCAGCTCCGGTGCATTTCTCAGCTTCAGTGCCGACTGAGCGCGCGGTTGAAATCTCACGTCAAATGACCGATGTTTTTTCGCTTCTGAGTAAAAACGAAATTTCAGAATTGGAATTAGCGACTGCCCAATCCGCCTTACTTAACGAACATCACGCCAAATCTGTCAGCGAATATTTACGTGAAATTGCTGCTTATAGACTGCCTGAAACCTATCCTTTGAATTTTGAGAACAAAGTCAAAGCCGTCACGACGCTGGATTTACAGCGTGTCGCTAAAAGATTACTTGATGCGAATGCCTTGACAGTTTTAGTCATGGGAAAAGTGAACGAAAACTTCAAATCTCAGACATAATGCTGGCAAATATTTCCCGTCTAATTTGTCATCAAGATGTCAGCACCCAACCCAAAATTGAATGCACCCGGCAAACACGAAGCCGTTCGCAAAATGTTTGCCGAAATTGCGCCGACCTATGATCGGCTCAATCATCTCCTGTCAGGAAATATTGATAAGCGATGGCGTAGTTTCGCTGTCAGGCAAGTCCGTGAAGTTTTAGCGCGCCCTTCGGTAACTGTCCTTGATCTATGCTGCGGAACCGGAGACCTGACGATTGAGCTGGCCAAAGCTGCACCGCACGCTCACCTCATTGGATGTGATTTTTGTTTTCCGATGCTGGCTCTCGGCCCCGCCAAAGCAGCTCCCGTCAAACCACTTTTCATCGAAGGAGATGCGTTACATTTACCGTTCGCGGATCAGAGTTTTGATCTGGTCACAAACGCTTTCGGATTAAGAAATCTGGCAAGTGTCGAGCACGGTCTCGAAGAAATTTTCCGTGTTCTGAAACCTGCGGGACAAGTTGCGATCCTGGAATTTTCACATCCGGTCAACCCAATGCTAGATCAGGCTTTCGGTTATTATTTCTCAAAAATACTTCCTCGCATCGGAGCACTGGTATCCGGCTCCAAACATGCGTATACTTATTTACCGAATTCAGTTAGCTATTTTCCCAATCAAAAACATTTAGCTGAAATGATGCAGAGCATCGGATTCCGTGAAGTGCATTATCATAATCTTTTGGCTGGAATCGCTGCCTTACATATTGCAACTCGGTAGCAGAGACGTGACGCCTTAAAAAAATAATTACTTTAGTTCGTTGATGGACTACAATCTCAGCCCTGAGTTTAGCCCCGCTAGTTGCCATTTTAGTTTTTTGTCCACTGATGAGATGTTTGGATGAGAATGAAGATGATTTCACCACTTAAATTTTTTACCGATAATTTTAACCTGACACTTTCTGACATTGAGAATTTGATCTCGGCTGCGCTGTCGCGCGGAGGTGATTATGCAGATTTGTATTTCGAATATTCGGTGCTCAGTAATTTGAGCCTTGAAGAACAACTCATCAAATCGGCGAACCGGGCCATCTCTCAGGGAGTCGGCGTCCGTGTGCTTTCAGGTGAAAGAACCGGCTATGCCTATTGCGATGAAATTGATGTCAATGCTATTCGGACGGCGGCTTCAACGGCAGCGCACATCGCTCAAAATGCTACGAATGCTGCACCGGTTAAAATCACGAATCGCCAGCCCTCACGCAATCTTTATGATGTTGCCACACCGGTACGAGACGAACCGCTGGAACGCAAAATTGCTCTTTTGAATCGGGCTGATAGTGCGGCTCGGTCTTTTGATCAGCGCATTCGTGAAGTCCAGGCTTCCATCGTTGATGAATATAAAATTATTCTCATCGCCACTTCTGAAGGCTTACTCATCGGAGACGTGCAACCGCTGATGCGGATGAATGTCAATTGCATTGCCGATGATGATGGCAACCTGCAATCCGGTCGCATGGGCGGCGGTGGACGGGATAGTCTGGAATTTTTCGACCAGAAATTTTCACCGGAATTTTTTGCGGCTGAAGCTGCCCGACAAGCGATCCTGCAACTCGAAGCCGTCGAAGCTCCTGCCGGAACAACCGAAGTAGTTTTAGGCCCGGGCTGGCCTGGAATTCTTTTACACGAAGCCATCGGACACGGACTTGAATCTGATTTTAACCGCAAAGGTACCTCGGCTTTTTCGGGGATGCTCGGTCAAAAAGTTGCCAGTGAATTCTGTACTATCGTTGATGACGGAACAATTGATGCCCGACGGGGGTCTATTAATATTGACGACGAAGGAAACCCGTCTTCACGGACGGTGCTCATTGAAAACGGTATTTTGCGCGGCTACTTGCAAGATCACCTGAGTTCAAGATTAACGGGAGCTGCATTGACCGGAAATGGTCGCCGCGAAAGCTATCAATCGCTGCCAATGCCGCGCATGACCAATACTTTTATGCTCAGCGGACAAGATGATCCTGCAAGCATTATAAAATCAGTCAAGCGCGGACTTTACGCCGTCAATTTCGGTGGCGGTCAGGTAGACATCACCAATGGAAAATTTGTTTTTTCTGCCAGCGAAGCATATTTGATCGAAGACGGAAAAGTTACGGCTCCGGTCAGAGGGGCGACCTTGATTGGACACGGCCCGACAGCCCTGACCAAAGTCACTGCCGTTGGTCATGACCTGGCGCTGGATACGGGCGTCGGTTTATGCGGTAAAAACGGTCAATCGGTTCCGGTTGGAGTAGGTTTGCCAACCATCAAGATTTCCGAGATGACCGTTGGTGGAACAAAGGGATAGGATTCACATATAATGGAAATCACTACTGAATTGCTCTCAGAAATGGTCAGTTCGGCGCTGAAGCGCGGTGCGACTGAAGCCGAAGCCATCGCACTTGAAGCAACTGAATTTTCCGTCGAAGTCAGATTAGGTGAAGTTGAAACATTGCAGGAATCAGCTTCGCGCGGGATTGGCTTGCGCGTGATTTATGAAGGTCGTCAAGCCTCGGCTTCAACTTCGGATACGAACCCTGAAGCGCTGGAAAAACTGGTGGCAGAAGCCGTCGAAATGGCACGCTTTACTTCTCCTGACGAAGCTTCAGTGTTGCCCTCACGCGAAGAATTTTCCAACTCTTCAAATCCTGATTTACAGCTTTACGATGAAGCCATTGCCAATTTGCCGACTGAGCGAAAAATCGAAATGGCCAAGGCTTGTGAAGAAGCTGCGCTAACCTTTGACCCACGCATTACGAATTCCGAAGGCGGAAGCTGTGCCACGACTTTGGGACGGATGTTATTGGTGACGAGTTCAGGATTTGCAGGTGAATATCATGGCAGTAATTGCGGCTTAGTCTCGGCCCCCATAGCGACCGACAAAGACCAGATGCAGCAATCATTCTGGGGTGAATCGCAACGCTGGCTGAAGAAATTAAGTTCACCGGAAGCCATTGGACGCGAAGCCGCTCATCGCGCTTTACGCAAGCTCGGGGCCAGCAAAGTCGCTACCCAGGAAGTGCCCATCATTTTTGATGCCGCCGTCGCGGGTGAATTACTTCGCAATTTTTTTGAGGCAGTTTCCGGCGAATCGGTTTTCCGCCGCTCTTCTTTTTTAGTCGGTAAATTAAATGAGTCAATCGCCGCAGCGGAATTGACGATCATTGATGACGGCACACTGGCAGGCGCAGTTGGTTCACGCCCCTTCGACGGTGAAGGATTGCCTTCGCGCCGCAATGTTGTCGTCGAAAATGGCGTTCTTCGCAGCTATCTGCTCAATTCCTACACGGCGCGTAAGCTTGGTTTGCGTTCGACCGCCAATGCCATGCGCGGCTTGACCGGTGCACCCGGAGTAGGAGTCAATAATTTTTACATCGAAGCCGGAAAAACTTCGCCTGAAGAGATAATTGCCTCAGTCAGGAATGGTTTCTTTGTCACTGAATTAATTGGCTTCGGCTTCAATCCCGTCACTGGAGATTATTCGCGCGGCGCGTCAGGGCTTTGGATTGAAAATGGCAAGTTTACGCATCCCGTTGAAGAAGTCACCATCGCAGGAAACTTCCGCGATATGTTGCGCGGCATTGAAATGATTGGCAATGACTTATATTTTCGCAGTAACATTGCTACGCCAACCTTGAAAGTCAACAAAATGATGGTGAGTGGAGATTAATTTTGGCTGGCAATTTGAAAGCACGATCCAAATAAACTGCTTATGATGTTCAATACTGAAACCCCGCAAATGGTAGAAGAACGCCGCTCCCGAATGTATTTGATTCTGGGAGGAATCGGAGCCTTGGCGCTAGCCGTTATCATTGTTTTCTTAGCTTCTAAATTTCGGCAGCCCGCCAGCGTGCCTGCGGCCACAGCTCTCCCCGGTGGACAACAATTGCGCTTACCTGATGCGCAGCGCAAAGGAAACCCTGAGTTCGATAATTACAAATTCACCATTGAAGATGTTGAAAAACGAGCGGCACAAAATGCCATGGGGATGACACAAATGATTTTATTGGGGAAATTAACCAATCGGGGTAATCGCACACTATCGGGGCTTGAGCTTGAAATCAAAGCGATGAGCTACGCGGAAGCAGGTAAGGTTTTGGCGATCAATACCAGCACACCGATTCCGCGCTTGAGAAAAGAACCACTAAAACCGGGCGAATCCATGCGCATTACAATGAAACTCGATTTACCTTCAACCATCACTGAAGATGACGTTTCAGATATTGTACCGGAAGTCAGCGCCGTAATTTTCCAGTAAAATAATCGTCCAATAAACTTCAGTTTGTTGACCTTCCCGGTGTCAATATTTCTGTTGCAAAAGCTCAACAAACTAAAGTTTATTGGACTAAAAACTAAAATGGTATGTCGTCTTTGGTTTCAGCCTTCATGGCAGCCATTTTCTTAAACCGTTCTTTCATCAGGGCAATGCGCATCGCACCATTCGGATGCGCATTCACCAGTGTTTCAAGATTTTGTAAATACTTCGGCCCGAACATTGATCGAAGCTCAGGCACAAATTCTCCGATCTTCGCCCAGACTGCCAGGAATTCTCCGTTCGTATCAAAAAACAATGCGGAATCTAACGTGCCATGATTGACCAACGCAGCCGCCATATCCCAATAGCTTGTCGCCTGACGATAGTAGGCGCTCTTCTGCGGATCAGTCATTACCATATCCATTATTTCCTGCGCACTGGTTGGCATAAATTCCGGTCCCGTGAAAAACCCACGCGCTTGGCGCATCACATCTTCGCGGCGCATTTCATAAAGCTGTAAAATTAATTTTGCGTCTTCTACGGTAGCCATAATTTCTCCTATAAAAATGCAGAAGCCCGCACGTAGTAAGGGCGCAGCAGTGCAAGGAAGACACACTTACTGCGTGCGTGTTTCTGCGATTGGTCGTTACATTTCTAATTTTTTAGTTTTTCTACTTCGGCAGTTAGCGCCGGAACAATCTCGAATAAATCTCCGATAATTCCATAATCTGCGATTTCAAAAATGGGAGCTTCCGGGTCTTTGTTAATCGCAACAATGGTGCGTGAGCCTTTCATCCCAACCAAGTGCTGAATGGCTCCTGAGATACCAATCGCCAGATAAAGTTTCGGCGCGACCGTTTGCCCGGAAGAGCCAACCTGACGATCCATCGGCAACCAGTCGTTATCACAAATCGGACGTGAAGCAGCGAGTTCTCCGCCCATTACGTCAGCTAATTTTTGCACAATTTCAATATTCTTTTGTTCTTTGATGCCTCGTCCGACGGAAACAATAATTGGAGCTTGTGATAAATCTACCGCCGCTTTTGCTTCCTGAAAACGAGCTTCAGGAATTTGTCGAATTTGATCACTGCTTATATTCATCGTCAAAGCAATAACCTCAGCCTTTCCAGCTTCGCATTCATCACCGCGAAATGATCCTAATTGAAAACTGACAAAGTGCGGAGCGTCTCCCACCGGAGCGACATCTGCAACCAATTTCCCTTGAAAAATCTGACGCGTAAAAACTGTCGCTGCCTCTTCGATTTTGTAGCCGATGCAATCGCTTATCAATGCCCGCCGTAATCCGGCTGCCAGCTTCGGCGCGAAGTCTCTGACTTGATAAGTATGCGCCATCAATATAAGCGACGGCTGCACTTGATCCACCACTTGTCGCAGCGCCAGCGCATAACCATCCGCCGTGTAAGAAGCAAGATTTTCGCTTTCGACAACGTAGACGCGATGAAGCTTTCTGGTAGCAATTTCCGCCGCCAGCGAATCAATATTTTGCCCAATCACGACCGCCGAAATTTCCTGCTGTAATGCAGCGCCAATGAATTGCGCGGCACGGATAGCTTCCCACGAAGAGCGATTCATCACTCCTTCGACATGTTCAATGAGTACAAGGATTTCATTTGCCATAAATAAGGTGGTCGGTGGTCGGTGAACGGTGGTCAGTAGGCGGAGCTTTCTTCTCCGACCACCGACCATGGCTCACCGACCACCTTATTGCTGCTCTTTCACATTTTCCGCGATACTACTTAGCCGTTCGGAAGTCGTCCGAACTTCCACGACAGCGTTTTGCAACTCTGTACTGAGCGAACGTAAGAACAAACTTAAATGATCGCGCATCAGCATCGTTTCTTCATCATAGGTTTGATGCGACTGTGCTTTGCTGACCGAAATTTCAATCGCGGCAAGCTCTGCATCGTATTGCTCGAAGAACGCCCGCGCCTGGATTCGCGCACGCTTTAGCAATTCTTCTGGATGGAGTTGTTCGCTCATGTTACCTCTTATAAAACTCTGACTTCATTTCTGAGTTTATCAACCAACGTCGCCGCTGCTTCTGCCGCTGAGCCTTCAATCATGACCGTTTGTTTGGCTTTCATTGGAAGATAAACGCGCTTGATTTGCTGTTTCGGTGCGAGTGTCGAAGCGTCAATATTCAAGCCTTCGGCATTCAGCTTTTTCACTTCTTTTTTCTTCGCTCCCATGATGCCTTTGAGTGTGGCGTAGCGCAGTGTATTAATCCCAGATTGAATCGAAAGCACTGCCGGAGCGGGCATCCTGACATATTCAAAATAACCTGATTCCAATTCACGCTTGACTTTAATCGTGTCGCCTTCGCTCAGAATTTCCATCACAATCGTCGCGTGGGGCAAGCCTAATAATTCCGCCGCAATCACGCCAGTTTGGGCGAGGCCTTTATCGTCCGATTGGAGTCCGGTCAGGAGCAAATCAAAACCTTCGGACTGTGCGGCGGCAGCTATCACCGAGGCCGTAGCGAACGCATCCAGGCTTTCAAATACAGAGTCTTCAAGATGCAACGCACGGTCTGCACCACGCGCCAACGCTTCCATAATCACACTTTGAATGCGCGCCGGGCCTAACGACAAAGCAATGACTTCACCGCCATTTTTTTCTTTGAGTTGCAACGCAGCTTCCAATGCGTACGCATCAGATTCGTTAATTTCGTAGGTCAAATCTTTTTCCTGAATCCAGGTTGAAGACTCATTTAGACGCAAAATCGAATCGTTTTTGGGAACCTGTTTGAGGCAAACAATAATCTTCATATCGAATCTTCTATTTTCCTGCTTCAATGCTACTAATCGAATCTTCCAGCGCGGCTTTGAGCTGATCCAGACATTCGTATTGCTGAGTTTCACGCAAAGACTGCAAGGCAACCGGACTACCAATTTTCCCCAACGCCCGCGCACTGGCAACACGAACACGAATCGCTTTGTCCTTGAGTAGTTTGAGCAAATATTGCACTACAGAATCATCCGTCTGTGTTTTGCGAAGTTCTTTTCCGATGACACCTAAATAAGCGATTGCGGCAACGCGAACGGCCAGATGTTCACCGTATTGACTATGCTTCATCGCCAAATCTACCGCACGTTTTTCCTGCTTAAATTTGAAAGCATGAAAGACCGAAGCTCGTACTACTTCCTGCCAGGACTGAATTTTTAATCCACTGGAAATCATATCATAGGATTTTGGATCTTCACCGCCGAGATTCCCAAGGGCACGGATCGCAGCTACCAAAACAAAATAACTTTGCTCATTCGTTACTACATTTTGTAGAAACTGAACGATTTTCTCTTCGCTTTTTCCCTTCCCTAAAGCCCAGATGCAAGCGCGACGAACGTTCGCGTCACGACTCAATTCACAAATCTCCATCAAAGCTTTGCGCGCTTCACTCGTGCCGATTTCGCCCAATGAAATCGCGGCTGCCATCTTCACCGGATAAAATTCCTCGCGGCTCAAAACGTCAATCAAAGTCGGAGTAACGGCTTCATCAACTTTCAAATTCGCCAGTTCACGGGCAGCTCTGGTGCGTCCTAAAAAGTCTTCGTCGTGCCTGAGCTGGAACAATAATTCCGAAGCGGATTTGGGAAAATTCATCAGCTTGAAAGTCCGATGCCATTTGTCGAAAACCACCATTTTCGGCTTCGTCTCACAGGGAAAATAAAATTCCTGTTCGCTCTTTTCAATCCAGACATTGAGACTCTGCCGCGCTAATGATTCAATCACTTCACCTGCTTCCTGATGAACGATTTCGATTTCTGCCGGAAAACGAAAAGCCTCCACCGCTTCATCATCTTCATTGGCTTTTTGCACCTGCTTCACTTGCAAGCGAAGCATCTTTTGTTCAACTTGCCATTCGCACTCGACTTCGATTTCCGGGTAGCCTGCGCGGTAAATCCATTGGTCAAAAAACCATTGTAAATTCCGGCCTGTGACTTCTTCAATCGCTACTTTGAAGTCATTCGTTTCCGCAACGCCAAAGGCAAATTTGCCCGCGTACCGCGCCATCGAACGGAAAAAATCTTCATCCCCTAAAACGTGTCGCAACATGGCCAGTACACATGAGCCTTTTTCATAAGCGTGACGATCCATCAACTCTTCGGAGTAACGATAATGCTCATAAAAAATCGGACGCCGATGCGAAGAAAAATCTTCATTCAAATACGTCAGAAAGTCCTGAAACATTGACCATCGCGCTTCATCATGTCCCTGTGTATGTTCACGCCAGAGAAATTCCGAATAGGTCGCAAAACTTTCATTCAACCAGATTTCCGTCCAATGTTTGCACGTCACCAAATCGCCCCACCAATGATGCGCGAGTTCGTGCGCCACAATATCTTCGTAGTTCAAATCCAGCTCAGCGCGCGTGTCCAGCAAACAACGATCCGTCATCGTGGTCGCCGAAGTATTTTCCATCGCGCCAAATAAAAAATCATCTACGAGGATTTGCGAATACTTGGCAAACGGATAAGGGTAGCCAAATTTGCCCGCAAAAAACTCAATCATCTGCGGAGTTTTCTCAAACAATTTTTTGCCCGCTTCGACGCGATCAGCATAGACGTAATATTCAACGGGCAAGCCTTTGACGCGCTCTTGAATCGCTTGATATTCGCCAACGACGACTGTCACCAAATACGCCGGATGCGGTTGATCCTGACGCCAGTGATACGTTTTCGTCTGACTTTCGCTGTTCGCAGAGGTCTTGAGCAACGATCCATTTGAGAGCGCAAAATATTTTTCAGCTACTGTCGCAATCAGTTCCGTAGTCATTTTCTGATGCGGCGTATCAGCACACGGAAACCACCAATGCGCGTCTTCGGTTTGTCCCTGCGACCAGATTTGATGCGGCTTTCCGGCGTACTCTTCATCCGGTTTGACAAAAAATAATCCTTTGCGTGGACGACATATATAAGTGATTTCAAGCACTACTTCTTCGTCGCGTTGCGCAGGAGTTGGTAAGTCAATGTTCAGTTTTTCGAGATGAATTTCGTACGGCAAATCCAGTGGAGATTTCCCAAGCGGCTGCAACGGAGAATTGTCCGGCTCCGGTTGCATAAAGATGCGGCGCACCTTGCGAATGCTCATTTCCGCCGCATCCAGAATAATTTTCTGACAGCCATTCGCATAAGGCGAAAGTGTGATCGTAGCAGTGCCACTGACGCTTTGTTCGTTCAGGTCAAAATTCAAATCGAGTTTTAAATGATGGATTCTGAAGGCACGATCCGGCGCAGAGCGGAATTCCCCTACTATTTCATCACGCTCCACCCTCAACATCGAAGCGTAAATATCTATGTCAGCCCATTGGCGTGGGTCAAGCAAGGCGGGATGAATTAATGAATCATTGATTGGCGCTTTGGAACTCATAGCGCAGTAGTTTCAATGTTCCCGCGCAGAGATGCAAGGGAAAGGTGTTCGGAGTTCACGCTTTAGCGTGGTTGTTATGTGATGGCTTGGCACGCTAAAGCGTGAACTCTGAACCTCAACTACCGACTTTCAGGTTATTGCTGACTGAATTCACTTTCGGAGTATTGCGAATGATCTGTTCGATGCGGAGTCGTTGTTGTTCATTGGCGACCTGACCGCTGACGGTGACATCACGATTCGTCACTTTGATTTTGATAGTTTGACTTGGTAAATCCGGTAAGGACTGAAGGCTTTCGGTTAAATTGGCTTCGAGTTCAAGGTCTTCAACTTTTACAATTGACGTAGTTCTTGCTTCTCGCAGATCAGGCGTAACGGTGACTCCCATGACTTTAATTTCATTTTTCAGCTCTTTGACGCCGGCAACTTCTTTGGCCAGATTTTCAGCCAAATCTCTGTCTGCATCTTTCTGAACGTCTCCAAACAAAGTGATATTGCCTTCTCTGCACTCAACCCCAATGCTTTGCAAATGTAAGCGTTTTGATTGCGTCATCGCGGCTTTGATCCGCGACATCATGGCGGTATCAGCTTTCTTGCGTTCCGTTTCGGCTGAATTTACAGTGGGTTTAGTGACGCTGACCGAGCGTACGGGTTCATGATTGATATAAAGAAAATAATAAGCGCTCAGTAATATCAGCGAAAGAAATAATCCGGCAGCAACAATCCGCAACCAGAAATTAACGCCCATCTCATCGGCTTTTCGTATCAATAAAAGAAAAGTCATCACGTCACCCTTACCTAAAATTTATTGGTGGAACAGCTCACTCAGGCGTGTGCCAGTAACAATTAAAATCGCAACCAGAAGATTCAAACTAATCAGCAAACCGACTGCGTGAATAACCCAGCGATCAACCGGAGGAGCACTGCCTCCACGCGGGCCATCTATCGGTTTCACAACCTGGCGCGGAACGACACGACGTTCGACAAAAACCCGGCTCTGATCGGGGAAACCTCCAGCATATTGCATTGCGACCGGACGATTCACGCTCCGCACCAACGCCCGCCCACAGTTACTGCAACTGCTACTGTTTGACCTATTCGTTCGGTTACAATGTTGACAAATCATGAAGTATACCTCGCAAGAGAAATTTCTGCTGAGAAAATCCTATGCGGATATTGTCAGGAATTTCCTACAAAGCCATAATTATTTGGCTTCGGACTTTGGTCCGTACTATCTGCGACAACGGGCAGAGATTGATCGTTACCCATTACCCTTATGTCAAACCAATTTTCGCCTTCGCTCTTCGATGAACCTGAAACCACTACTACGCAGACACCTGATCGGCAGGCTCCTTTAGCCGCACGAATGCGCCCTAGTACGCTCGACGAATTCATCGGGCAGGAACACATCGTCAGCGAAGGCAAATTGCTGCGTCGTTTGATTGCCGAAGACAAATTGACTTCGCTGATTTTCTGGGGGCCTCCGGGCACGGGAAAAACTACGCTGGCGAATATTATTGCCAAACACACCAAATCGAATTTTGTACCGTTTAGCGCCGTGACTTCCGGCATCAAGGAAATCAAACAAGTGATGGCGGATGCGGCCTCGCTGAAGACGAAAGCCAATCGCCGTACCGTTTTATTTGTAGACGAAATTCATCGCTTCAATCGTTCGCAGCAGGACGCATTTTTGCCGTACGTCGAAAACGGGACAATCACTTTGATTGGAGCCACCACCGAAAATCCTTCGTTTGAAATCAATTCGGCACTGCTGTCAAGAATGCGGGTTTTCACGTTGCAACAACTGACTGCCGAACAATTGCGAGAAGTCTTAAAACGCGCCTTAACGGACGAACGTGGATTAGGAAATTCCGAAGCCGAAATCAGCGACGATTTATTATTATGGCTGGCGACAAAAACTGGCGGAGATGCACGGAATGCGTTGAATGCTTTGGAGCTGGCAGTCACGGCTGCAACCTCAAAAGTTATCACCGAAAATGACCTGCGCGAAGCCATGCAACGTGCGAATGCGGTCTACGATAAATCCGGCGAGCAGCACTACAATTTAATTTCAGCGTTCATCAAATCCATTCGTAACTCTGACGCCAGTGCGACTTTATATTGGATGGCGCGAATGATCGAAGGCGGCGAAGACCCGATGTTTATTGCTCGCCGCATCGTTCATCACGCTTCCGAAGACATTGGATTAGCCGATCCAAACGCCTTAGTCATCGCCGCTGCCGCCGCGCAAGCGACACACTTGATCGGTTTGCCCGAAGCGCGATTAGCCTTAGCCGAAGCCGCTGTTTACCTCGCCAATGCTCCCAAATCAAATCGAGTGTACGTCGCTTACGAAGCCGCTGCCGCTGATGCTCGCGCCACGCAGGCGGAACCTGTCCCGTTACATTTGCGCAACGCTCCGACGGCTTTGATGAAGGGCTTGGGTTATGGAAAAGATTACCAGTACGCGCACGATTTTGAATCAGGAAAAGCCGAGATGGAATGTCTGCCGGAAACTTTGAAGGGGAAGAAATATTACTAAATTACCGCCATAACCATATAAATGAACTAAGCCCTCTTTGTTTCAAAACTTATTTTTAGTGTATCGTTAGCATTGTCGGCACAATATCAACAAACTGAAGTTTGTTGGACATTTTCTCAAGGAACTAATTCACTATGCATAAATTCGCCCTGTTAATATTCGCCTTTGTCCTCTTCAGCTTTCCAATCATCGCGCAACGTCGCAACACTGAACCGACTGAAAAATATTCTGAACAGCTCACCGCTGAACTCAAGCAATTACAACGTGCAGCACTCGACAGCGATTATGCCTACAAGCAGGTCGCGTATTTGTGCAACAACATCGGGCCGCGCCTCAGCGGTTCTCCGCAGGCAAATGCCGCCGCTGAATACGTCGCCGGAGAAATGCGCAAGCTTGGCTTGGACGTGAAGCTCGAAAAAGTCACCGTACCGCATTGGGTGCGTGGCGTAGAAACCGGAGCGTTGGTTGAATTCAAAGGACAGGCGAAAGGGACGACACAAAAAGTTGTCTTGACCGCGCTCGGTGGCAGCGTAGCGACTCCGGCAGAAGGCATCACCGCAGAAGTCGTCGTCGTCGAAAACTACGATCAACTTGAGGCACTGGGGCGTGAGAAAATTGCCGGAAAAATTGTGCTGTACAATTTTAAATTTGATCGCCAGCTCGCAGCCAGTGGACACGGCAGCGAGGCTTACGGACAGGCTGTCGCCTATCGCGGAACGGGCGCGAGCCGAGCCGCCAAACTCGGAGCCATTGCCGCACTGAATCGTTCCGCAGGCGGCGCAGAATATCGTTTGGCGCACACCGGCGCGATGTTTTATTTGCCGGATGCACCAAAGATTCCAGCAGCAGCGGTGGCGGCGGAAGACGCAGCATTAATGGCGTATCTCGCCGCACAAGGCACAGTAAAGATTCACCTGACTTTGACTCCGCAAACGTTGCCGGACGAATCGAGCTACAACGTCGTCGCCGACCTCAAAGGCAGCGAACATCCCGAACAAATCGTCATCGTTTCCGGTCATTTGGATTCGTGGGATTTAGGCACAGGTGCGATTGACGACGCTTCAGGTGTCGCCGTAGCGATGCAAACCGCTAACTTGATTTCGCAGCTTAAACTCAAGCCCAAACGCACCCTTCGCGTGATTGCCTGGATGAACGAAGAGAATGGAACCGCCGGCGGCAGAGGCTATGCCAGCGATCATAAAGCTGAAGTCGCCAACCACATCGCCGCACTTGAAAGCGACCTCGGCGCCAGCCATCCATTAGGCATTCACGCGCATGCCGCCCCCGAAGCGATCAACAAACTTCGTCCGGCTTCGGCAATTTTGCAAAGCATCGGCGCAGGATTAATTGATGCAGTCAACAGCTCCCCTGAAGCCGACATCTCATCACTTGATGGATTGGGAGTTCCGACCTTTGGATTATGGCAGGATAGTAGAACCTACTTCGATTATCACCACACGGCGGCGGATACATTAGATAAAGTTGTGCCGAAAGAGTTAGCGGAAAATGCGGCGGTGATGGCAGTGCTGGCGTACACGATTGCGAATTTGCCGGAGCCGCTGAGTCGTCTCAAATAGGCAGGAAATTTACTTTCGTAGTTGGCGCGTTTTGTGTAACTTGGTTAAGTACACCTTTATCAAAAGTTAAAAACTCTGCTGTGCTGTTCACTGCTAATTCTTCAGTAAGTGCAATGTATAAACCGTCCGCTGAGTGACTGCATCCATAGCTGCCGCGAATCTCTTTGGCACGAATAATGAGCGAGGCATCTCCATTTGGAGGTGGAAGAATTGCAGCCATTTGATCGCGGAAATTCTCTATCGCTTCTTCGTATGTACTTGGTGTGAGCAAACCATTCTGGAGTTTGTTGCAGAGGACGTATAACACTTCGCTGACGATTACATGTGGTGCGTAAAAAATCCAACCCCGCGTAGCATAATCCTGCAAGGCAGTTTCCGCAGTCATAAATTTATCAGGTTCTTTGGCGCACAAACCAATCAGTACATTTGCATCAATAACAACTGCACCTGGGCTATTCACTTGACTCATATCCAAACATCTTCCCGGATCGTGCCTCTCGTAATATTTCTAACGAACCTTCGCCACTGGAAAAAGGCATACTTTTACTTCTTTCGGCTACTTTCCGCAGAGCCAGCAACATCGCTTCATTTGGTTGTGGAGTCGGTTCCAAAACCGTAACGCGCACTCGCTTGCCTGAAAACTCGCTAGAATGTTGTGCCACGTCTTCCCAAACACCTTCAAAAATTTGTGTTTCCATATTCTCATTATACGCGCAGCATTAATGTGTGGCTACTCTAATGACGCCGTAGAATTTCAGTCACTTCACTCGACCCTTTCTGCTCATCGCCGTTGACAACAAGAATTGGCGCAAAATATTTGTTGTTACAGTTCGTTAAGATCAGCTACCATTCAATTTCAAATTAGTTTGACCGACGAAGAGCTTTTGGGCTGAGATTTACTTTCATCAATCCAGCCATAAAATCACGAGACGCAATGTCGGTTCACCTTACAAAAGGGGAGGAGCGCAGATGATCGGTTTACTCAGCTTTTGCTTACTTATATTCTTCCCATTTTCTTCGCATCCAGCCTACGAAGATGGCTATCTGGAATTGCAGGTCACCAATCCTGCCGGACACGTCGTCAAAGGCATTGAGTTCACTTGTGCGCAAGGATGCGCAACGGCTCCCAGCGACGCTTCGGCAAAAGTGCGCGGGCAAATCGTAGACAATAAAAATCGCGGCATCACAGGCGTCAAAGTCTTCGTAGTCGGTTACGATGCCGAAGCCATGACTACCAAAGAGGGCGGCAATTTTGAATTGCCTGCACATGCGGCAATAGATCAACAGGTCTTGGTTCACGCCGAAAAAACAGGCTATCGCGGCGCAGACCGTCATCATCCGGCAGGCGATACAACGCTGAAGATGACGCTGGGAAAATAAATTATTTTCTATCGCGTAACCTTGCTCGCTTTTTTGGCTTTAGGTTGAGCATTCAAGGTCTTTGCGTCAGTCATAAATCTTCGCACTTCGTTCATCGCCAGCAGACGATATTCGCCGAGTTTTAATTTCTCTTTTTGCAGCGATAAAAATCCGATTCCGATGCGGCGCAGCTTGATGACGGAATGCCCGATGGAATCAAACATTTTGCGGATTTGCTGGTTGCGTCCTTCGTACAAAATAATTTCGTACCACGCATTGGTATTGCTCTGCTCCATTAGTTTTATTTCCGCTGGAGCGGTGCGTCGTCCTTCGATTCTGATGCCACGCCGCAGTCGTTCGATCTGCGCTTCGCTGGGCTGACCTTTGACTTTGATTTCGTAGCGTTTGGCAACTTTCGATGAAGCATGTGCGACCAGATTAGTGAATTCGCCGTCGTTGCTGAGCAGCAATAATCCTTCGGAATTGTAATCAAGCCGCCCGACCGGATTTACCATTTCGCGGTACAGCCCGACCAGATCAATGACCAAAGGACGCTGCGTCGGATCGGCGGTGCTGGACAAATAACCTACGGGTTTATTCAGCAAAATGTAGACATTTTCTTTCTGTTCAAGTTTGGGATTGATGAGCTTGCCGTTGACTTTAATGTGGTCTTTGGCGGGATCGGCTTTGGCTCCGAGTTCTGTAATTTTTTTGCCGTTGACGGTCACGACACCGCTGAGCATTAACTCTTCGGCTTTGCGCCGCGAAGTAATCCCAGCAGCAGCGATGATTTTTTGTAGTCGTTCTTCCATCTCTCCATCGAATCATAGAAGCCAGTAAGGCGCAAGGAAATGAGAGAAAGGGTGAATTGGGGACGGGGCGAAATGGGGATTTATGACAAAGGCTTTTCCTCAATAAAAACTTTCTACTTGGTAAGAAATCGCCCCGTCTCCCAATCCCCTCTTCGCCCCTTCTTCTGCTCTCTACACCCTATTTCTCGCCTTCCTTCTTCTTCAACATCCCCGGTGAATTCCATTTAAAAACGTGATAGGTCGCAGGAGTGCTGCCGATATTTCGGATGCTGTGTAATTGATTCGCCGCTTGGAAAATGATGGAGCCAGGGCCGACGCGTTTGAGGACTCCGCCATTCAACGAT
The DNA here is from genome assembly GCA_043775925.1 of Blastocatellia bacterium. Lineage (GTDB taxonomy): Bacteria > Acidobacteriota > Blastocatellia > RBC074 > RBC074 > JAFDVL01. Next base: position 34,155 of record JAYVRW010000330.1, read on the forward strand.
TCAACTGTACCCTCTTTGATAATAATTAATTCTTCGTCTGGATGCTGGTGCGGTTCGTGCGGACTCGCGCCCGGATTCAGCGTCGTGATGTGGCATTCCAATTCATCCAGCGTCGCCGTTGGAGCCTGAAACACTTTGCGCGTGAAGCCAACTTTTGAAGGTACCGCTTCAAAAGTATTCCATTCAAAAATGGACGATCCCATCACTTTGGTTTCGACGTTGCGGGAAAAGGCTACGACGCTCAGCGTGAGTGCGATAGCGGAAAGGGCGATGGTAAAATCTCGACGTGTCAGCATTTTGTCTCCGGTTAATTCTGGGAGCGCACGCCGCTGGCGTGCCAAAGCGAGTCTTCGAAGCTTTCTCTCAAAGGAAATTCTAAAACAGTACTCGCCGGCTGGCAGTCTGCGCTCCCGGGTTGTTATTTCAAAAATCCGCTCGCATTGGTAAATTGCGAACTCACTTCATCATTCAAAGCATCATCCAGCGCCAGCAATTCGCGCAGTGCCGGACTCAATTTTTCCTGCGTTTCGGCACTCAGCAATCGTTTTTGATATTGCTGCTGCGGCTTGTCGCGGCGGCAATACAGACTGTGCAAAGCGCGGCGATCTTTGTTCGTGCGATTCGCCGTAGCGCCGTGCCACATGTGCGTATTCATCACGACTACGGTTCCGGCTTTTTCGACTAACAGAATTTCATCAGGATGCGGCCCATTGATGTCTTCGATCACATCCTGCGGTAATTTTCCGATGAGGTGCGAACCGGGAACCATCCGCGTTGCACCATTTTCCAACGTGAAATCGTCGAGCAACCAGATGACATTGCAAATCCAGAATCCCTTGTCGTCTACAGTTGCGCCATTGTCGCAATGCAGCGGTTGCGCCCAGGTTGAATGCGGATTCGAGGAGCGAAAATTCAAACTGCTGAATTTGAATTGGCCGGAAATCACGTGTCGTACCAGTTCCAATATTTGCGGCTCAGAAATTAAATTTTCAAAGAGTTCTCCGCAATTCACCATATTTGCTAAGCGGCGCGTTTCGGGTTCCTGTCGAAATTCGGCTCCCGCCAGCTCACCTTGCTCAGCGTAGATTTTTTCGCATGCCTCACGCAAAGCTTGCAATCTTTCAGGTAAAATAAAGTCACGCAAAATCACGTAGCCATCTTCGTCAAGCTGTTTTTGGTGTGTGGCAGAAATCATAAAAATCATAATAGCGACAGAACGAACTCCGGTAAAGATGCCGAGTAGGTGTAATCACTTGTTATTCCTATCGAATCTAACTACTGTCTACTGATGAACCAAGCGCAGGAAATAAATGCTCAGCAGCTCGTTGCACTTTTTCAAGAGAATCCTGATGGATTATCTGTCACTGATCTCACCCATGAATTTAAACTCAATCGGGCGGCGCAGAAGCAATTAAACAGGCTCCTCAATCAATTGCAGGGCATTGGATTAATCAAGAATCAAGGTCAGGATTTTAAGTGGGCGGATAACAATCGCGCTTTGATTGGGACGATTCGGCAGAGTCGCGCCAAAAATATTCGCTTCATGCCGGATGATGAAAATGAACGCCTGCGTGGCTCAATTCGCGTGGATGTCAAAGAAACCAATGGAGCCTTTGATGGTGATCGCGTCGCGGTTTATGTGCATAAAACACAGATGCATGACCGCAATGCCAAGGTCGAATTAATTCTTAGTCGTGGCAAGCTCCGCATCATTGGACGATTGCATCGGCTCCGAAATCTGACGTTCGTTGAATCGCTGGATGAAAAATTTCCCTTCGATATTGATGCCGAAGATAACAGTGAAGAAGAGGAAGGAAAAATTGTCGTCGTGGAAATCACGCGCTACCCAAATGCTTATGATCCGGCGGCGGGGCGCATCGTCGAGCGGCTGGGCATCTTCAGCGATGATCCCGGCGTAGACATTGAAATCATCATCCGCAAACACGATTTGCCGCATGTTTTTCCTGAAGAAGTGCTCACCGAAGCCGAAGCCATTCCCAGTGAAGTCACCGAAGAACAATGCGTCGGAAGGTTGGACTTACGTGGCATTATGACCGTCACAATTGACGGTGAAACAGCGCGTGATTTTGATGATGCCATTACGTTGCAAAAACTTGAGAACGGAAATTTTCAGCTCGGCGTGCATATCGCGGATGTCAGCCACTACGTCCGTCAAGGTTCCGCGCTCAATGAAGAAGCGCGTTTGCGCGGCACTTCCGTGTATTTTCCTGAACGCGCCATTCCGATGTTGCCGGAAAAACTCTCGAATGGAATTTGCTCGCTGAATCCAAAAGTTGATCGCCTCACGATGTCGGCGATGATGGAAGTGAATCATCAGGGTCGCGTCGTCAATTATCAATTGCGTGAATCTGTGATTTGCAGCGATGAACGAATGACCTACACCGATGTCAACAAAACCCTGACGGAATCCGATCCGGCAATTAGTGAAAAATATGTTGATTTTATTGGCTTTTTTCGCTCAATGGAAGAACTGGCGCGGATTCTGATGAAGATGCGGGAGGAGCGCGGCGCGATTGATTTCAATCTGCCGGAAGCTGTTTTTCAATTTGACGAAACAGGTCAAATTAACAGTGTCGTCAAAGCTGATCGCAATATCGCGCATCGCCTGATTGAAGAATTTATGCTGCTCGCCAATGAATGCGTTGCAGGTCACATGGAAAAACTTTTTGTGCCTTCGATCTATCGTGTTCACGAAGCACCTGAACCGCAGCGCATCGCCGAATTTGCGTTGCTGGCTTCGTCGTATGGCTATCGCTTTCCGGTCGAAGGAGCCAAGCCGCAGGATTATCAAAAGCTTTCACGGATTCTGGAAACCAAGCCGGAAGGAAAAGTTTTGTCCTACGCGATGCTGCGTTCGCTCCAGCGGGCGCGCTATACCGCGACGAATGTCGGGCATTTTGGTTTGGCTGCGCCGGTTTATACACATTTCACTTCCCCGATTCGACGCTACCCTGATTTAATCGTCCACCGGATTTTGCGCACTTTACTCAGCAAATCTGAAACTTTGGGGGACAGCGCTTCGATTCCCAAACAGGCTCCAAGAAACTCTTTCGTGGCGATTCCGAAAATCGAACTGGAAGCGATGGCGGAAGAATCCAGCTTGCGCGAACGCGCTGCCGATGGAGCCGAACGCGAACTGGAAGATTGGCGCAAAGCGGCGCTGCTCTCGCGGCATGTCGGAGAAGAATTCAATGGCGTCATTGTCAACGTCAAGGAATTCGGATTTTTCGTTGAGCTGGATGATATGTACGTCGAAGGTTTAGTCGGAATGTCTTCGCTGATTGATGATTATTATGAATACGATGCACGTCGTCAGGCTTTGATTGGTCAACGGGCGAAACGAAAATTTCAGCTTGGTGATCGCATTACAATTCGAATTGACCGGGTGAATGTGGACCGCCATCTGGTTGATTTTTCTGTCCCGTCAATGAAGCAAACCAGAAAGAAATCCATCACGAAATCGCGCCCGAAAACACGCTCCAACCGTCGCTAGATTTTTATTTTCATAACTTTCGGTGATTGTGATATATTGTGAATGTCTCGAATTTAGCCCTACTAATTCGTTCATACTTCCATTTTTTAGTCCTAACCATAACAACCCTCTCAAGGTAAGTCAGATTCTGCCTGACTGCCCGTTGTCTGGTTTGAGATGGAAAAAACGAGCGCCTTCATTGATTCAAAAAACACTGACCGTGTGTATGCGGCGATAGATCAGGTTGCCCTCGAACAACTTGCACCGATTGCAAAATTTGTTGCCATCTTATATTTGTTACTGCCCCTCGCACACTACCTGACTCTTCCCACACCAAGCAATCACATCATGACCGGGCTGGCGTTAGTGACTTGTGGGGGTGCTACATTAACTCTCTGGTTACCCGCTCATCAGAAAATATCTAAAAAGAACGCTCATCTTCTTGTGACTGGTCTGGCTGCGATGATGCTGATCAATAGTTCTATCCGTCTGGTTATTACTAACGATCCCAAACTGACCACAACCTTTGCCTTACTAATTATTTTTTCTGGTTGTACGATTTTGTCGGCACGGTGGTTAAGTCTCACCTACGTCGCTGCCTTGCTGGCCTGGGTAGCAATTCTCTCACAGATCACGATTTCGGTCTCAGATATATTTCATTATTCGTTTCTGGTCTTATTCTCTGGAGCCTTAGGAAGTTTAGCGCATCTGCTTCGCAGGAATTACATCAAACAATTTGAAGTACAAAAAGAAAAGCTCGAAGAAGCGATACAAAAGGCAAAGGAAACCGAGCGCTTCAAGTTTTTATCCGAATCTACCTTTGAAGGGTTGATCGTCCACGATCAGGGGCGCATCATTCACGCAAATAAAGCGGCACTTTCGATGACGGGACATAAGGAAGAAGAACTCCTTAATACTGAGGTGCTAAATCTCGTCGCAGAAGAACTGCACGGCTCCGCACATTACAAAGATACGGCCTTCGAGCTGGTTGGACTGAGAAAAGACGGAACCCGCTTTCCGGCTGAAGTCTCTAACAAATCCGAAAGATTTCAAGGGCGAAAAGTTATCATTACTTCAGTTCGTGACATTTCAGAAAGCCGTCTGGCACAACAAGCCCTGATGGAATCAGAGAGGCGTTTTCGTTTAGCTTTTGACTCTGCCGCATTGGGCATTGTGGTTTGTTCCCCTGAAAGAAAAATACTCGACGCCAACGATTCCATCTGCGCGCTGCTCGGATTTTCAAAAACTGAACTCACGGCTTATAGCGTAGCAGAGCTTACCTACCCGCAGGACTGGGAAGATGAAAAAGCTCTGGCGTTTGACAGATTCACCAACGGACATCTTGCTTACACGATTGAAAAGCGTATCAGAAATAAACAAGGTCATTACCTTTGGACCAAAGTAAGTAACGCGACGGTGAGAGACGCGTGGGGAGAAGCCCTGTATTACATTGCACAGGTACAGGATATTACGCAACAAAAACATCTTGATGAACAGCTTTGCCAATACACCAGAGAACTTGAACTAAAAAATCTTGAGCTGGATCAGGCACTGAATGCGGCCTGTGATGCGGCCCAGGCTAAAGGTGAATTTCTGGCGAATATGAGCCACGAAATTCGGACTCCGATGAATGGAATCATTGGAATGAGTGATTTACTGCGCGAAACAGAGATTGATAAAGAACAGTCTGAATACATTTCATCCATTCAGACCTGCGCCGATTCCCTCTTAACTTTAGTCAACGACATCCTTGATTTTTCTAAAATTGAAGCACGCAAACTTGACCTTGAGGAAATTGACTTTGACCTTCACAAGCTCGTTGAAAATCTGGCAGACATGTTCAGTCATCGTGCTGCGGAAAAAGAAGTGGAACTGATTTGCTATGTTGACAAACCTCACCAGATTGGTGACTTACGCGGTGACCCGCATCGGGTCCGACAGGTTCTCATCAATCTGGTCAATAACGCTTTGAAATTCACTAACCAGGGCGAGGTCGTGCTCTGTGCCAGAGTTGAACCAGTCAATGACGAACTTGCCAAAATTCATTTTTCGGTCCGTGATACTGGAATTGGAATTGAACAGGATAAACTTAACTATATTTTTGAAAGCTTCTCGCAGGCTGATGGTTCCACCACCAGACAGTATGGTGGAACGGGTCTGGGGCTGGCAATTTGTAAACGATTAGTTGAGATGATGGGTGGAAACATTGAGGTTACTACCAAAATCAATGAAGGAAGCACTTTCGAGTTTTCGCTGGAATTGTTTCGCTGCGCACCCGGTGAACCACCAAGAATTCATACACAAATTGAGCAGATTCGAATTCTGGTACTGGATGACAATGAAACCAACCGCATAATCTTGCAGAAAATGCTCCACAGTTTTGGCTGTGAACCTGATCTTGCCAGCGAGGGCGTTACAGCACTGGCGATGATGCGTGAAGCCGCTCAGCAAGGTCATCCATACGATTTACTCCTGACCGACATGCAAATGCCTCACATGGACGGCATCGAAGTCGCACAACTGGTCAAAGACAACGAAAGTATCAACCAGACTATTGTTATGTTACTGACTTCAATGCGGCTCAGGCATGATGATCCAGCCTTGCGCAGAGCCGGGATCGCGGCCTTCCTCACCAAACCCATCAAACAATCACAGCTCTTTGATGTCATCAGCGATTTGACCTCCGAGGAATCGAATTCTGCACCGGAAACAAAACAGGTCGAACCACTCGAAAGATCACCAACCTCTGCACGAATTTTATTAGCTGAAGATAATACCGTGAATCAGCGATTGGCGGTTAAGCTTTTACAAAAAAATGGTCATCACGTAGTGGCTGTCAGCAACGGACTCAAAGCCTGTCAGGAATTGGAACAACACGTTCCTGCTACTTATGATGTGGTCTTGATGGACATTCAGATGCCCGTCATGAATGGTTATGACGCGACTGCCAAAATTCGTTCGATGCCTGACCATCAAAATATCCCGATTATCGCCATGACAGCTCATGCGATGGCTGGAGATCGAGAAAAATGCCTGAATGCCGGGATGAATGATTACATTACAAAGCCTCTCAAACTTGATGAATTAATCAATGTCATTGAGCGGTGGCACCAGCAACCGCTCACAAGTTCTGTCGAAGAATCAGCCAATATGGTTGAGCCGGATGACTGTCAAGTAGACTCTGTCAATTTGCGATCATTGCGAAAATTAACCGGCGACGACCCCGAATTCCTCGCGGAACTGGTTACGTTATATGTAAACGATACGCCGCAACGAATAGCGCGTCTGAAAAATTTTATCAAACGAAAAAATGTCGCCGAGATTCGAAGTGAAGCACATAGCCTGAAAGGGGCTTCAGGCAATCTCACCGCCCTCCCATTACAGGACATATTTTCACAAATTGAGGAACGGGCCATGGCAGGCTGCTATGAAGATGCGGCGGCTCTGGCACAAAAAGCCGAGCTTGAGTTTGAGAAGGTAAAAAAGACCCTCAGGAAGGTGATACACACATGAAAGTACTAATAGCCGAAGATGATCCGGTCTCAGGATTGGTGCTGGAAAGAACCTTGCAACGATGGGGCTACGAAATCATCCGCGCCAAAGATGGTGAAGAAGCGTGGGATTTGTATTTAGCCGAGCCTATTCCGCTGGTCATCACCGATTGGATGATGCCTCGTGTAGATGGGCTGGAACTATGTCGCCGCATTCGCAAAAGCTCCAGTGGACGTTATACCTACGTCATCCTGCTCACCGCCAAAAGTCAAAAAAGTGAACTGGTCGAAGGGATGAATACCGGAGCCGATGATTTCATTACCAAACCCTTCGACAGCGCCGAGCTTTATGCGCGCCTCCGAGCCGGAGAGCGTGTCATTGATCTCGAAGCATCATTAACAGCCGGACATCAAGCCATCGAAAATGCCAATGTCCAGCTTCGTCGCAGCATAGATCATCAACATTTGATCAATCGCCTGCTCCGTTCGTTAACTTCTTCATTGGAAATCGAAGCTATTTTAAGTGATGCGGCAGCGCCGCTCCGCCAACTTTTCGGAGCCTCTCGTTCCATCATTCGACTGGTTGATCGAGTGACAGAAACATTAACTATCGTGAGTGAGAATTGTGCGCCAACAATTTCTTCAATGGAAGGAATATCCTTTCCTATCGAAAAGGCCGGCGAAGAAGAAGAGGCTGCTTATAACAGTTCCTGGGTGACTTCAGATTTGACTCAAAGCAGTTTCAGTGACCAGCGCCTGGCCACAAAAACTCTGGCGGGCAGCTTTGCCGTCAAATCCATTCTGAGCGAGCCACTCGTGCAGCAGGATGAGTGGATCGGCGATATTGGCTTACATCAATGCGATACAACACGAACCTGGAGTGATTCGGAAATTCAGTTACTCAACACTATTTCTCAGCAGGTTTCAGTCGTCGTCGCTAATGCCAAGCTCCATCGCAAGGTACAGGAACAATCTGTCCGCGATGCGCTCAGCGGCTTGCACAATCGTCGTTATTTTGATGAAACTTTCGCCCACGAATGTGAACGCGCCAGCCGTTATAATCAACAATTATCGCTGGTGATTGTTGACCTTGATTTCTTAAAACGGATCAATGATGAAATGGGGCATTTAGCCGGAGACGAAGCGATTCGTCAAACCGGAGCAATTCTGTCTACGCAATCCCGCCGGGTAGATATTGCGACGCGCTTTGGTGGTGAAGAATTTGCGATCATTCTCCCGCAAACTCCGTTAGAGGGAGCAATGGCAGCGGCTGAGCATTGGTGTCGTTCCATCAATGAATCCTTGATCGGTAACATCCGGTTGAGCGCCAGTATTGGCGTCGCCTCTTTCCCCGATCATGGAAATAGCCCCGAACTTCTCCTGCAAGCTGCCGACACAGCTTTATATCAGGCTAAAAAAGAAGGACGCAATCGCGTTTGTAAAGCTGTCTTCAAAGAGATGGAAGCCACTCACACCTAGACGGGAGCGCAAGCGGAGACGCCTGCGCTCCCGTCTAGGACTTTGCTTTCTTCCCCAGCACCAGCATGAACACGCCAAAGGCCAGCATCGCCAGTCCCCAATATAAATTCATATTGATGCCGAGCGAATGTTGTTGATACATCGCATTGCCACTCGTAGCCGCGCCGTACCCCGCCAGTAATAATCCAAAAATCGTAAACATTAAGCCAATCGGAATCCGAATATCCAAGCCCATAATTTTTTCCTCAATTAAATTGCAGAAGCCTGCACGAAGTAAGGGCGAACAACAAATTTTTACCAGAAAATAACGTTCAATCCAATCAGAATCGCCAGAACAATCCACGCCAGCGTGACCGGACGCTGATACCATGCCAAGCCTTCATCTTTTGGCTTCGCAGTCAGTGAATAAACCAAGCCTTCCAACTCTTCGTCAGCTTTCGGTTTGGTCATCATTGAAATGATAATTGTCACGACAAAACACGTCGTCCACGCCCAGATTGCCGTCCAGAAATTCTGCGCCATTTCACTTGGATACGTGTGCAAAATCGAGCCGAAAAATCCGCCCTTGACTCCTGCCGTTGAACCGATTGGCAAAGTTAATCCGTGATGCCCTGCCGCCGCTAACGTCCCTGCCAGCAAACCATAAAATGCGCCATTCGCGGTCGCCCGCTTCCAGAACATTCCCAGCATAAACGTAGCGAACAATGGCGCATTCACAAACGCAAAGACCAATTGCAAAACATCCATGATGTTATTGAATTGTTTCGCCATATACGCCGCTACGACAGAAATCGCCAGGCCGCCAACTGTCGCCATTCTGCCCATCCACAAATAATGCGCATCCGAAGCATTTTTGTTGAGGTAGCTCTGATAAATATCGTATGTCCACACGGTATTAAAAGCCGTCGTATTCCCCGCCATCCCCGACATAAACGAAGCGAGCAACGCACACAACCCGATCCCCAATAATCCGGTTGGGAAATAATGCACCAACATCATCGGAGTCGCCAAGTCATAATCAAGTTCAACTTTTCCATCCTTGCCAACGACTGGTTGCTTCGTCACTTCGTCAATTTTCGCAGGAATAATTCCCTTGCCAGTCGAAGCCGGAGCCGCAGTTTGTGCAGCCGGAGTTGAACCTGAAAATGTTGCCGTCGGTGCGCCTGAAGAAATCACGCGACCATCTGTCGTGCGAATTTCTGTAGTATTTCCGGTCGTCGTCATGACCTTCGTTGAAGCCGAACCGACTACACCTGCAATCATTCCCGGCAAAATAACTAAGAACGGGAAAATCATTTTCGGGAATGCGGCAATCAATGGAGTCCGTCGCGCAGAGGTCATAGAATCCGCCGCCATCGCTCTCTGCACAACTAAAAAATCTGTACACCAATATCCAAACGAAAGCACAAATCCCAAGCCCATCATCATTCCGAACCATTCGACTCCCATCGGATTTGAACTGGTACTGCCGAGGTATTGCCACGAATGCGTCATCTCGCTCGTCAAACGTGATTGCAATCCACCCCAGCCTCCGACATCGCGCAAGCCAAGAAATACCAGCGGCACGAAGCCCAGGACAATCAGAAAGAATTGCAGCACTTCGTTGTAAATTGCCGAAGTCAAGCCACCGAGAAAGGTGTACGCCAAAACGATGATCGCCGAGATTAAAATCGCAGCATTGAAATCCCAGCCGAGCAATAATTGTAGTAATTTCCCCATCGCGTACATCGAAACGCCCGAAGAAAAAATTGTCATCACCGCAAACGAAATCGCATTCAATCCGCGTGTTTTCTCATCGAAGCGCATCTTCAAATATTCAGGCACAGAACGCGCCTTCGAGCCGTAATAAAACGGCATCATAAAAATCCCGACAAACAGCATCGCCGGAACTGCGCCGATCCAGTAAAAATGCGAAGTCATAATCCCGTACTTCGCCCCGCTCGCGCCCATCCCGATAACTTCCTGTGCGCCAAGATTGGCGGATAAAAAAGCCAGTCCCGTAATCCACGCTGGCATCGAGCGCCCGGATAAAAAGAAATCTGTACTGGTCTTCATCTGATTTTTCAGCACGAAGCCGATACCGAGCACAAAGCCAAAGTAAATGAGAATAATGGTGTAATCAATCCAGGTCGGGTGCATAGGAGAGTCCTGTCAATATTGGTTGAGATGCGTATGTTCATAAACACACCTAAGGTTGAAATTTTAGTTGAAGCGATTGCGCCAGTAAGAACCACTACGCGCATTGAAAACAGTGAGAGTATACATGCCAAAAATACTTTTGCCTAATCTACCGATTTGAATCTTGACAGTTCGCCCCAAAATCAAGATACTTACGCTCGCTGTGCGGAGATATGGCCGAGTGGCTTAAGGCGGCGGTTTGCTAAACCGTTGTAGGGTGTAAAGCCTTACCGAAGGTTCGAATCCTTCTATCTCCGCCATTTTCTTTTTTATCAAGCAGCCTTTTCCAATAACGAAATTACCGGAACACTAATTTTACGAGCGTCTTCGACAGATTTCTTGTTTCCTAGCAAAGCTGCAATCTTTTGTCCGTTCCCGGCATTAACAACCGTTTCGCCGCACTGCGGACAAACACCTGCGGGAACATCTTCCACAACAATTAAATTTCCCTGAATCCAGAAATCCATCTTGACGACTTTTTCTACCATCTGCTCGCCGCAGACATGGCATTCGCCATAATTGTAAGTTTCATTACTCATAGCACTCCCCTATTAGCTGATGTCTTCCCAATTGAACGCCGGAGAAAATAGGGAAAGGTGCGCGATATTGCTCGTTGCAATGACAACATCATCGCCATCCTCAATCAGCAAAGCAGCTTGCGCTACCAGAATCATATCCGCACCAAGACGTAAATGATGCGCAGTGGGTTTTCCCATCTGGCGTGCCTGCGCCCAAAATTCTGCCGCTTTCAACATCGTTGCGGTGTTAATCGGAAGGTACAGCAAAGAGGATTGGAGGAGATTCAGCCGGGCAATTGATTTTGTTTTGCCCGCTCGTAGCAGTTCGCGGCGCACTTCGTAATCCGTGACTTCAGAAATCATCAATTGCTCGCCCTGCGCTAGCAATTCGTCAGCCCAACCTACACTGGAATGCCAAGGCGGAAAGGCTGGGATTGGCTAAAATACCCAGCGGACTAGCGTCAAGCAAAATAATTCTACTCATGGAAACAATAACCGCTCGCCAGCTTCGGCGCGAGTTTCATTCAGAGCCTGCATCAATTCTTCCAGCGTTTGCTGGCATTCTTCAGCATCAGCTTTCTGCCATTTGCTGTAGCGCAAGACGCGCTGCACCTGCTTCAATAGGCTTGAGGATAAACCCGGATTGGCGCGGACGATCCAATGGCAGCGGGAGTGTTTCTACTCTTTGTTTATTTAGCGAACTCATTTTATGACCTCCGAATAATTGAAGAACACGCTCATTATATCACGCCGTTAATGTAATTTTGTGTCCAGCCAATTTCTCGCGTCAATGGTGCGAGTTTTATTATTGCAACCATTAGCTGCGTTTTTGATACTACTCGTAAAACTGCTGAGTAAGATTCTCGACAAGCATTTCCCGGACATGCTGAAAGCAGCCCATATCATACTGTTCACAGATTCTTTCTGGCGAGATGATTGTGCGCGAAAAAAATGTTTGCTTGACAGCGTTTATCGTAGCGATTAGATTCGCCTCTTCTGACAATTACTACGTGGCGATTTCTGGCGACTTGCTCCACTTTTAAAACTGCTAACGAACCGTTGCCTCCGCGTATTTGATTGCAGGAGGCTTTTTTATTTTCGCAGAATTTTTTCGACAGGATTGACAGGATTTTCAAGATTAAGATTTGTAAATCCTGTTCATCTTGTAAATTCTGTCTATTTATTTTTATGAGTAATTTTAGTGAATTCCTGCAAGAAGATCGTGTCCGCATTTTTGATGGTGCGATGGGAACGATGCTTTATCACAAGGGTGTCTACATCAATCGTTCTTATGATGAACTGAATCTTTCCAGCCCGGATTTAGTGACGGAAATTCATCGTGAATATTTAAAAGCCGGAGCCGAAATTATTGAGACCAACACCTTCGGCGCTTCGCGCTTGAAGCTGGCGCAGCAGGGGCTTGATGATCGTCTGGCGGAAATTAATGTGGCTGCCGCGAAGCTTGCCCGACAAGCGATTGAATCCGCGCGTCACCATGCCTTCGTGGCCGGAGCGATTTCTCCGCTCGGTGTCCGCATTGAACCTTACGGGCCGACTTCGACCGATGAAGCCAAAGAAATGTTCCGCGAACAAGCGCAAGCCTTGCTCGAAGGCGGCGTAGATTGCTTCGTCCTCGAAACCTTTCATGATTTAGCCGAAATTGAGCAGGCGATCAAAGCCATCCGCGATGTAGGAAACGTGCCGATCTTCGCGCAAATGACCATCAACGATCATTTGCAAACTGCCTACGGAACTCCGCTTGAAATCATCACGACGCGCCTCGACAAGCTGCTGGATACGAACGGAATTGATGTGATGGGATTGAATTGTTCGGTCGGGCCGAATGCCATTCTCGCCGCGATTGATAAAATTCGCCCGCTGACTACTCGTCGTCTTTCAGCTCAACCAAATGCTGGGAATCCGCGCGATGTACAGGGGCGACAAATGTACATGGCTTCGCCGGAATATATGGCGAAATACGCGAAACGCCTCATCAGCGCCGGAGCAAAATTCGTCGGCGGATGCTGTGGAACTACTCCTGAACATATTAAATTAATTGTAGACGCCGTTCGTGCTTTGAGTCCCGGACGCCGCACTGTCAACGCCATTACGGTTGAAGAACAAAAAGTTCAGGTCGAGCCAGTACCGCTCGCGGAACGCTCCAGACTGGCGCACAAAGTAGCGAATAATCAATTCATCACCAGCGTCGAAATCGTTCCCCCACGGGGTATTGATCCCGCCAAAATGTTGGAAGGGGTTCGCAAATTAAAAGACGCCGGAGTTGATGCCGTCAACGTTCCTGATGGCCCACGCGCACAGACCCGCATGGGAGCGTTAGCCGTATCGTTATTGATCGAACAACAAGTCGGCATCGAAGCGGTCACACATTATTGTTGCCGTGATCGAAATTTATTAGGAATGCAATCTGACCTGCTGGGCGCAGCGGCATTGGGGCTGAAAAACTTTTTACTCATCACTGGAGACCCGCCAAAAATGGGGCCGTTCCCTGATGCGACTGCCGTGTTTGATATTGATTCGATTGGTCTCACGAATATGGTCAACCGAATGAATCACGGGCTTGATCCCGGCGGCAATCCGATTGGAAAACCGACTTCATTTTTCATCGGAGTCGGAGTCAATCCCGGCTCCATTGATCTGGATCATGAAATCCGCCGCTTTGAATGGAAAGTCGAAGCCGGAGCCGAGTACGCGATTACGCAACCTGTCTTCGATGTCGCGCAATTGAAAAGATTTCTCAAACGCATTGAGCATTGCCGCATTCCCATTGTTCCCGGCATCTGGCCTTTGACCAGCTATCGCAACGCCGAATTTCTGAACAATGAAGTCCCCGGCGTAGACGTTCCACCTGAGATTCTCGAACGCATGCGGAAATGCGATACCGGAGAATCAGCGCTCGCCGAAGGCGTCAAAATCGCGCAGGAAATGCTGGCAGAAGTTCGCCCTTACGTGCAGGGTGTGCAGGTTTCAGCACCGTTTGGGAAGATTCAACATGCGCTGGAAGTGTTTGAGGTGTTGAAGTAGCCAGGCATTATAAT
>JAYVRW010000331.1:0-3681 GCA_043775925.1 Blastocatellia bacterium
CGTGACCGCCATACTCGGTGTGATTTGTACGGATACATTGGTTGTTTCGGCTTTGCGTTCTTTCGGCAGATCAAGTTTGATCGTGACTTCATCGCCGCGTAATTTGCCTGATTTCGCAAGGAATTTTTCGATGCCGTGTTCGTGAACGACAAACGTTTTTTCCATCGCATCGGCGAATTTTTCACTGCGGGCGGTGACTTTTAATTTGGCATTGCCCGCTTGTGTCGCGTTCACAACCCAGTCAACTCGCTGTTCGCTGTTCGCTGCAATTTCGACTGGAGCGCGAGCGTCTCGCTTGCCAATCACAACGCCATCAGCATCTAATTCTGCCGCCACATTCAACACGCTATCCGTATTGTTATTAATCACTGCCGAAACCGTGACCTGATCGCCCACGACAAAAAAGCGCGGCGCTTGCAATCGCACCAGCAGCGGCATCTTCGTGCGCGTAGTGCCTTCGCCAATACCAAACTGATTTTGACCCGTCGTTGCCCGCGCTGTAGCCTTCCAGCTTGTCGTCGAATCAGGATATTTCACCCTCACTTTCGCCTTGCCGTCTTTGCCCGTGACAACATCTGGTTGCCAAAAAACCGTCGAGCGAAAATCATTGCGCACAACAACTGTATCAAATTTTACCGTTGGTGCGCGTTGCAATGCTACATATTGTGCGAGCTTTTCAAATGGCTGATCTTTCGCACGCTGCCCATATAACTGACGACCATTGATCGCCATTTCCGATACGCCGACATTACCTATTAACCCGCCAATACTGTTAATTCGATCCGCTCTAGTCGAGAGACCTAATTCCTCACTCAGCATTATTCCAGATTTAGCCGCTAAAAGAGGTCTCCCATCTTTCGCTCGAAATCTATCCGTTGATGAAATATCTTCAGTTCTGCTCTCGTCAAACTCAACTTCATTGCCATCTCGTTGTCTTGATCGTTGGCTAACTTGCCGATCATCCATTAGCTGTTTGTTTTCGCCTTCGACCAATTTCAAATATTGCTTTTGCTGAAACGAGCTTTGTGTTTGCACTTGTAGTCCGCGCTTGTTGCCGTAGAAAAATTTGCGTGGGTCGCCGGCGAAATCCTGTCCGATGTAATACACGGCTTCGTCTACCAGGCCGAGCGAAACCTCAGCCGCTACGGGTTTGCCGTCGCGGTCTTTGGTGGTAACGGTCAGCGTGCCGTCTTCGCGTGGTTGATAGTTTGATTGATCGGCGGAGACTTCGACATTAAGGAAGTGCCGATCTGGCGGGACGATGATTTGTTTGGAGTCGGTGAAAAGCTGCCGCTCGTTGACCATCACCGCGTTCAGAAAAATATTCGGTTCGTGTTTTTCTTCGATAGGAATTTCCAGCAATTTCACTGTGCCGTCCAAATGCACAAGTTGGTAGCTCAGCAAATTTTCGGCTTCGACGGAAAACAAAACCCAGCGATTGCTGACAGGCGCGGAAATCATTACGGGTGCTTTTTGTCCGGCGCGAACAGTGTCTTTGTCTACAATAATTTCAAGGCCGCCGTGCCGATAACCAAGCTCCGCCGTGGCATTCGTCGTCACCCACACAGAAGTTTCGCCACGAATAATTGCAGTGCCTTTGTCCGCACTGCTCCACGCGATGCGGTAGTAACCTGCTTGCGTTGATGTGAAGTTAAATTCAGCCTCGCCTTTGTCATTGGTTTTGACAATTTGCGTAGCGATGTCGTCGTGCTGATAACCACGAAATTTCAATTTCCAATTTGCCGGAGGAAACGCCTGACGCATCATTCCAGCCTGATTTTGTAGGCGTCTCAACTCATCGCCTTTGACTTCGCGTCCATTCGCATCCAGCCAGATTTCGTACCAGAAATCACGGGTGACTTTGATCGTGCCTTCGGCTTGGACGGGTTGGTTATTCGCATCCAAAGCTTTGATTTCAGACGTGACTTTATCCTGCGGGCGATAGATGTTGTGTTTCGCTTGCGGGTACACGTAGTAACGCTGTCTGGTCACGCGGACGTTGCCTGTGGCGGTAATTTCGCGGCGCGAAGAATCAGTCACACGAGCTTCGATGGAGTACTCAAAATCTTGTCCCGCATCACGCGGCGTGTCGAAGCTAAACGTAGCTTTGCCGTTCGCATCGGTCTTAATTTTTTCACGTTTGATAATTTGCCCGTTGCGTCCGCCGTAGTAATTATTGCGTTGCTCGTCGTAATACCAATCGTAATCACGCGGCGCACGGTAGTAGTGATAGAACGGATTTTGACGCACTACCAATTCAATGTCGGCATTGCTGACTGCGCCGCCGAAGTAATAATCAGCTTGCACCTGCACTTCGACTTTTTCACCGAGCTTGAAGGCTTTTTTCTGACCGTTTTCTTCGGGCGTAGAAACCGCGACTTTGAATTCTGGCAGCTTGTATTCTTCGATGCGGAAGAGTTGCGCATTGCCAATATTATGTGCGCGACCTGCGTCATAAAAATAAATTTGATACTGACCGAGCGGCATCGCTTCGGTAATGTCGAGCGTTCCCCACGCGCTGCCGAATGAATTCAAGGCCGCAGTCCCCTCTTTAACTTTTGTGCCTTTCGGATCGTGGATTTCAAATTCAATTGTTTGATTCGCTGGTGTTGAATACGCATCGTTCAGATATTTACGCGCCACAAATTTCCAGTTGACGGTTTCTTTCGGGCGATAAGCGGGGCGATCTGTGAAGGCGTAAATTTTCCAGCGGTCTTCAGTAGTGTCTCGGTTGTAGTAATTGTAGCCGTTGCTTATCGCCTGACGATTATTCAACACAGCCGCAACAAATAGATTTGAAGAATTACTTGGTATTTTCAAATCAAAGCGTGCGATACCATCTTCATTAGTTTGTTTCGTCGCTTCCATCCGAACATCTTGATTTCCAATATAACCACGCTCCCAAATTTTTACTTGCGCGTTAGCGACGGGCGAACCGTCCAGCGCATTGCAAAAATAGACGAGCGCTTGCTTGCCAGCGGATTTCACGACGATGCTCGTGTCCGTCACAAGCAATAAATCACGCGCTTTTTGATTGTCGGCGGTGGCTTCGATGATATATGCGCCGACGGGCAATTTGCTGTCTACGCGAATGGTTTCATTGCCGGGTTTGTAATCGCCTTTGTCGTTGGTGGCTTTCGTCCACGATTTTACTTTTTCTTTCAGCGCAATATTTTGCAGCCAATTGTCGCGGTCGTTGCCGTTGAAATTTATGTCACGTGTCAGGTCAACTTTGTAGAGCGCAAAACTCACTTGCTTCACATTGCGCCAGTTCGCGTAAAACTGAATTTCGGAATCGGGTAGAAAAACACTGGAAGTCGAAACGCCAAGCGCAGGTCTGGTGATGTTTTCGATAGAATTTTTGGCTTGATCGAAATAGCGTGTTTCGCCTTTGCTAAATTCATTCGTTAAGCGACGGAAAAGTTCTAAGGCTTTGGTGTAATCCTGTTCCGATTGCGAACCGCCATCAGGATTAATTTTGATGCGTCCCTGATTCTGCATCCATTCGGCGTAATGATAGAGCGCGTCATCGTACCATTCCGTAGCTTTGCCAGATTTCAGCGCTGCTTCAAATTCTTCCGGAACGCGTTGCATTTGCTCGGCGTCGCCGCCTTGTCGCAAAGTCATTGCCAGCAAATAATGCGCGTGTGCTTTGTCGTTATCGTTGTTCGCAATCTTAAG
>JAYVRW010000332.1:0-12907 GCA_043775925.1 Blastocatellia bacterium
GATGACTACCAATATTCCTCACAACCTCTGCCAGATGCGAAGGAAATCTCTCAAGCAAATCGTATTTTTCGACAATGCGATCAAAGTCTCCCAACCTAAAATTTCTCGGCAACGTCAGCCCCGAAGAGATCGTCGCCAAGTCGTCATGATTCACGTCAGAAATATACAGAGAAATTTGTGTAGTACGGTTGGCGGCTTCAGCTAAGCGTCCACCTTTGACGGCTGAAAGAGCTTTGCGCACAACATTCATTTCACCGATGACGGCTCCGCAGCCAACGAGGACGCGATTGGTCGTCTGCAAATCTTCGAGCGAAATGTCATCCGCAATCGGCTTTTCAAAGACGGCTGAGCCTCCGCCGGAAATCAAAAATAGTACTAAAGTTTTTTCATCATTCGCTTCACGCAGCAATTTCAAAGCGGCTTCGGCAGCGTCAAGACTGCTCTGATTCGGAATCGGATGACCTCCGATGAAAACCTGGAAATTTTGCGGAATTTCACCAGTCAAAGCGCTGGTAGCAACAATCCCAGCCGTAATTTTTTCGCCTAAAATCTGGGCAGCCGCATGCGCCATCGGCTCCGCAGCTTTGCCAATCGCCATGACAATCACCTGCGAAAATTCATTCAAATCATATTCACGATGAGAAACTTTCAGCAGGTTATTTTGGAGTCGCAAAGCCTGACGCACAACAGCGCCGACTTCGATAGCAGCGAGTGTCTGGTCAAAAATATTCTGAGCAATATTGCTGAGCGCAGGTGTCATATTAATGTAGCGCAACCAGCCATGGTTGCGACAAAGCGCGGCTACCGCGCTTTAATCAAGATGGAGTTGAATTAAGTAGCAGAAAACCTTCAACACTGCACAAGAAGAATAGATTAGGCCTTGCGAAGCGCAAAACCTGTCGCAACCATGGCTGGTTACGCTACATTTTACGCCTTCACCCCGCCACTCACACTCCAACCACCATCAATAAAAATCGTTTGCCCAGTGATATAAGCTCCGGCGTCTGACGCCAATAACAAAGTTGTTCCCGCCAAATCTGCTGGAACACCTGGGCGCTTCATTGGGACTACTGAAACCGCGCTGTCGTATTTTTCAGGATCAGAAAAAACGGCATCCGTCATCGTCGTCCAAAAACGTCCGGGAGCTATCGCATTGACGGTAATATTGTCCTTCGCA
Organism: Blastocatellia bacterium; assembly: GCA_043775925.1. Classification (GTDB taxonomy): domain Bacteria; phylum Acidobacteriota; class Blastocatellia; order RBC074; family RBC074; genus JAFDVL01. The sequence continues at coordinate 1,178 of JAYVRW010000332.1, forward strand.
AATTCGACCGCCATCGCACGCGTCAGACCTCTGAGTCCGCCTTTACTGACGGCGTACAGCGCAATATTGGGAATCACCAGCTCAGTGGAAAGCGAACTGACATTGATAATTTTTCCGCCGCCTTGTGAACGCATCACGCGCGCAGCAGATTGCGAAAGAAAAAATGCGCTCTTCAAATTTATATTGATGAGCTTGTCCCAATCTTCGGGGGTGAATTTATCGAACGGCTGACGAATATTGATCCCCGCCGCATTGACCAGAATATCCAGTCGTCCGAATTTTGCAATTACCTGTTCGACGATGCCCGGAACCTGCGCGACATCTCCGATGTCGGCTTGAAGGGTTAAGGCTTGTCGCCCGGTGGCGTGAATTAACGCAGCCGCAGTTGCAAGATCAGCTTCAGTCCGCGAAGCAATCGCAATATCTGCGCCGGAATGCGCCAGCGCGAGCGCCATCCCTAAGCCGAGTCCACGACTGCCGCCCGTCACAAGCGCGACGCGATTATCAAGCCGAAAACTTGGCATCTGAAATTCTTCATCAAGAGGTCTTTGTCTGGTCATAAACTCCAAAAGAAATTTAGACAGGGTGAACAAGACTTTTTCAGGATTTACAAATTGGCTTTTTAGCCAAAGATAATCCTGTCAATCTTGTAATAAATCCTGTCAATCCTGTCTAGTTTTCGTCTTTACGCAAAAGCTTTTCGTAACACCGCCAAACTTTTCGGCACCGCAATTTTCGGGTCTTCCTTGCCTTCAAATTCCAGTGAAACGTAGCCGCGATAATTATGTTTTTTGAAAATCGAAGCGATGCGCGTGTAATCCAAATCCAGCGAATACCACGTGCCTCCGCCATAGTAAAATTTGGTTTGAATCAGCACAGTTTTCGGAGCAATTTTGTCGAGTTTTTCGTAGGGATCTTCCAGAAAATTTCCCGTGTCCGCCGTGATCTGCAACCAGGGGGAATTAATTTCGTTGACGATGCGATTCAAGCCTTCGGGGGTGCGTCCCAAACCCCAATGATTTTCCAGTCCCAACACAACGCCGCATTCTTCCGCTTTTTTCAGACATTTCGTCAAGCTGTCAATCGCCCACTTGAAGCCATCTTCATCGGTCTGCCCTGCAATCGGAGGCTCAATCCCACGATTCTTCATGAGTTCATTAAAGTCCTTGCTCGTCCCCCAGGTTCCCGTATTCACACGCATCGTCGGAATACCCATTTTATAAGCCAGTTCGATTTGGTGTTCCGTGTCTTTAATATTTTTTTCGCGGAACGCGAGATCAGGTCGCAGAAACCCCTGATGTGTCGAGAAGCCCATTAAATCAAGCCCCTGCGCGAAAGCGCGCTTTTTGAGGAGCTGCAAATAGGCATCATCCTCACGCTCCATTTGGCGATGCAAAATCTCTACGCCGTCAAAGCCCATCTCCGCCGCCAGATCAATACAATTTTCGATGCTGCGCATTTCCGTGCGCGAAAATTGCCAGAACGAATAGGTTGAAACACCGATTCGATTTGGACGTGATTTTATGGGACTTACAGCTTGTGGCGTTGAAGCATTCGCAGCCGATGCCGCGAGCATTGCCGCAGTCGAAGCCGCGATGAATTCTCTTCGTGTAGTGTTCATAATTTCTCTCCTTCTGATTGAGTTAGTGCTTGTGGGTAATCATCAAACATTCCTCAGGAATATGCAAAGTGTTCACCGCACTAAGACAAACGTCAAAAATTTATTGACATTTGTCTGGCGTTCCAGTAATCATTAATTCGTAATTTTCTTGAAAAATATGTAGGTCAAATATGGAAGTAGCAAGCATTGTTGAGTTATTAGGCGGAACCAGAGTCATTGGCGGAAAAGTCGCCAACACGTCAGATTTTATTCCATTGATCCGCCTGGGCTTTTCATTTCGTAGCATCGAAAAAGTTACGCAGCGGCTGGGATTGAAAATTGAACAAGTCGCGCAATACATCAATATCAATCCGCGTACGATCCATCGTCGCCGCAATTCTGCTGCTCGCCTGACGGCCTCGGAGTCAGAAAAAATTTATCGGTTGGCGCGTATCATGGCCTTAGCCGAAGATGTTTTTGAAGACCGTCAAAATGCGCAAAGCTGGTTACAAGGCAATATCCCGGCGCTGGGTGGCGTGACTCCGTTGAGCCTGCTGGACACTGATGAAGGGGCGCGTCAAGTCGAACAAACTCTGCTCCGGCTGGCTTGGGGAGTGTACAGCTAATGCGCGTCTGGCGAATTTCCAAATCGCAGTACGCACAACAAGCGTTAAGCGGTGAAGGAGCAAGGTTATTGGGTGGTCGCTGGAATTTTCCAGGCTGGGCAGTTGTCTACACTTCATCAAGTCTGGCGCTGGCAGCACTCGAAACCTTTGTACATTTACCAAGTCCGCTCATCCTGCCAAAAAATCTGGTCGCTGTTGAAATCGAAGTCCCTGAAAAGCTTTCGCCTGAAACCATCAATCTCAAGAAACTTCCGGGCGATTGGCAAAACTCATCTGCGCCAGAATCACTGAAAGTACTCGGAACGGCGTGGCTCAAAAAGAATGCTTCGGCTGTACTGCAAACGCCTTCAGCCATCATTCCGAGCGAAGCGAACTACCTGCTAAATCCATCACATCCTCAATTCCATCAAATTAAAATTATCGGGATTAAGTCTTTTGAATATGATCCGCGTCTCAAAAAGTAGGCGAGATTAATCGTTCCGCATGAGAATAAATATTAAACCTCTGATCGCGTACAAAGCCAATCAAAGTCATCCCAAAATCATTTGCCAGCTCGACAGCTAAGCTCGAAGGAGCGCCGACTGCCGCTAAAACGGGGATGCCCGCCATCAACGCCTTTTGGACTAATTCAAAACTGGCGCGTCCACTCACCAGTAAAACCCTGTCGTGGAGCGGGGTTAATTTATTTTGAAATTGTGCGCCGATGACTTTGTCTACGGCGTTGTGGCGTCCAACATCTTCACGGAGTACGACTAATTTTCCGTCGCCATCAAATAATCCGGCAGCGTGTAGACCTCCCGTCGAATCGAAAACCGCCTGCGCTTCACGGAGTTTTTCCGGCAACGCATGAATCGTTTTCGCCTTCATCACATTCACTGTTTTCGGCAACGTTGGACAGGCATTCAGTTGCAGCGCTTCGATGGAAGTTTTGCCACAAACTCCGCAACTGGAAGTCGTATAAAAATTTCGCTGCAAACGTGCGACATCAATCGTCAGCCCTGTTTGCAGAGAAATTTTGACGACGTTGTTGTTTGCATCGCAATATTTGAGGCGGTCTACATGTTCAGGGTTTTGAATAATTCCTTCGGTGAAAAGAAAGCCGAGCGCAAGATCAAAATCATTGCCCGGCGTTCGCATCGTGATTGAAATGCTTTGTTGTTCGCGTTTATTTTCGTCGCCAAATTCCAACTGAATTTCGAGCGGCTCTTCAATCGCTAAGAAATCCTGTGAGTTGGAGATGAGGCCTTCACTATTGATTTTACTGACTGAAACTTGAATGGTGCTGAGTTGGGGCATAATCAATCGTGGAATAAACTTTTAGTTTGCTCTAGTTTTTTTAGACAGGATTGACAAGATTTATTTCAAGATGAACAAGAATATTTTTGGTTCAAGCTGATCCTATCAATCTTGAAATAAATCTTGTCAATCCTGTCTAACTTTCAGGTCTGCATCAAAATTTACAGTGATAAAAACAGCACAAACTAAAAGTTTATGCTATCGCCGATCCAGCATTTTCACTCTTCGACCATCGGGTTCTTTGGAAAAGATACGCTTGAAAAATCCTGGTCTTTCCCTGGCTAATAATTTTTTAATCGCAGGCATTGTCCGTCGCGCCGCCTCTTCTCCGGTTTTAATCAGTGCCGCAATATTTCCCATATCGTCAGGCGCAAAATCTCCCACCCGTGGATGAATGACCAGATCGGCATCCTGATACAAATATTCCACCGAACTGCGCCCCATAATTGAGAGCGATTGCGACATAATTGAAAAGACATTTGTCGGAGGCGGAATCGGGATTCCCTGCGAATTGACATCCACCGCAATCACAATATCTGCGCCCATGCCACGCGCTACGGCTCCGGGAAGATGTCCGACCAAACCGCCATCTACCATCATTCTCCCGTTCACCATCACGGGCAAAAAATAACAAGGAATTGCGCAACTGGCACGGACGGCTAAGGGAATATCACCTTCAGTAAAAACGACCATTTTCCCGGCTTGCAAGTCCGTAGCTACAACACCAAGCGGCATCCTGGTTTGCTCAAATTTTGAGACGGGCAAAATATTTTTCAAGTACGTTTCCATGCGCTCGCTATTGAAAAATCCCAACCGCGACACGGTCACTTTTCCCAGATCATTCCAGCGAAGTTTCAAGGCTGCCAATTCAATCTGGTCAGGCGAAAGTCCGGCGGCATAACTGGCTCCGGCAAAGGCTCCGGCGCTGGTTCCGGCAATTAAATCAATGGGAATATTGTTTTTCTCAAATTCACGCAGGACTCCGATATGCGCCATGCCCCTGACGACTCCGCCACCCAGCGCAAGCCCTATTACTGGTCGTTTCGTTGCCATAGTTGAGATACCATGATGCAGAAATCAGGCAGAAACACGCACGCAGTGAGTGTGCTTTCACAGCGCAGGATTCACGCCCTTACTGCGTGCGGGCTTCTGCAATCTAAAATTCATTTTCCTGTTCCGCCAACAACACACAAAGCTGATCAAAAACTCCCGTCACATCGCCGCCCGCACCTGTGTAATTATTTCCATAAAAACTAAAAATCAACATCTGATTTTTCCTGGTCGTGACGTAGCCGGACAAAGCGCGAACATACGACAGGCTGCCGGTTTTGGCCTGCACTTTTCCTTCTGCCGCAGTGCCTTTCATGCGTCGGCTCAAGGTTCCGTCTCCCGCCACTGGCAGAGAATCCCGATAAATTGAAAAATGTGGATGCTTCGACATGTAAAGCAGCAACTGCGAAGTCGAACGAGGGGAAATTAAGTTCTGTCGCGCGAGTCCAGAACCATCACGCAAACTCAGTGGAGTCACATCAACGCCGGCTTTGATCAATAATTGTCGCACCGCTTCCAGCCCACGTGACTCTGAAGATTTAGGTCTGCCATAATCATCCAATTCACGCGGAGCGCCGTTTTCGCCCAGTTGCCGCAACATCATTTCCGTATGCAAATTCTGACTTGGTTTGTTAATGACCTTCAGCAACACCGACATCGGCTGTGATTCGACAAAGGCAATTTCATTGAGCGTTGATGCATCAAAGGGTTGCGTGACGCGATTCACTGCATTCATTCTTTTGACTGTACCTTTGACTTTGATGCCGCGTCTTTGCAAGGATTCTTTCAATAAATTCGCCGCGAAAGCTGCCGGATCGTGAACGGAAATATCCACCGTGAAATCTTTCGCGCCTTTTGGAATGTTGCCAAAAAATTCTACTTCATTAGCGTTCAAATTTCGATTCGCTCCGAGGTGAGTTTTCCCATCTTTGCCATTGCTCGTCGTCGCGTTATTCACAATGCGGACGTAAGAATTGTTTGGCTGCATCTGCACCATCGGCGGAGTGCCTTCTTTCATCGCAGGGCGCACGGTGAACGTTACGACATTATCATTCACCGTCAAAGCGCTAATTGGTGCGCCGTAATAAAACATCAAATCGTCCCATTCCCACGATGATCCCCAGGCTTCCGTCGCAAAATAACTATCATCACCGATGATGTCTCCGTTAATGGTTTTGATGCCCCGCGCCTGAATTTGATCGGCGAGCTTTTCAATCGCGGTGATCTTGTCGGCTGGCAAATAATTATCAAGCGGATTCGACTTTCCTTCACTGTTCAGATCGAACCGCGCCGAAAGATTCGGGTCGCCGCGTCCGTATAAAATCACATCACCTTTGACGGTGCTGCCATCTGTTTTGACTGTCGAATAAACTGAAGTCCTGAATGTTCGTGCGGGCCCAAAAGCATCCAGCGTCGCCGCAGTTGTATACAACTTCATATTTGAAGCTGGCATGAATAACTTATCTGCATTGCGTTCGTAGACGACGCGGTTGTCGAGGGTGACGATCCTGATTCCCCACTGCGCCGGAGCGAATTTGCTTTGATCGAGGATCGAATTGATCTGTGTTTCGAGTGAAGTTTGTTGCGCAGTTACGACAGTTTGTGCGAACGAATTTGTGGTACTGACGAGCAAACTCCACACGATCAAAGCAGCAAGCTTGCGATAAAGATTAGTTCTCATAAGGTCTTTTACCATTTTGCTGCGGCAGGCAAAAGCCGTAATTGACTTTTACGGGTCAGCGTTGAATAATGTTTTCCATCCTCCGAGATGATTTTTTTCGCCCGAAGCCTTGTGGCTTTACTTTTATTCAATTTCCTGAATTTTTGGCATCACTCAAACTTAGGTAGTAAAAATATCTAAAACTATCAGGGCAGCTAAAAAATTGCCTGGACTAACTATAGCAGCGGTAAGAGAACAATGAAGAAGGATACGTCAGAGGTGTTGGTGGTCGAAGATGACTCTATGACCAGTAGCGTGATTTTGGAATTCTTGAGTTTCGATGAAATTCCGGTTGATGTTGCGCACAGTTTTCACGACGCCTTGCAAAAATTCAAACAGGAAAATTACCTCGTCGTCGTTCTCGATAACAAGCTCGGTGACGGTGATGGCATCGCATTATGCGAGTTACTCAAAGCCATTCATCCAACCGTCACCATGTTTCTGTTTGCCGGAGACAGCGAATCCGTCAAGAAAAAAGCGTTGGCTCTTGGAGTAAAAGAAGTTTTGCAAAAACCCTATGATCTGGCGAAGCTGGCCAATCTGGTCAAAGCTGCGCTGGAAGAAAAGTAACAACGCTACAGATTAGATGGTTGTCAACCTGCGAAACCCGCTAGAGCAGATTTTATGTATGGCTCCTAAAATCAGTGGAGCGGCAGGTTCCAAACCTGCCCACGGTTTGGTTGTAACGCGGGTTCTACCTGCGGATGAATTTTATTAATGATGCGCTGTCAGACCTGCCCTACCACTTAACCCCATTCATCAATTTAAAAGCTGCTCTAGCTAGATTTTCTCTTAGCCCAGTTCACGGGGCTTCCAATCGCTTTAGCGCAATGTTAATTGACGACCTGCGGAGCGTTAAAATCAGCAGATTCGTGTCGTGCAAAATAAGGAAGAATTAATCACGTCGTCGCAGTTTGTTGCCGTGTCGCTGAATTGCAATTGCCGGACGGACTGGCGGAATAATCGCTTGTTGGGCCTGCTGCCTGAATCACATAGCTTTTGCGCTCTAACGGTTTGTTGACGGTGGCGGTCGTGGAATACACCATCACGCGTCCATCGCCAGCACTTCAGTTCCTCGCCAGATCGTTTTTCCTTTTCATAAATGAGTCTTTTCCTTTCGGTCAGTTTCTCACTGACACATTCTTCTCGATACCCTCCAGCATATGCAACAACTTCAATAAAAATAATACTTTGACCGAAGCCTTACTTTTTGAGTATTTAATAAAACTCTGTAAATCTTATCACTTAAATACCCTCGGAACACTGTTCACACCTTCAATATTTGTTGAAATTTCCCGAACAGTCCAGTCGGTGTTGAAATAAATAGTAACCAATCTATCTACCTCTTCGTTAAAGCCTTTTTCTTCTACCTTCTTGATTATTAAGCATTCCCGATAAAAGTGGTACTGACACGATCCTAAATTAGGCAGGATTAACAAGATGAACAGGATTTACGCAGACGCAATATCGACAGGCTTTTGCTGTTCGTCTTGTGCATCTTGTTAATCCTGTCTAAGCCGCCTTATTACCTAAAAACAAATCGCGGCCCTTCACCAAATTGACGACTTTGCGATCTGCAATAGAACGCTTATTCATCCAGAATCCGCAATCAGGATGCACCCACGTGATGCGACCTTCGCCCATAATTTTGGCAGCCGTTTCAATCCGCTGCGCAACTAATTCAGGGCTTTCGACCGTATTCACTTTGATGTCAATCACGCCAATGCCAAGCCCGATTTTTGGATCGAGTTCTTCTTTGAAATACTGCAATTCATCGTAGCCGCGAAACGCCATTTCGAGCACCACATGATCGCAGTGCAGACGATTTAGAAAGCCGATCAGCTTCGCCCATTCGCCGCGTTGAATGGATTGACCGCCGTAATTTCCAAAGCATAAATGGACGCCTTTTTCTTTGGCTTTGGTCGCCGCATCTAATACAACATTAATCGCCGCCGCCGCCCATTCAGCTTCGTCGGGATGTCCGGTGATATTGGCTTCATCAATTTGAATCACTTCGGGATCAAGCTCCGCGACTTGATTTGCGAGAGCATTCGCCAAACCCATCGCCAGGTCAGCGTTGTTGCCGTAGTAATGATCCATCAGCGTTTTACAAAGCATGTGCGGCCCCGTCAACGTGAATTTCATGGCGTGATTCGTACAGGCACGCGCACGGCGATAAGCCGCTCCCAGGCTTAACGTCCCTTCATTGATTGGCCCTTCGACAACTCCCGCCGGAGCCGCACGAAATCCCATCCCTTGCAGCTTACTGAATTCTACTAAATCAGTGCGCGTAATTTCATTTCTGATGCCGCCCATCGGACGGATAAAGTATTCAATCATGCCATTCGTATCGGGATGATTAATGTCCCAGCGATACAGCTCGCCATCGGCGACGACATCTATACCGGCGAGTTCCTGCAACTTAAAAACAACCTGCGTCGCGTCAATTAAGGCCTGCTGACTCGGCATTCCAATCAGCCATTCGGGAACGGGATAAGAACCGACTACAGTAGTGCGAATTGATGATGTACTCACTAAATTCTCCAGAGATAAAATATTTTTTTGAGAAGAAAAATGCTGACGGCAAGATACTGTACGTTTTGACTGGAGCGCAAGCGTCTCGCTTGCATGCGGCGAGCGAAGCAATGCCGCGAGGCGTCCAACAGGATTTATTTTCAAGGCAAGCGATTCACTGCCTAGCTAACTTCGAGGCTTCGCCCGCTGTGGCAAGCGAGACGCTCGCGCTCCAGTCATGATTATTTCTTCATCACGGCGGGCTTCAATGTCCACGCCTGTAATTTCGCCAGCTCCATAATCTTCGGCGCGTGAAAACCTTCGGGATGAATCACCCAATTGAAAATTTTCGGATCATCATCGGCGACGTATTTGTCGGCGGTGAAGTTGCCTTTTTTAATCGCGATTTTATGAGGCAAATTAGCTTCCATCGCAATCGAAGCCAAGGTTGCTAAATAGTCCTCCGGTGAAATTGTAAATGAACCGATCAAAACTTCATTCGGTACGTGACCCGTTCTTCGACAATTCGCCGCAACGCTTTTCACCGCATTCATGAATTCGCCGGAGCTAACAATTCTTACTTCAGACTGACCAGCTCCTTTTTGATAAATTCTCGTAGGCCCCAATAAACTGACATTCATCATTATAGGACTGATTTGGTAGTGAGAAATAAGAAACCATCTCGTCAAAATTACAAAAGCTTCCGCAGGCGACAATGAAAATTTTGGATAAAGAATGAACGAAATATTTTCAAGCATCTGTGTGCTAATCGGTAACAAGTAATCATGATCAAACCCTATTCGTGGTAACTGGTTAGAATATATTTTTGCCAAATCGTGCGCTGTCACATATCGCACTCCCTGCTGAATCTTGATAAATTTCACGTATTCCTCAAAATCTCGAAAACCCTTTTCGATCTCTTCACGGCTTCTCATCTTTGGCTTTTTCCAATCCTTGCGCTCAGGATTCGCGCCACGGCTGAAGTTCACGGCATCCCAAAATTCCTGATGAATAAATTCGCATGGATGATAATAGATGCTGATCGTGCCGCCGCCTTTGGCCTTTAGTTTTTCATACGCAGCTAAAAATTTAGCTTTGCCGTTTTCTAAATTATTTTCACCAAACAATTCCATCCGCGCCACATTCGAACGCATCTTGAAAATGTTCAGCATTCCGCCGTAATAAAACGGTTGATCGTCAATGCCGACGTGATTGGCTTCGTCGAGGTACACGTTGATGCCCATTTGTTTCAGCGCGGGATATGCCTGTGCGCCCCACGAACTGCCGGGTTGACCGTAACAGCTCAGCGTCTGACCAAAAATTCTTTGGATGTCTTTCACGCCTTGCGATTCGCGGCGATAGAATTCAGCTACGCCTTCGTCCCAATCAGTATTTTGCAAATATTCCGCCGGAGTCGGATGCTGGCTATGCAAATTTGAGTGATAACCAATCTCGTGTTTTTTCAGGGCTTCGATCACATCTTTGCGGCCACGCTGTTCCAGCACACGCGCCTTTTCACCGACGATTTTGAAGGTCGCTTTGATGCCAAGTCGCGTCAGCATTTCAGCTAATCGCTTCGCAGCGTCATCGCTTTCAGGCAGGATGTAATCTTCCGTGTCGAACCAGAGCGTCACGTTAATTGGCGGAGATTGCGCGTAATCAGGGAAGGAAAAGAGGAACAAATTCAGGACAGTGAAGCAGAGGATTCCGAGTTTCTTTCTCACGGTTTTGTTTTGAATGGTTGCGACTTCAAAATTAATGTTTGGGGAAAGATTCGTGCTCATGGCGCCTCCTGAAAATGATGAATTACCCGCCAAACCAACGGCTTCGGAGCGAATGGTAGGTCTCGTAAAAATAATAAGGGTCTTGAATCCATCTAACAGAAGCCCACACTACAATAATAACCACGAACAATAAAATGGAGGAGAAAAATACTTTAATTCTACGATTGGATTTCCTGGCTTGTAATTTTTCGTCTTCCGCTTCGATAAAGATCGTTGACGCCGAGATTTCTTTATTGATTTTTGGCTGAAGGGGAACCGAAACTTGAGCTGATTCGATGATTGAACCGTTACATGTATTGCATTCGCTGTTTCTTTGGCTTAATCGCTGGCCGCAGACTCCACATTTCTGCACCATTGCAATCAGATTCCACAATGGCAGCCGACAAGCTTTGCACAGCAAAACTTCCTCTAAGTGGTATGTACTGCAATTGAGGCAATGCATAAACTAACCCGTCACAAATGGTTGGTGCGTTGAGACACACTCCGATTCATGAAGGGTGATAGTTGTATTGCGAAGCGGAATCCAGAATTAATTTCGAGAAATTAGTTTCGGGTTTCGGGTCTCTGGTTTCGAGGAATCGCTAATTGATGAGGTCTTCGTCGAAGCCCAATCCCTTGTCAGAAAGGCAAAGACTAAAAGCCAAAAATCAAAGAACTAATCTTTATTAATGATTCCGCCATTCGCGGTCGTCCTGCATAATCAGCCGATCCAACCGCGATGATCCCCATTGTCCGGCATCGTAAAAATGCAAATCTTTTTTGCTATGGCTCCAAGCCTGTATTAATGGCATCACAATTTCCCATCCGCGTTCTGTCATATCACGGCGAGCATACAGCGTAGAATCTCCAAGAATGCAATCCAGCAGTAATCTTTCGTACGCCTCCGGCGAAGTCGTTCCGAACGAAGAACCATAACGAAAATCCATATTCACCCATTGAATCTGCGTGAGCTGTCCGGGAACTTTCGCGCCAATTCGCAGCGTAATCCCTTCGTCGGGCTGAATGCGGATCACAATAATATTCGGCTCCAACGGATTTTCGCCACCGAGATTTCCAAACAATAAATGCGGTGCCTGCTTGAAAGTAATCACGATTTCGGTCACGCGCTTGGGCATCCGCTTCGCCGAACGCAGATAAAAC
>JAYVRW010000333.1:0-12870 GCA_043775925.1 Blastocatellia bacterium
GCCCTTACTGCGTGCGGGCTTCTGCATTATTAATGTATCTAACTCTCTTCATATTTTCTAACTACCAAAGCAGAATTTTTCGATCCGAAGCCGATGCAATTACACAGCGCAGTTTTGATTTCCCCAGCGCGTGATTTATTTGGCACGTAATCCAGATCGCATTCGGGATCAGCTTCATCAAGGTTAATGGTTGGCGGCAGGAATCCGTTCATCATTCCGCCAATGGTTGCGGCTAAGCCAGCGGCTCCTGATGCGCCTTGCGGATGTCCGATTAATGATTTCGTCGCGCTCATCGGAATTTTGTAGGCTAAATTGCCAAACGCAATTTTGATGGCGCGTGTTTCGATTCGATCATTCAAATCCGTCGCCGTACCATGAAGGTTAATGTAGTCAATTTCTTCAGTCGTGACTCCGGCGTCGGCTAACGCCATTCCCATCGCCCGCGCAGGTTCAATTCCAGATTCATCAAGACGGACGCGGTGATGTGCGTCGCAGGTTGAACCGTAGCCAATTATCTCAGCATAAATTCTGGCTCCGCGATTGACGGCGTGTTCGTACTCTTCCAGGACAAATAGATAAGAGCCTTCCCCGACTACGAATCCATCACGTCCTTTGCAAAATGGACGGGAAGCGCGATGCGGTTCTTCATTCCATGAAGGCGTCATTAGTTTCATCATGCAAAAGCCGAGCATGATGCTGTGCGCGAGCGGAGCGTCTACACCACCGGAAAGAATAGTTTTAATTTTGCCAAGCTGAATATTCTGAACGGCATAATTCAAAGCATCCGTTGAAGATGTGCATCCGGTGGAAACCAGATGACTGAATCCTTTTAACCCGTATGCCATTGAAATCTCACTGGGGAGCGATCCCGGTGTGGCGGTTGGAATAGAATAGATACTGGCTTTTTTGGCTTCGTTTTCAAAGTAATAACGATATTGTTTCTCGACGAAACTAAGGCTTGCGCCACCGCTACCCAGAACTACACCAATACCGCGACGATCATCTAAGTCCATTTCTTTTGGATTAATGCCTGCGTCGGCGAAAGCTAATCCGGCGCCTGCGATTCCGTAGGCAACAGCAGGAGAAACATGCTGACGGTCTTTGGGGGAGATAAAATCATCTGAATTGAAGTTTCGGACTTCGCCGGCAATGCGCACGGGCAAATCAGAAACGTCAAAACGAGTAATTGAGCTGACACCACTGATGCCTGCCTGGATGGATTGCCAGTACACGTCTTTTCCTGAACCATAAGGGCTGATGCTGCCGATTCCGGTAATAACTACGCGACGTAGCATTTTGTTAGATGCCATAGTGAATTTGGACCTCAGAATTATTAGTTACAAGACCTGCCAAATATACAAGCTAACATCTTTGACTGCAAAATGATTGAGAATGAAAAATAAGAAAGTGGATTGAATGTTCGCTGAAAAAAGCTGTCAACATTTGATTACAGTGCTAGCTGGTGTAATCAAATGTTGACTGTGACAAAAAATGTCTGTCATCTTTTGGAGACACTATGAGCAAGGAGAAAGGGACAAAGGATGAGAGATGAGAGATATTTTACAGAGTAATTTATTTGTTTACAGTAAGTTACGTGTTATTTGAGAATTGTTGCGGATTTGTGGCACGGTCATTGCAATATCTATGGCGCAGACGAGAGATGAAGATAAAAAATACGATCTTTGATTATTAATCTTTAGAATTCTTTCGTAGCAGGGAAAGCGTTTCTTGAAGCGCAAATTCTCCTCACACCTAATAAACACCTCACCTGGTTATTAGATGGATTTGAGGCTCGGAACGCTTTCTCAGCTATTTTCTGTCAATCAGGAAAGCGCCTTGGAAATTATTAACGCAGTTATAATCATCCTCACACTTTTGCTGATAGTTCTTCACCAACTATCAGCAATGATTATCCCTCCGATGCGCTTTCCTGTAAGATTTTGACTTAGGAGTTTTTCTCCTCTTGATCTTGTAGCTGCTAGCTAGAAAGGACACGGGGGTCGGATTTTAGTTGCAGTTACATACTTCGATTCGCAGGTCGCGCTAATTTGGAGAACGGGGCACACCACATTAGCGTGGCTTGTGAATCGGAAAAAACAAGAGAGTTGAGCAAGCCTGATTGATAACAAGTTTTATAAGGTTTTTAGGTAAGGCATCCCAGGCCGAACCCGCTGCTAGTTGAGCAGACCCCAAATCTGACTTACGGTAGCATTGAGCCTCTCCCAGAAACGACCGCTATTAGGATTCTTCCTGCTTAGAATCCGGGAGGCTCACAAGACAAAAGCCAGTAATGGCGCTAAAATTGTCCTCACCCCAGCAGCAGATAAGCGTAAGCAAATCTGCTGCTTTTGCGTTTGGTGACAGAATTTATCCTCCAGATTCCTATTCAAAATTATGCTAAGCTAGGGCTCGTTTCCATTTCACGAAAAGAGAGTCAACCGCGATGGCAAAATTTCTTCATATTGCAGATATTCATTTAGGCATTAGCCGGTATCGTCGGTTCAGTACCGCAGATCGCACCCGCGATTTTTTTGCTGCGTGGGACGATTGCATTGAAAAATATGCCATCGCAGAAGCCGTAGACTTTGTGCTCATCGCGGGTGATTTTTTTGACACCCGCCGCGTCGAACCGCAAGGCATGGATCATGCGATGTTCAGCCTAATGAAATTAAAATCCAACGGCATTCCGGTCATTGTCATTGAAGGAAATCACGATCAGCGCGAATCAACGATACAATTTAGCTGGCTGCGCAGCCTCTCAAAATGGGGCTTTATTAAATTGTTAGAGCCGCTCACCGATGATGAAGGAAATCTGAATTTAAAAGCGTGGGACGACAACTCGAATAAAGGTTCTTATGTTGACCTTGAGACCAACGATGCGAGCTTTCGGATTTTCGGAACGACGTGGTACGGCGCGACAGTTGCTAAACAGCTCCCGGCACTGGTGGATGAAATTGGGAAAATCAGATTCCCCGAACATTTCAATATCATGATGCTGCACACTGATGTCGAAGGTCAGTTGAATCGTCATATTCCAGGGCTTCCCGTCGCAAAAATCAACGAATTGAAATCAGTTGTAGATTATCTTGCGCTGGGACATACGCATAAAAATTTTGAAATTGATGGCTGGGTTTACAATCCCGGTTCGCTGGAAGCCTGTAGCATTGACGAATACGAAAACATTCGCGGAGCCTATCTGGTCGAAGTCAAAGACGGCAAGCACGAAGCCAGATTAATGCGGGATTACCGTCAGCGCCCATTTGTCCGTGTGAAATTTGAAGTCAGCGGTAAAGCCGAACCTGAAGAATTACACGAAGCTTTGTGGGCGCAACTTCGAAGCAAAGTGACGCCGCATGATCCTGCTGATCGTTCGGCTCCGGTTTTTGAATTAACTCTCAGTGGGCAACTCGGATTTAAAGCTTCACTGTTGGAATTGAATTCGCTCCGTCAGGAGATTAAAGACGAATTTCACCCGTTTATTTGCATTGTTAAAGACAATACGATTCCGGTTGAATACGCTGTAGCCACTGGAACGACCGAGCATCACTCCCGCGAAGACCGCGAACGCAGAGTGATTGAAAGCTTAATCACCAGAGATGCACGCTTTCAGCACTCAGCCGCCGAAATGACAGAATTAATGATGGAAACAAAACGTCTGGCTATCGCGGAAGAGCATCCCGAAAAAATTACCGCGCTGATTGATCAACGTCTGGCTGCGATCAAATCCAAGACTGCTGAAAGCCGGAATATTAGTTGAAAAAATGACGGAGCAGGAATTTCTATCTGGCAATTCGAGATAAATTCGTAGACAATGAATGTTGCCTTTGCTTAGAGGCTGGCTGGTGTTCTTGCTCCCACCGAAACATCAGCAAACAGTATAATTTGGTTCCTTGAGTTCATTCCCCGCACTTGCGTTTTTTTATGGAAACCGCTTTTACCATTTTAATTTTCCTCGTTCTCGCGCAAAGTTTTGCGGCCTTATTGGCAGTCATTCGCTTAACGCGATATGTCTGGCGTTCGATTTCATTACCGCCCGAACGGTACGTTCCTAAAACTGTATTAATTGTTCCGTGTAAAGGGCTTGAACCTGATTTTGAGGAAAATATTATCGCTTATTTAGCGCAGGATTATCGTCATTATGAGCTGATTTTCGTGACCGAAAGCGAAGCTGATCCGGCGTATCAGGCGCTCCGGCGAATTCTGGAGGAGAGCAATCGTGCCGCCTGGCTGGTCACCGCCGGGGAAGCGCATAATCGCGGGCAAAAAGTTCATAATCTTTGCGCCGCTCTCGACATGCTGGATTCAGTAGACCGTAAAACGGAAGTCCTCGTTTTTGCGGATTCTGATGCTCGACCTGATGCGTACTGGTTGCGTGATCTGGTGGCTCCGCTCTCTGATCCGAAAGTTGGCGCGACGACCGGGTTCAGATGGTATCTGCCTCAGGGCGGACTGGCGTCACAGCTTCTATCGGTCTGGAATTCCGGCGCACTCAGTTTGTTGGGCGAAAATTCATCCTTTGCCTGGGGCGGTTCGACGGCGATCAATCGTGACACTTTTGAAGCCCTTAAGATCAAGCAGCATTGGGAAAGCGGAGCTGTTAGTGATGATTACGTTTTGACCAAACGAGTCCAGGCGGAGGGGTTGAACATTAAATTTGTCCCGCAATGCCTGATGGCTTCTGAAGGGCGAGTGAATTTCCGACAGCTTTTGGAATTCACCACGCGGCAAATGATTATCACGCGAGTCTATGCCCCGCAGGTTTGGAGTGTCGCCGCTGTCGTCCATACGCTGTTTAATTTTTCATTGTGGGGTGGTTTCATTTTTTGTGCGCTTGGCAAAGACCGGACAGGGATTTTGCTGCCGATATTAATTTTAACCTGCGGCCTGGGAGCCTTAACCGGAATGCTTCGTGCCTACCTGGCTTCGCGGTTGCTTCCTGAAGAATATCAGTCTCAATTCAAATCCAGCCGCTGGGCTTCAGCGTTGCTGAGTCCGCTGGTGTCATTGATTTATTTGTATAACTTAGTCGCTTCCTTGCGAACCCGGAAAATTTTATGGCGTGGGATTGGCTACGAATTGATAACAGCCAAAGACACGGTGATTTGGCAGCGCCCGGAAACGATTTACGCGAATGGAAAGCCCGAAAAACAGGCGACTCCATCAGGCGCGACAGCGCGTTCCCGTTCATTAGATTCGTGAAAATAACGAAAAGCGGTTGACACAATTCACTGCTTTTTGTATTCTCACGCTCGCCTTCAAAGGCCTTGCTCCTCAGTAGCTCAATGGCAGAGCATTCGGCTGTTAACCGAAGGGTTGTAAGTTCGAATCTTACCTGAGGAGCCAATAAATTCAAGCAGTTACAAAAGCCGCATTTGCGGCTTTTGTCTTTTACTTCCACAATTACTTCCACATACAAGCCTTCCATCCAACAAAATCCATCTAATTTACCGTCAGTGTAAATATTTTCTATGTTACAAAACGTCAATACTTGCAATTATCTATTGACGTTTTGTAACATAGCTCATGATGCAAACAATTTCTAAAGAAAAACTGTTGGAATATGCCAAAGACAGGATGTTTTTGCGTCCACGCGATTTTGCCGAAGTCAAAGGCGTCCGCGTTTTGATCTCGCGTTTGGTTGAGAGTAGCGACTTAATCAAAATCGGACGCGGCTTGTATTCCTTGCCTGATACGAATTTCAATGAACAGAGAAGTTTGCTGGAAGCAGCGCACCTTGTTCCCAGCGGAGTTGTTTGTCTGCTGTCAGCGCTACGCTTTCATGATCTTACTACTCAGAATCCATTTGAGGTTTGGTTGGCTATTGAAGGAGTGTCAAGGCTACCAGCCATCGAACATCTACCAGTGAACGTCTTTCGTTTTTCCGGCAAAGCGTTTAGCGATGGCATTGAAACGCACGAAATCGAAGGCGTTACGCTTAAAGTGTATTGTCCCGCCAAAACCGTGGCGGACTGTTTTAAATATCGCAACAAAATTGGCATTGATGTCGCCATCGAAGCCTTGCGCGATTGCTGGCGCAAGAAAAAGGCGACAATGAATGAACTGTGGCATTTCGCCAAAGTTTGTCGGATGGCAAATGTCATGCGTCCGTATCTGGAATCGCTTGTATGACTATCGAAAAGAAAAATCTGGCGGCCTCGGTGCATCAGCGTTTGTACAATCACGCCAAAGCCAATGGCGAAGATTTCAATCAATTGCTGGTACGCTTTGCGAATGAACGCTGGCTGTATCGGTTAAGCATTTCGGCGCACAAAAACAGCTTTCTGCTCAAAGGCGCATCGCTCTTTACCCTTTGGTTCAATGCGCCACATCGCCCGACACGCGACATTGATTTACTGGGCTTCGGTTCAAATGAAATTGCGGACATTGAAAAAGCCTTTACGGAAATTTGTCAGACGGAAGCCGACGACGGTTTAGCCTTTCGCCCCGAAACAGTCAAAGGTTCTGAGATCAAGGAAGGCGAAGAATATCAGGGTGTCAGAATTTCATTTCTTGCGCTACTCGGCAACGCACGCATTAGCCTGCAAGTAGACGTTGGCTTTGGCGATGCCGTTACGCCGAGAGCAACCAGCGTAGCGTTTCCCACTGTGCTCGATTTTCCCGCGCCGAAGCTCAAAGCCTATCCAAAAGAAACCGTCGTCGCAGAAAAATTTGAAGCGATGGTCAAACTTGGAATAGCGAATAGCCGCATGAAAGACTTCTGGGATTTACGCTTGATGGTCAGCAAATTTGAATTTGACGGAGCGGTTTTGCAGGAAGCAATTCAGGCAACGTTCGCCCGACGACAAACCGCTTTTCCTGTCGGGTTCCCTTTAGCGTTAACGGACGAATTCAGCAACGACCAAGGCAAGCAAACGCAATGGAACGCATTCCTGCGTAAGAACCGATTAGAAGGTGGAACAGAATTACGTGAAGTGATTGCGTTATTGCGGTCGTTCTTTGAGTTGATTATTGTGGCAAATGAGCAAGGAAGAGCCTTTACTGCGCAATGGAAACCCCTCAAGTGGAACAATCCCTGAGATTAGTGAACGACTGTTAGTGATTCATTCCTCCTTTCCCCTCTCCGCAAAATTTTGTATGATGCACAGCGCAGATAAACCCTGACTTGCGACTGCGCGAATGATTTATTTTCTGATTCTTGAGTATGTGCCTTCACCGTTTCGGGTGTGTTTGTAAATTGGCAACGGAAGATAATAGTGAAGACGTTTTGATTTAAGCCTGAGATTGGTATGCAAGGCTTTAGCCTTAATAATCAAGCGCTTACTTAAAAGTTAGAGAAATCCACCCCGATTCCAAACTTCCCAAGCTAAATCGAGACGATAGATACTCAGCAAACAAATGCCCCATCAAGATTTTGTATGATGAAACCCTTGCCACCATCAAACTTTGGGCATCTACGATCACAAGATGAACAACTGGTAAGATTAGGATTGCTCGCGGAAAAATATTTTCCTGACGATCCAAACACTTGTTTGCTCAAGCTGCGACAATGCGCAGAACTTTTAGCGCAATTATTAGCCGCCCATGTCGGGTTGCTGAATGTGCCCGAAGAAACGCAATACGATTTGGTACGCCGCTTAAAGATGCAAGGGATTTTACCGCGTGAGATTGCCGACCTGTTTGATAAAGTCCGTGTCATGGGTAATCAAGCAAATCACGCGCTGAGCGGCGATCATCAGATAACCTTGCGCATCATGAAATTTAGTTGGCTGCTGGGCATCTGGTTTCATCGCACCGTCAAAGACTCGAATTTCGCAGCCGGGCCATTCATTCCGCCCACGCCGCCCAAAGATGAAAGCGAAGAATTGCGGCAGGAATTGGCCGCACTGAAACAAGAGCGCGAAGCGTTTCAACTGGCCCAACAGGACGTGGCGCAACGCCTGGAATTTACCGAAGCGAAATTGCGTGATGCGCAAACTGAGCAATCTTTTTGGGCAGATCTGGCAACGGCAGTAGAACAGGAAAAAGCCGAGATCGAAAAGAAGCTTGCTGCTGTCCAAGCCGCCGCCGTCGCGCAGCAAAGTAATATCGCGCAAGTGGTAATCGCTGGAAATCGTGCCGCCGCTTCGCTGGAGTTAAGCGAAGCCGACACGCGCAAATTAATTGATGAGCAATTGCAACAGGCTGGCTGGTTGGCAGATTCTGTGAACCTCCGCTTCAGCAAAGGCACGCGACCGGAAAAAGGTAAGAATATTGCGATTGCCGAATGGCCAACTGAAAGTGGTACTGCGGATTATGTTTTATTTATTGGACTCCTTCCCATTGCGACACTTGAAGCCAAACGTAAAAATCTTGATGTCTCCGGCGCTTTGCAACAAGCTAAGCGTTACTGTCAGGGTTTCAAATCTTTGCCTGAATTAGAAGTCCGGGAGTATGGCGAATTTTGCATCCCGTTTGCCTTCTCATCAAATGGGCGTCCTTATTTGCGGCAAATCGAAACCCGCAGCGGCATCTGGTTTTGTGATTTGCGACGGCCTGAAAATTTGAGCCGTGCGCTGGATGGCTGGTATACGCCGGAAGGTCTGACCGCGCTGCTCAAACAAGATCACGATCAGGCGCAAGAAAAGCTGGCGACTGATCCATTCAATTACGGTTTTGATTTGCGGTATTACCAGCGTGATGCAATCACGGCAATCGAGCAAAGCTTAGCCAAAGCACAGCGCGACATTTTGCTGGCGATGGCAACAGGAACAGGCAAAACCAAAACCTGTATTGCGCTGATTTACCGCTTGCTTAAAGCCCAACGGTTTTGGCGTATTTTGTTTCTGGTGGATCGTGAGTCACTCGGCGAACAGGCAGCGAACGCATTCAAAGACACACGCATGGAAAACCTGCAAACCTTTGCCGATACGTTTGGAATTAAAGAACTCAAGGACAAGCAACCCGACACTGATACAGCAGTGCAAATCGCTACGATTCAGGGGATGGTCGCACGTGTGCTGAATCCCTCCGAAGGCGTCGCGCCGCCTGCCGTTGACCAATTCGATTGCATCATCGTGGATGAATGTCATCGTGGTTATTTACTGGATCGTGATTTATCTGACACCGAATTCACTTTTCGTGATTTCAATGATTACATCTCGAAATATCGCCGCGTGCTGGATTATTTTGATGCAGTGAAAATTGGATTAACGGCGACACCTGCGCTGCATACTTCGCAAATTTTCGGCGCACCGATTTATACCTACACTTATCGTGAAGCCGTGATTGACGGCTATTTGATTGATCACGAACCGCCGATTCAAATCAGGACTGCACTCTCAGAAACTGGCATCAAGTGGGAACAAGGCGACGAGGTCAAAACGTATGACCCGCGCCAGAATCAAATTGAGTTGTTCAATACCCCGGACGAAATCAATCTTGAAGTGGAAGATTTCAACCGCAAAGTCATCACGGAGTCTTTTAATCGTACCGTGTGCCAATTCCTGGCGACTGAAATTGATCCGGCTTCACCACAAAAAACACTTATTTTCTGTGTGAACAACGCCCATGCTGATTTAGTTGTCAAATTACTAAAGACTGCTTTCGAGGATCAATACGGTGTTTGCGATGATGATGCCGTCATCAAAATAACTGGCGCAGCCGACAATTTGATTCAATTAATTCGTCGTTATAAAAATGAACGAAACCCCAATGTTGCCGTCACCGTAGACCTGCTCACGACAGGCATTGATGTGCCGGAAATCTGTAATCTTGTTTTCTTGCGGCGTGTCAACAGTCGTATTTTATTTGATCAAATGCTCGGACGTGCAACGCGGCTTTGTCCTGAAGTGAAGAAAGAAACGTTTCGCGTGTTCGATGCTGTGCGGATTTATGAAGCATTGCAGAACCTGACCGCGATCAAACCTGTCGTAGCGGATCCGAAAGTCACGTTCACACAACTGGCAGGCGAATTCGTCCAGGCTCCCGATGATGCGGCACATGCTTTTATCCGCGATCAGTTCATCGCTAAATTGCAGCGCAAGAAACAGACGATGACAGAAAAGAGCGCACAGGATTTTCAAACGGTGACAGGAGCGACGCCGGATGGATTTATTGCCCAAATCAAAGCGATGTCAGTTAGCGAATTAACCTCTTGGTTTGCCAATCCAAATACGCAAGGTTCCGTCCTCGGTGAAATTCTCGACCGCAAAGGCGAAGGCTCCGGGACGCGCATTTTGATTTCAGAACACGAAGACGAATTGCATAGCATCGAGCGTGGTTACGGCACGGCGACCAAGCCGGAAGATTACTTACAGGAGTTTACGAATTTTATTCGTTCCAACAGCAATACCATCCCCGCGCTGGTGACGGTTCTCACACGACCAAAAGAATTAACCCGCAAGCAGTTGCGCGAACTGGCACTGGCACTGGATAATGCAGGTTTTTCTAACGCAAAACTTTCAACGGCATGGCGCGAGACCACAAATCAGGAAATCGCCGCAAGTATTATTGGTTACATTCGCCAAGCCGCGATTGGCGATGCCTTGATGCCGTTTGAGCAACGCGTAGATCGTGCTTTGCAAAAGATTCTCGCCGCGCAAAGCTGGTCAACGCCGCAACGACAATGGCTCCAGAAAATTGCCGCGCAAACGAAAGCCAACTTTATCGTAGACCGTGACGCACTCGACGATCCGAACCAGCTTTTCAAACGCGAAGGCGGCGGCTTTCAACGACTGGATAAAATGTTTGAGGGCAAACTGACCACCGTGCTGGAAAGCTTCAACGAATCGCTTTGGGATAGCGCGGCCTGATGATAGAAGCTGTTTGAAAATTCCGTCATGCCGCAGAGCGGCAGAAAGATGGTAGCCAGGCTGAAACGCCTGGGATGGGTTAGTGTAGATTCCGCGCCCTGAATGGGCGCGCAGAATCTCGACGTCCCTTCAGGACGCCACTGCCAATCACATCTAACCAGAGGCTGCAACAGTCTTTGTCCGTCTTGCCGGACTGCGCCTCCAGCGCAAAGAATTGGAGTTTTCAAACAGCTTCTACTCCAAAGGAGCTAAAAAGGTAGTCAGCAGTCGAGCGTAGCGAATACCGCTGGAAACGAGAATCAAAATCCTGCGCCCGGAACGGTGCGCAGAGACGACAATCAATCATTTATGCCCTCAACTCATTTCAGTCTGCGGTATCACCTTGTTTTCAGCGTCAAAGATCGGGCACCTTTAATCACTGCCGATTGGCGCAATGATTTGCATGCCTATTTGGGTGGGATCGTGCGCACATTAGAGGGCGTCCCGTTGGCAGTTGGTGGCATTGAAGACCACGTTCATTTATTGGTCGGATTGAAACCGATTCATTGTCTGGCGAATGTATTGCGCGACATCAAAAAAGGTTCGTCCGAATGGATTCATCATCAACAGGGTAATAAATCATTTGCCTGGCAAGCGGGATACGGAGCGTACACCGTAAGCCCGAAGAATTTTGAACGTGTCCGACAATATGTTTTGCAGCAGGAAGCGCATCACCATAAAAAATCGTTTCAGGATGAATACGTCGAAATGTTAGCCGCCGGCGGAGTCGAATATGATGAACGATATTTATGGTGACGTTTCGCCGCGCACCGTTCCGGGCGCGAATGAAATAACAAATCAGTTCCAGAGGTTTTGTCTCTGTATTTTCCAGAAGTATCGCGTTGCTCAACTACTGGCTACCATCTTCAGCCGCTCCACGGCGGTTTCTATATTCACGCCAAAGGCGTTGTCAGAGGGTAGCCAGTGGTTGAGCAACGCGATACCTCTGGGCAATTGAATAATATTTCCTCCTGCGCCCGGAACGGTGCGCAGAGAAATGATCCCAAATGATAATTACAAAATGAACAACATTACTACCGACATTGTCGCCAAACTCTGGAACTTGTGTAACATCCTGAAAGATGATGGCATTACTTATCACCAATACGTCACCGAACTGACCTACCTGCTATTCCTGAAAATGGCGAAGGAAACGGGCACCGAAGACCAACTTCCTGAAAACTATCGTTGGACAGATTTAGAAAACAAAGCCGCGCCTGAACGCCTGGAGTTTTACAAAATCCTGCTGATTCATCTCGGCTCAAATGGTTCGATGCTGGTCAAGGAAATCTTTGCCAATGCCAGTTCGTTTATCAAAAAGCCCGCCACGCTTTCCACGCTCGTAGCCGAAATTGACAAGCTGGATTGGTACAGCGCGAAAGAAGAAGGCCTCGGCGATTTGTATGAAGGCTTGCTCGAAAAAAATGCCAACGAAAAGAAATCCGGCGCGGGGCAATATTTCACGCCGCGTGCGTTGATTGATGCGATGGTCGCGGTGATGCAACCGACGCTCAAGGACATCATTCAAGACCCGGCGGCAGACACAGGCGGATTTTTGATCGCGGCGAATCGCTACATCCGCGCACATGCCAAGCCTGACGAATGGACTGAAAGCGAGCAAAAGAAACACGCCCGCAACACGTTTTATGGAATGGAACACGTGCAGGATACGCACCGCCTCGCGCTGATGAATCTGATGTTGCACGGGCTGGAATCTGACCCAGGCGCGGCGGGCATTCGTTATGGCGACACGCTTTCACCCGAAGGCGCAGCGTTGCCGAAAGCTTCGCTCTTTCTGACCAATCCGCCGTTTGGTACGAAAAAAGGCGGCGGCTTGCCTTCGCGCGATGATTTCACCTTCCCGACCAGCAATAAACAGTTTTGCTTTTTGCAGCACATTTATCGCGGCCTGCAACCGGGCGGACGCGCCGCCGTAGTCCTGCCCGACAACGTGTTATTTGAAGGCAATGTCGGCAAACAGATTGAGTTAGTATCGAAAGTTGTGGAAATAGAAAAAAAGAGAAAATAGCGTATTCTAGTTTTTGATGAAAAAAACTAAACCCAGGCAAGCAGCCTAAAT